>CAMBRG010000120.1 GCA_945869845.1 Opitutus sp. GAS368 | reverse complement strand
AAGCAGATGAGACAAAGTTTCATGATGAGTTAGAGACGGATAACCGCGCGGCTCTCACCGGTAACTTGGGCGGTGAATTCACGGTTCGATTGCAGATTGCGGATGCGGATCGTCTCGTTGCGGGCGCCGTCTTGCATGGCCATACCCTTGAGCGACACGGAAACCGGACCGCTTTGAGCGAGAACCTCGACCACCTGGCCACGACGCACCACCGGACGGGCAGCCAAATCACGCCACGTGAGCAAACGATCCGGCGGCACAGCGCGGGTAAAAATATAATCCCCTTGGGGCATGGAGGACAACGCGTCGCGATCGCGCAGCACATCGATGCGGACGGGTTCGAGCGCTGACGAATCGAGCACGTCGCCGCGCTGGCTAGGTTGGCGGAGTTTCCAGCCGGAGCGCCAAAGATTCGCGCGCACGACGACCGTCTGTTCCTGGCTCGCTTCGCCCGGCACTTCCGTGCGTACGCGCAGCAAGAATTGCGCAGAAATACCTGAGGGAAATTCAACGACCGAAACCGTGGCACCGGCCTTAGGCGCGAAATTGCCGCCGTTTACCGGCACGAGATGCAGGTCACCTTCGAGCCCGAAGTGCGCGTGGATCCGCTCGGTGATCTCGGCGACCCAAACGGGGGCTTCGTTTTGAGCGCGTAAAGCCAGCGGCGCTACGAGCAGGCTGAGAATCAGGATAAAACGGGTGGTCATAATTAGCGTTTCAGCTCGTTGACTTTCTGGAGCATTTCATCTGAGGACTGGATGGCCTTGCTGTTTAATTCGTAGGCGCGCTGGGCGAGGATCATGTTCACCATTTCCTCGACGATGTTGACGTTGGAGGTCTCGACGTAGCCCTGCTGAATCGAGCCGAAGCCCTGTTCGTTGGGCGCACCGGCCTCGGGCGTGCCGCTGGCGGTAGTCTCGCGGAAGAGATTGGAGCCGAGGCTATCCAGACCGGCGGGATTGGCGAAGCGCGTGAGGGTGAGACGGAAGGTCTGCGAACCGGCAGCGCTGCCCAAGGTGACTTCACCGTTTTCGGCTACGGTCACGGAGGTGGTGCCGGGAGGAATCGTTTGAAAGCCGCTGAGCACCGGCAGACCATCACTGGTGACAACTTGGCCGGTGGCGTTGATCTTGAAGGAAGCGTCGCGGGTGTAAGCGAGGGTACCGTCGGGGCGTTGGACTTCGAAAAAGCCGTCACCCTGAATCGCAAGGTCGAACTTTTCGCCGGTGGCGGTGAGCTGACCCTGGGAGAAAACTTTGGAAGTGGCAACGACGCGGGTACCGTTACCGACCTCGATGCCGGTGGGCAGTTGGTTACCGCCGCCGTTTTGAGCACCCGCTGCCCGGGGCTTCTGGTAAAGCATATCCTGGAATTCGATCTTGCTACGTTTGAAGCCACGAGAGTTCACGTTCGCTAGATTATTGGCGATCGTGTTGAGGTTGAGCTGTTGGGCCTCCATGCCCGTGGCGGCTGAGTAAAGGGAGAGATTCATGGTGCAGGTTTACTTGGGGTGGAGGGTCGCAAGGGATTAGCCGAGGGTGTCCAGCGTGCGTTGGAGCAACTGGTCGCGGGTGGAGATGATTTTCTGGTTAGCTTCGTAGGCGCGGGCAATCGACACTAGGTCGATCATCTCGCGCATCGGGGATATGTTACTGCCCTCGATGTAGCCCTGCATTACGGTGCCGCCGGCTACGGCAATCGGGGCTTCGTCGGCGGTCGGCAGAAAGACGCCACCGCTCAGCGGCTCCAATTTCTGCGTGTCGGCAAAACGACTGACCGCGAGGGTGTCGACGACTTGGCCGGCTTGACTGATTTCGCCATTGGCATCGATGGAGATCGCGCCGCCCGCCTGCAGAATGATGGGCGCGCGACCGGCCCCGAGCACGGGTAAGTTATCCGACGTCACCAAGGTGCGATCGGCGCGCACGGACAATTGGCCGGCGCGGGTAAAGCCTTCGCGTCCGTCCGGGAGGCGCACGCTGAGAAAACCATCACCCGAGATCGCGACATCGAGATCGCGGCGAGTCTGGACCATTTCGCCCGGGGCGAAATCGAAACGGACGCGGGCCGAAGGGAATGAACCACTCAAACTTTCATCGGATTTAAACTGGCCCGTGCGCAGCTCGCCGGAGGGCTGAGCAGAGAACTGGACCAACTGGCGCTTGAACCCAGGCACTTGGCTGGCGGAAATATTATGCGAAGAGGCCTGCTGCCAGCGCTCAAGGGCGGCGAGAGCTGCGGTATTTTGATAAAGGCCTACGGTCATGACCTCGATTAAGCATGGACAATGCCATGTTTATATTCAGTTGATTATCAGTTTTATACATTTCCAGTAAACGCACAGGCAAGTTTTGCCTTTACCCTGCTCACAATTGTTTTGTTTGCCTATTTTTAAAAGTGGGATCGCCTAGACTTTCCCCAGACGTCCCTGCCGTCTAACCCTTACTAAGGCCTCCATGAGTAACTCAAATACGGTACCCGTCTACGCCGCTACCGGTCGCGCAACCGATAGCGAGGAAGTTGAATTTTCCGCCGAGCAAGTCGGCTTCGGGGTCTGCCTGATCGTCCACGACGCCCAAGTCCACGCGAGCGCGATCGCCCACGTACTGATGCCCGACTCCAGCAGCAACACCACCTTCGCCCGGAAAGCCCCCTTCGGCTTCAGCAACACCGCGTTCCCCGCCCTGATGGAATCACTCCGCGGCGCCTCCCGCAATTACGCCGGTGACGAGGCTTGGGCCGAAGCCAAGAAACGCCTCAAAGTCTACCTCATCGGCGCGAGCGAAATCACCTCCGCCCAAGCCAGCGCCACCGATCCGAGCATCGACCTAAATGTTGGAAAATTAGTCGCAAACCGACTGCGTGATTTGATCAAGACCGAGGGACTAGAGCCCCCGATTGAGGCCCTCGGTGGCGCCAGCATCCGCGACGTCTCGATTCGCAACGGTACCGGTAAAATTCTCATCGAAGCACCTGGCCAACCGGAGAAAACATTATGAGCACTGCGCATAACGAAGAGCTCGTCGAGCGGATCACGCGCCAGATGGGCGAACTCCCCACCTCGCTTGAGGTCGTGTGCCGCCTGATGTTGATGTTACGCAATCCCACCCAAGAGAACGAACACGTCGTCACCGCGCTTTATTCTGACCGCCAGCTCTCCGGGCAGTTGGTGAAGAAGCTCGATTCGAGTGAGGAGGCTCAGGTTGACGAAAAGGGCAATATCATCGAACGCAAACGCAACGAAGCCGAGGTTCTCCAAGTCCTCGACAGCGCGGTGCTCCAGATGGGTTACGCTGCGATCCTGCGCCTCGTTTCCGCGCTCAGTGTCGGTAAATTACTTGCCGCCGAGCACAAGGGCTATGGCATGCAGCGCCGTGAGCTCTGGGTTCACTCCGTGGTGGTCGGCCTGATCGCCCAAAGATTGTGCGAACTACTCACCGAAACCGGCCGAAATTCTATCGACCCCTCCCTCGCTTTCATCAGCGGCCTCATGCACGACACCGGTAAAGCCGCCCTCAGCACGGAACTCATGCTCAATTTGAAACAGGTGAACGAGGCTGCCCTCGAAAAAGACGCCAACTGGATTGCGATCGAAAACAAATTTTGCCTCATCGACCACAGCGCACTCGGGGCCAGTCTGATGCGAAAGTGGAAGCTGCCGAACGAAGTTTTCGACGCCGTCGCCTTCCATCACCAGCCAACTAAAGATCATCCGCTCGCTTCCATCATCCACCTCGCCGACTACGCCTCCCGTTTTATCTCCAATCCAGGCGGCTGGTCGAGCTATGCCGTCACAGTCGACCCCGGCGCCTTGGCTACCTGCAAATTGCGCCTCGACGACATTCAGCGGGTCGTCTTCCACGTCGCTCAAGACCGCGCGACGGTGGATACTTACGCCAATATTTAAGCCGCGCGACGGCCCGCCCTTCCCCGCCGCTCAGTTCGGCCCTGCGCCGGGGTCGGTTTGTTTCGTTGGCCTTGATTTGAACGACCAAAGGTCGCAGCTTTCTGCGTCATCATCATGCCACTATGAAACCACTGTTGTTGCTGCTTTCGGGGCTCCTTTGCGCGGTGATTGCCCCAGCGCAGATCGAGGGGGAGTCCGCCGCCGAACTCATCAAACGCGCTGAACTTGGCGACGCCGTTGCCCGCGTAAAATTGAGCCTCATTCGCAGCGGCGGCGAGAATCAGCTCGCCACGGAAATTCAAACTGCTCGTTGGTACCAAGAGGCCGTCGAACAAAATAACATCACTTCGCAATATAGCCTCGGCCTGATGTTTGAATCCGGTGTCGGCCCCGCCAAAGACGCTGCCGAAGCCAGCCGCTGGTTTCGCATGGCGGCTGAGCGCGGCAACAACGCCGCCCAATTCAAACTCGGCAACCACTACGCCGCCGGCGACGGCGTCGCCAAAAACCCCACCGAAGCCGCCCTCTGGTTTCGTCGAGCCGCCGAACAAGCCAACGTCGGCGCCCAACGCAACCTCGGCCTCATCCTCCTCAATGGCACCGGCGTCGCCAAAGACATGGCCCAAGCCATCCAATGGCTCCGCAAAGCCGCCGAACAAGGCGACGTCACTAGCCAATACAACCTTGGCATTCTCTTCGGCAGCAAACTCGCCAAAAACTCCTCCGATTCCGCCCGCTGGTACCGCAAAGCTGCCGAACAAGGTCTAGCGGCGGCCCAGTTCCAACTCGCCCTACTTTGTGAACGTGGCGAGGGCACCACCAAAGACGCCGTCGAAGCCGTCCAATGGCTCCAGAAAGCCGCCGAGCAAGACCACGCCGAAGCCCAAACGCTCCTCGGCGAAAAATTCGCCACGGGCGACGGTATTCCAAAAGACAATGCTGAAGCCGTTAAATGGTACCGCAAAGCCGCTGAACTCGGCAGCGTTTCCGCCCAATGTAATCTAGGCTTCATGTACGCCACCGGCGGCGGCGTCGAAAAAAATCCCGCCGAAGCCCTCATTTGGTTTCGCAAATCGGCCGAACTCGGCAACGCCATCGGCCAAGTCAACCTCGGCATACTCTACCAAACCGGCAACGCCATCGGCCAAGATTTCTTCGAGGCCGCCAAATGGTACCGCAAAGCCGCTCTCCAAGGCAACGAGCTCGCCCAGTACAACCTCGGCCTCCTGCACGATACTGGCGCCGGCGTCCCCAAAGACAGCGCTGAAGCCGTTCGCTGGATCCGCATGGCCGCCGACCGGGGTCACGCTGCCGCCCAGACTAACCTCGGGGCCAAATACGCCACCGGCGACGGTATCCCAAAAGACCTCGTCGAAGCCCACGTCTGCTTCAACCTCGCCAGCGTCAAAGGCAACCCCACCGCCCAACGCAACATGGTCATGATCGAACGCGACATGACTCCCGATCAACGCGCGAAAGCCATGGAACTCGCCCGCAGCCGCTTCGCCGCCGCCGCCAAGCCCGAGGCCATCGCCCCTGCCCCTCGCCCCAGCCCATAAATCTTTTTAGGTTCGTCGCTGTTTCCAGTGGGCCGCGGCGGGGAAAAGTGTAACAGGGCAGCAGCCCAACCCTCGTAGTTTTTTAACCGCGAATGGACCCGAATGGACCCGGAGTGACCCGGATAAAGCCGGGGAACGGCCTCACGCAAGGTGAGGCCCTACAATGAATCGTTCGTTTCTCCCAGCTGTTTGGGATCCGGGTCCATCCGGGTCCATCCGTGGTTCAACTGCCGTTTTTTTAAGGATTATAACAACGTCCCTTGATCAACAGGCGGTCATTGCGAGAAGCGCAGCGCCGAAACAATCCAGCTGGATCGCGTAGGCCTGAAAAACGGTTCATGAAAATCCCGAGCATTCGATCTGCCCACCGGAAACCGCGCTGAATCGCTTTCTATCTCACCCAACCTCCATCCCAACGCTCATCCCAGCAAAAGACCTTTAACTTTTGACGCCGCCTAGGCGGCTCAAAGCAGCGCGAGCTCTTTTTTGTTTTGGAAAATCAATCGCGCGCCCGGTTCGCCAAAAAACTGCTTACAACTTTCGGTCATTTTCTGCGTCAAATTATCCACCTCTAAATCTGTCATCGGCTTCCAGCTCCGTTCCAATTCCGTCGCCTGACCAAGCGTGGCGACGAGGGCGCGTAATTCTTTGCGAATTTCCTCAAGGCGTACTTCCAAGCCGCGCATTGTTTCCTGCGCCTTACGCAACCGCTGGCTAACCGCCAAAAAACCCTCCTCCTTAAATCCGGTCACTTTCCGTTTCAGCTCTTCGTCAAACGCCGCAAAGGCCACGCCACTGGCCAGCCACGACAAGAGCCCCAAGATTAAGAGGACCAATCCCAGCACGCCGACGGCAGCCGCGATGATCAGCGAAACGTTGAGCAGAACCATGCCTAATAGTGCGACGCCCAGAGCAATCGCTGAGCCTTTCTGGGCCTTGCGTGTCCGCAAAAACGCTTCGACACAGGCATGTTCGTTTTCGGCTTGAGCGAACTCTTCGCGGGCTTCTTCGACTTTCTTTTCGATGCCCATCGCCCGCGATTCCAGTCCGGCTTTCTCCCGGCGCAATTTTACAAACTCACCGAGCGAATAAATGCGCTCAGGATAATGAACCGTGTCCGACAAAGTCCGCATACTCTCGTCGCCGAGATTCAGGCTAAGCGAATCAAACGCAGATTGATATTCACGGATAAGTTGGGCGTACCGGTTTTTATCGTCCCGCGCGGCCAACATCCGCGCATCGAGTCCTTCGAGTTTAAGCGCATTGTCGACGAGCATCCGGGCCCGAATCGCTGGGCTGGCGCTCGCTTCGTCGGCCAAACTTTTGAGGCGGGAGGACAGCTCCCAGAGTAGGTTACGCGCGCGCCGCAGTTGTAGTTCGGCCCGCTCCTTCGCGTCCACGGCTGCGGTAGCTCCAGCGGCTTCAGCCCCAACACTTTTGGAGCCATCCGGTTGAAATACCTGCCACACCCCAGTGGACGACGCAGCGAGCTGCGTGAGCTGTTTAAGACTGATCATAGCGGCGACGTTTAAAGCGCGCCGGTCGGGTACTGACAGTCGATCTCCACGATTTTGCCGCATTCACACGTCACGATCAATTTTTTGATCACGTCCCCATCGCGGACGCATTGGACCGAGGAGGTCCCGACTTTGGGCGCGGCGGCGCCGGGCAGAGGAGCAGCGGAAGCCAAGAGCGACAGGCCCGAGGGCTTCTCGACCTCGGCGGAATTTGGCTCATCCAAAACGGCAACGCCCGACCGGCCAGATAAAAAGGACCTCATGGTTTTACAATTTCAGGTGAACTTACTGGAGCGGAGTCAGCGACTTTACGGCTACCGACCGACAGTTTAATTTCTACGCGGTGGTCATTCTCGGGATCGTTCTTGTCGGCTTTGGCCGGGCGGGTGTCGCCGAAGGACGCGACCCGGTCGAATTGTTCGCCGGCGACGGCAACATTCGCCATGAGCCGCCGGACCGTGCTAGCGCGATCGCCCGATAGTTCCCAGGCCGAATAAGCCGAAGATAACATTTTCAAACCACCACGCGAGTGACCTTCAATCGACACGCGGAAAGCGTGACGATCGACCAGCCACGCAAGATTCTGAAAAACAAAATCACCCCATTGCGAGAGTTCGGCGGAGGCTTCACCTTGGAACAGCGGTTTGCGGGGCCGATCGTAGAGCGTAATCAACACGCCGTCGCTGGAGACGACCACATCAACCGGCCGGTTGGGATCATCTGATTTCACATTGATCATACCGTAAAAACCCATCGCGATCGCGTTGAGATTTTTCTGTTCGGCTGCGGCGGCTTTAGATGCGTCCTCCTTGCGTGACTTGGAATTGATGTCACGGACCGTCGCCTCTTTGGCTTGGTCTTTAAGCACGCCCGTGTTCCAAGGCATCTTAATTTTGGGCGGTTCTCTAAAGTACTTAGCTACGCCTTCCAATAGATCAGGCTTCTGATTCATCAGCCACATGCACAAAAAGAACGCCATCATCGCGGTCATAAAGTCCGCAAAGGCAACCTTCCAAGCTCCGCCGCTTCCAGCCATGATAGTTGAGGGGGTCGAGGGTGATTATTTGGCCGCGGCACCGCCCCGCAGGGCGGTTTCCAAGGCTTCAGCCGAGGGTTGCACGGAGTGATCAAGCGACCGGCGCGCCAACTCGGCAGCGGTCAACGGCGCCATACCTTTCGCAAAAGCCACCACCGCGATTTTGGTGCAACGCAGGTATTGGATATAACCTTCGTTCAAACCCCGGATACTGCTGGCTAAAGGATTGGCAAAACCGTAGGCCGCAAAAACGCCCAGCATCGTTCCAGAGAGAGCTGCAGCCACCAACTGGCCAACTTTTGTGGGGCCTTGGTCAATCGCCCCCATCGTATGAATGATACCCATTACCGCCGCGACAATCCCGATACCCGGCAAAGAGTCCCCGGCAAAATTTAGAACATGGGCCGAATGCTCCGCCTCACGAGTTTTTGTCTGAATATCCATCTCAATCACCCCCTCAAGTTGATCCGGCTTGATCCGTCCGTCGACCAAGGGCTTTAGACTATCGACAATGAAAGAGAGGCGCTCCGGGGAGGCCAATAAGGTCGGATATTTCCGAAAAATCGAACTCTGAGTTGGAGCCGAAACGTGCTCTTCTAGGGCCAGCAAACCACTTTTGCGACCGGCTTGAAATAGCTCATAAAGCGCCCCGATCAACTCGAAGTAGTGAGTCTTGTTGATCGTCTTACCGGTCATTACTTGGATGATTTTGCCCATCGTGTCCTTCAGCACGTGCAAAGGGGTCGCGATTAAAACCGCACCTAAGGTGATACCAAAAATGGCGACGAGCTCGGCCGGATGCAGCAGATGCATAACCATGCCGATATCCCAATTGTGCCCCATGATGAACGAAATCACCGTGCAGCCCACGACCACTGCGAGTCCTATAATAATAAGCATATAAAATCCTATTTACTTTGATTCCGCTCAATAAAGCTCCGGAGCGCCAAGATCGCCTGGGTGTGGATCTGACTGATTCGGGCTTCCGTCAAATCCATCGCCTCAGCAATTTCAGCGAGCCGCAGCCCTTCAAAATGGTATAACGCCAGAACTTTTCGCTGCGTCTCTGGCAGCACTTCAATCCGGTCGGCGACCAAGCGCCACAATTCAGCCCGCTCCAAGCCGGCGGAGGCCGGCTCGAGATTTTCGTCGGCGATCGTCTCGTGCAGCTTAGCGCCATCACCGTCATCATACGCTGACGCATCGATGTTGATAAAGGTGACCGGGCTCGATTCCTGCAGCCACTCTTCGTACTCAGCTGGGGTGAGCTGCAGGTGACGCTGAATCTCCTCGGCCGTCGCTGCGCGTTGGTGCTTCTGCTCCAGCTCGGCGATGGCATCTTTTATTTTGCGGGCCTTTGCCCGGGTGCGACGGGGACACCAATCCAAGCGCCTGAGTTCATCAAGAATCGCTCCGCGAATTTTAGTGTACGCGTAACCGGCAAAAGTCCGGCCCTCTTGCGGAATGTACCGTTGCGCCGCTGCAATCAAACCGATCACCCCCATGGAGTGAAGATCATCCGCATCGATATGCGGGGGTAAGCTCAGCTTGATCCGACCGACGACTTGACGCACCAACGGCAAGTGCTCCTCGACTAAAGCGGTCGAAGCACCCGTGGTCTGTTGGTACGCTTTGAACGCCAAAGGCGAAATCGGTGGAGGTGTCGTATCGGATGATGGAGTAGATTCCATGGTATTATACCCGTTTAATTAACCCGATCACTTTTTGGCTTTGGCGACCGCCGTTTCGCCCTTTTTTTGACGATTGGCTTTTGCCGCGGCTTCGGCCGTCGCGCGTTTCACGGCAACGGTTATGCGCATCGCATCCAAAACCTGATTCCAAAACCACTGACCCGCCAGTCCGCCCACAACCGCGGCGATACACGCATCGCGCACGACCAAAGCAAACGTCCGATCGGCCCAAAGGCCGGCGGTGAAGACCATCGTGAAGAAAACAAAGCCGAAAACCAAAAATATGTAACGCATACGAGTCAGTTCTTACCCAAAGTTTTTTGGACCAAGAAATCGAGTGGATCGGCTCCGATGGGGCCAAGCAAATTGCCGTCATGCGAGAAGAAAAGAGGACGCATCTCCCCCTCGAGCAATATTTCCCAAATTTTACCGACATCTTTTGCTTCGTCGAGGTGCGTGAGCACCACGTGGGTGGCCCCGAGGGCACGCCCCGATTTCAAGCCAGCCCGGAGGCTTTCGGTTTCATAAGCCGCATTGAGTACGAGCACCCGCGTCTCGATCGCTTGTTGCTTCAACAAATCGGCCAACAGGGGCATTTCGTCGCCCGCGGCCGCACCGAAGCACGGTACATCCCAATATACCCGAGCACCCTCATCACTTACCCGCAGATTTGGAGTATGATGAGTGAGCCCCACCCCTACCGCATCGCA
>CAMBRG010000119.1 GCA_945869845.1 Opitutus sp. GAS368 | reverse complement strand
GAGGGCTACGCCACGGTCGTCGGCGAGCGCGGCGCCCGGCTATCCGGCGGCCAAAAACAGCGCCTCGCCCTCGCTCGCGCCTTTTTGCGCAACGCGCCGATCCTCATCCTCGACGAAGCGACCAGCGCCCTCGACAGCGAGAGCGAGGCCGCCATCCAGCTCGCGCTCAAGAAACTGGTCGTCGGCAAAACCGTGCTGATCATCGCCCACCGTTTTTCCACGATCCGCGACGCGACGAAGATCCTCGTTTTCGACCAAGGCCAGATCGTCGCCGACGGCACCCACGCCGAACTCCACGCCGGCAACGCCCTTTACCGCTCCCTCTACGACCGCCAGCAAGGCACGTAGGCCGCCCGCTCGCGGGCGCTCGTTTGATTTGTGGGAGCGAGCTTGCTCGCGACTTCACCCGCCGCCTCCGGCTGTAGGAGCGGCTTTACGCCGCGACCCCCGCCCGCGCCCCCGCGCCCCTCACCGCCGCACGCGCACGATGTAGTGCAGATAGAGTGTATTCTTTAGATACCCAAACGTGAGCGCGTTCAAAATCCGTACGTTCCACCCTGCGTCCACTTTCTTAAACACCCGCTCAATCGTGAGCCCGTTGCTCGCGAACAACTCCGCGATCGTCTCGAGCGTAAAAAACCGCAGATGGGTTTTATCCAACAGACCTTCCTGCGCGTAAGTCCATTGCCCGCGCAGCATCTTCCGGATGTTTCGGTGAAACCCCACATTGGGAATACTCGCCACGATGCAGCCGTCGGGCTTCAGCAGTTTTTTTAATTTCGCCACCACCGCCCACGGATCGGCCGTGTGCTCCAGCACATCCGCGCAGATGATGCAGTCCACCGTGCCCTCGGGAAACGGCAGCGCCACCTGCTCGATGTTGCCGACCACCACCTGATCGAGCCAGCGCCGCGCTTCCTCCCCCGCCGCCGGAAACAATTCGGCACCGTAAACCGTCTTCACTCCCGGCTGCTCTTTCAGCCACCGCCCCAGCGTCCCCTTCCCGCAGCCCACATCTAGCACCACCGCGCACCCGTCCGGAATCGCCTCGATCACCTCGCTGCGTAGATGGGCGTAGTAATCGGTGCGCTTTCCGTTTTCTGAGGCGGGGAGCCAGCTTGGCGGGTGATATTGCATTGCGGATTTTTTTAAGACTTATCGCTTCGTGCGCACTCGCGCCAACTCGAAAACCCGCATGACGGCCGCACCGCATCTCCTCGTCATCCGCCGACGCTACCTCGGCGATATCGTCCTGCTCGGTTCTTTCCTGCGCAACCTCCGCCTCCACTGGCCCGACGCGCGCCTCACCGTCCTGACCGAGCCCGCCTACGCCGCCGTGCTCGCGCTCAACCCCGATGCCTCCGCCGCCCTCGCCCTGCCGCGCCGCACCACCGACTGGCCCGCCTTCCTCGGAAAAATCCGCCGCGCACACTTTACCCACGTCTTCGATCTCGATAACACCCAGAAAACTGCGCTGCTCACCCGGCTCACCGGCGCGCCCCATCGCCATACGTTCCATCTTGAGAACGTTCGCCGCCACTTCCCGCGACTTTACACCCACACCACCTTCGTCGACTCCGTCGCCTACAGCGCCCAGCACATCACCGAGACCTATCTCGCGATGCTCACCACCGCGGGCATCCCAATCGCGAGCCGTGAAGTCCGCCTCGTCCCCCGCCCCACCGACCTCGCTGCCATCGCCCCGCTACTCGGGCCACAATCGAAAATCGATCATCCAAAATCGAAAATTCAAAAAATTCTCCTCCATCCGGGCAGCCGCAGTCCTTATCGCGTCTGGCCTGCCGAGAATTTCGCGGCCGTCTGCGACCGTCTGCAGGACGAGTTGAACGTCCAACTTTTTCTCGTCGGCGGCCCCGCCGAGCGCCCGCTGCTCGACGCCATCCGCGCGGCCGCCAAGACCCACCTCGTCGTCCTCGACCGCCCGTTGCCCATCGGCCAATTCGCCGCCCTCGCCTCGCAGTTCGATCTCTTTCTCTGCCACGACAGCGGCCCCATGCACGTCGCCGCCGCCGTCGGCACACCCGTCGTCGCTCTCGTCGGCGCGCAAAACACCACCGTTTGGGGTCCCGTCGGCCCGCACCATACCGTCCTCCAAGCCGCCCAACCCTGTGCCACCGCCTGCGTGGCGCCCGCCTCCTGCACCCCCGGCGACTCCTACAAAAACCTCTGCGTGCGCCGGATCACCGTTACCGAGGTTTTCTCCGCCGTGCGCACCGCGCTCGCCGGCCGACCATGAGCTCCGCGCCCCCGCCACTTATCACCTTCGGCGTGCCGGCTTACAATCGGCCCGCGCTCCTCGCCGAAACCCTCGCCAGCCTCGCCGCGCAAACTGCCGCCGTGGATTACGAAGTCATCGTCTGCGACGACGGCACCCTCCCCGAGACCGCCGCCACCGTCGCCCGTTTTCCATCCGATAAATTTTCCTACCACCGCAATACGCCCACGCTCGGCCCGGTGCGCAATTGGAACGAAGCCCTCCGCCGGGCGCGCGGCACCTGGGTCATGGTGCTCCACGAGGACGACACGCTCTACCCGTGGTATCTCGCCGCCGTCCTGCCACATCTCGGAAAAAATCTCGCCGCCATCGGCACGCGTACCGTCTCCGGCGCGACCATGCCCGCTCTGCCCGTGCCGACCTCGCCCGCTACGGCCGCGACCTTCGCCTACCCGCCGCGCTATTTTCTCAAAAGCGCCATGACGCCCTTCCCCGGGGTGTTGATCCGCCGCGAGCTCGCCAAAAAACTCGGCGGCTTCAGCGAACAAGCCGGCCCCCTCGCCGACTACGAGTTCTGGTATCGCCTCGCCTGCGCCGGCCGCATCGAGGTCGTTCGCGAGGTCGCCGCGTTCTACCGCGTCGCCGACGGCCAATGGACCGAACGCGCCTGGCCGACCATGATTCGCCAGACGCATCTCCTCCGCCTGCGCATCGCCGGCGAACAGTTCCCCAAAAGTCCCCGCCTCGGCCGCTGGCTCGCCCGCTTCTTCACCTTCCGCAACGCCCTCAGCTACGCCGCCCGTTTCCCCCAGAAACCCGCTTCCCTCGCCCGCGCGCTTCGCCTCGGCGCGATCCCGTTTGCGCGCTTGCCCAGCGGTTGGGTTTGGGCCGCTCTCAAGCGACTCTCGTGAACATCCTGTCGTCCCCGTTCTACCGGATTTCCATCCGGGTCCATCGGTATCCATTCGTGGTTAACTCATCGGTCTGACCATGCGCCTCACCGTCGCCGTCTGCACCTACCACCGCGCCGAATTTCTGCGCCAAACGCTCGCCAGCCTTGCCCGGCAGACTTTCCCGCGCGACCACTTCGAAGTCCTCGTCATCGACAACAACTCCCCCGACCACACCGCCGCCGTCGTCGCCGAGTTTGCCTCCACCCCGCTCGCCCCGCGCCACATTCTCGAACCACAACAGGGCCTAGATTACGCCCGCAACCGCGCCATCGCCGAGGCCCGCGGCGACGTCATTCTCTTCGCCGACGACGACATCCTCGCGCGGCCCGATTGGCTCGCCCAAATCTTCGCGCCGTTCGCCGGCGAATCCGCCGATCGCATCGGCGCGTTGGGCGGCGAAGTGATTCCCGTTTTCCCCGATGGCCTCCCGCCTTGGGTCGCCGAGTGGCACGCGCCGCTCGCCTTCCGCGCCGACGCCGGCCCGCTGCCGTCGCGCCATAGCCCGATGGGAGCCAACCTCGCGATCCCCCGCGCCGTCTTCGCCCGCGTCGGCGGGTTTCACACCGCGCTCGACCGTGCGGCGGGCAATTATTTTTCCGGCGGCGACAGCGAGATGATCCGCCGCATCCGCGCCGCCGGTCTGGAAATCTGGTTCGCCCCCGCCGCCGCCGTGCGCCACCAGATGCCCGCGAGCCGCACCACCTTTCGCTACGCCGCGCGCCACGCTTTCGACTCGGCCCGCTCGCGCACCATCGACCGCGCCGGCCAACCCGGCGGTCGCGCCTACCTCGCCACCCGCTGGCTCGCCAACGTTCTCAAACTTCTCGGCTACGCCCTCATCGCCCTGCTCGCCGCGCTGATTCTCCGCACCGGCGACGCCAAAAAATCCCTCGTCCGCGCCTGGCGCTCCTGCGGCTATCTTTACCAAATCCCCCGCAGCCTCCTCGGAAAAATCTAACGTCCTCCGGGTTTTCCGTCTCCGATTCTTCCGTGTAGTCCGTGTGTTCCGTGGGCAACTCCGAAACGCCCGACGCCTACTCGGAGGTTCCTCAACCCTTCGGAATTCGCGTAGATTCGTGCCCATTCGCGGGCACTCCCGTTTTCATCCACCGTTCGTTAGCTCGCGTATTTCGCGGGGAAATCTTCCCCCGTCCATCCGCACGATTCCACTTTTCTAAATCTCCCCCGCCCTCACCACCAACGCCCGGGCCTCTTCCGCCCGCTTCCGGTTTTTCTCCACGCCGAGCGCGTCCAGCCCCAGCGCATTGGCCGCCGCCAACACCGTCCCCACGCCGCAAAACGGATCGACCACCATGTTCGCCACCACCACCTCCCGCGCAAAGCGCACCGCGTGGCCGGCCGCGCGCACGCCCATCGCTCGCACCCACTTCTGCTCGCCCGCGTCGGCGATCACATCGGGAATCGGCAACCCATCCGGACACTTCAACGCCCGCGAAACTGCAATGAAGTGGGTAAATCCCGGCCGCCCGGTCGTGAGCATTCCCGCCGGCCGCCGCAGCACGATCTTGTGAAACAAGACACGCGCACCCGCGTCCGCTGCGGCCCGGATCACCATCGCACCTTTATCGATCCACTCCCCGTCCCGTTTGATATCGCTTTGAAAAAAAAGCGCCGCGCTCTCATCCGGCACCGCATTTACCACCAGCCGCACCGCACCGAGAAACCACGCCCGCCACACTTCAAGCGTCACGCCCAACTCGGAAACATCCGGCAGCGAAGTCACCGCGCACGCCCCGTCGATCCGCCCGCGTTCCCGCAGCCACGGAATCGCATCCGCGCAAATCACCTCTCGCTTCGGCTCACCGTTCATCACTCCACGGAGCGCCAACCTCGCGCCGGAGTAAAGCCCTCCGCCGCCTCAAGGTCGGACGCGGCGGCGAGCAGCCGAGGCGAGCGCTCCAAAATTCCGCCCGTCGGCGGGCTCTATCGACCTTCCCTGCCGTCGCTTCGCCCCGCACTCCGCTTCCAGAATATTGAGCCGTGCACGTTTTGGGCAAAGCGTTCCTGACCCGCCGCCTTTTCGAGCTACTTCCGCTCCCACGTCCCGGTTAATAAATTTCGGGCAATCCCGTTTAATCACGCATGAACGGTTGCCATTCCATCGAAACCTCCGGACCGTGGCTGCTCTCATGGCACTTACCTCGGGCTCATCCGCACCGGTCGAAGAGAAGTTCTCTCTTCCCCTTTTTCTATTCACCGTCGCGGTCTCGCTGGCGGGCCTCATCGCCCTCGTTTGGCTGCTCGCGCCGGCCTCCGTCTGGCAGGCCCAAATCGCGCTGCCGGTCGTGCCCTTCATCATCGCCTTCCTCGTGGTGCATCTCGGCACCTGCTTCTTCGAATATTTCTTCCACCGTTACGTGTTGCACCGCCCAGTGGTCCCGGCCCTGAGCCGATTCTACAAGCAACACACCTTGCACCACTCGCTCACGCGCATCGGCAAACGGTTCACCCCCGGCGGTCGCGAGGTCCCTTACGTTGAGAATATCTACCCCGTCACCACCCCCGAGCAGGGCGAGGCGTCGTTCTTCCCTTGGTATACCCTCGTCGCCTTTGCCGCCGGCTTCGCTCCGTTCCTGATTTTGATGCAGTGGCTCATGCCCACGTGGCCGTGGCTCTTCGCCGGCTTCGCCGCTCTCGCCTTCGCCCTGGCGCTCTACGAGATCTTCCACGCCTTCGAACATTGGTCCTTCGAGCGCTGGGGCCCGCTCATCGAGCACAAATACTTCGGCGGCCTTTGGCGCCACATCTACAGCTTCCACCTCCGCCATCACGCCTCCATTGACTCCAACGAGGGCATTTCCGGGTTCTTTACCTTGCCCGTGTTCGACTGGGTTTTCGGCACCTTCCAAATCCCGAAAACTCTCTTCACCCACGGCTCCGAGTGGCACGCTTCCGAGTTCACCACGCCCCGGCCTTACGCTTTCATCCGTTGGTGCGATGCCCGCGCCGATACCCTCGTGAAAAACCGCCGCGCGCTCGCCCGTCAGCAACCCACCGCCACCGGCCCCGACGCATCCGTCACCCAAGATGACGCCGAGTCCGCCGCCGGCAGCTCCAGCCGTTCCAACGTCAACTGACCCCCGGCCGGCTCAACCAAATCGCCCGATGCCTTACGGCTTCGGGTTTTTTTGTGCCCAAATATCGTGTGCCCGCCCGCCAACGCCACACCGCCCTCCACCACCCGCTACTTTTTCTGCAGCACCGGGGCCTGCGATTTCAGTTTCTTGATCTTCGGCGCGATCACGAACGAGCAGTAGCCCGCGTGCGGGTTTTTCGCGAAATAATCCTGATGGTAATCCTCCGCTGACCAGAATTTCACGAGCGGCACGATCTCCGTCGTGATCGGATCACGAAACTCTTGGCTCGCTTGGACGCGCGACTTCATCGCCGCGGTTTTTTGCGCTTCATCGGCGTAGAGAATGATCGAGCGATACTGCGGACCGTGATCGTTCCCCTGCCCGCCCACCTGCGTGGGATTGTGCACCTGCCAAAAATAGTCGAGCAGCGCCTCGAGCGAGACCACGGCGGGATCGTAGTCGATCCGGATGACCTCGGCGTGTCCCGTGCGATGGCTCGTGATGTCTTTGTAGGTAGGATTCGGTTCTTTGCCGCCGGAGTAGCCGCTGACGACGGCTTTGACGCCGGGGACGATTTCATATGCGGCTTCGGTGCACCAGAAGCATCCGCCCCCGAGGACGAGCGAGGCGAGTTTGGATTCAGCGGCGGAGGACATAGAGGAAAACGCGGCAAGCAGCGCGGGAACGAGGGTTAACCAAGCGAGAGGTTTCATGGACGTAAGAGGCCACCGTGCCTAAAATCACTCCCGCCGCAAGTCACCCCGCGCGGACGCCGCCTGCCCACCGCGTCCGCCCGCTGCCGGCCCTCGCTCCCGTGCTGGACCACGGCGAGACGCCCTGCCGCTTACCGCGAGAGCTTCCGGTATTTTAGGCGGTGCGGTTGGTCGGCGTCCTTGCCTTTCCGCTTCTTGAAATCTTCAAGGTAACTCGAGTAGTTGCCGGCGAACCAATGCACGGTGCTATCGCCTTCAAACGCCATGATGTGCGTCGCCACGCGGTCGAGGAACCAACGGTCGTGCGAAATAATCACCGCGCACCCGGCAAACGTTTCCAGCGCTTCTTCCAGCGCGCGGATCGAGTTCACGTCGAGATCGTTGGTCGGCTCGTCGAGCAGCAGCAGATTGGCCCCACTCTTCAGCACGCGCGCGAGCAACACGCGGTTGCGTTCGCCGCCGGAGAGTACGCCCACTTTCTTCTGTTGGTCGGCGCCCGTGAAACCGAATTGTGCGCAATACGCCCGGCTGTTCACCGAGCGCGGCCCGAGCGCGAGGATTTCCTGCCCGTCGCTGATCACTTCCCAGATCGTCTTGTTGCCCTCCAGCGAATCGCGCGACTGTTCCACATAGGCCGACTTCACCGTCTCGCCGACCTTGAACGTCCCCGCGTCGGCTTTTTCCAGATTGGTGATGAGCTTAAAGAGCGTGGTCTTGCCGGCGCCGTTGGGCCCGATGATCCCGACGATGCCGCCGGGCGGCAGCGCGAAATTGAGTTTATCGAAAAGCAATTTCTCGCCAAACGCCTTCGCCACATTCTGCGCCTCGACCACGACCGTGCCGAGCCGTGGGCCGGCCGGAATGATGATCTCGAAAATCTTTTCCTGTTCGACGACATCGGCCTTGAGCATGGCCTCGTAGGCGTTGATGCGCGCCTGGCCTTTCGACTGGCGGGCCTTGGCCCCTTGGCGAATCCACGCCAATTCTCGCGCCATGGCTTTCTGGCGCTTGCTCTCAGTGCGCTCGGCGACGGAGGCGACCGCCTGCTTCTGCTCGAGCCAAGAGGAATAATTTCCTTTCCACGGCAGACCGTGGCCGTGATCGAGTTCGAGAATCCAACCGGCCACATTGTCCAAAAAGTAGCGGTCGTGCGTGACGGCGATGACCGTGCCTTCGTAGCGGCCGAGGTGCTGCTCGAGCCAATTAACGCTATCGGCATCGAGATGATTCGTCGGCTCGTCGAGCAGGAGAATCGAAGGCTTCTGCAACAACAGTCGCGCGAGCGCCACGCGGCGCCGTTCACCACCGGAAAGATGATCGACGATCGCGTCGCCGGGCGGACAACGCAGTGCATCCATCGCCATGTCCACCTGCGGCGCGACATCCCACGCGCCAAGCGCGTCGATCTTTTCTTGCAACTTCGCCTGCTTGTCGGCGACGGCATCCTTCGCCGCATCGTCGGCCGCTTCGGCGAGCTCGTCCCAACTCGCATCGTAGGCCGCCGTGAGATCCGTGAGATGCTTCACGCCCTCTTCGACGCAGGCCCGCACCGTGGCCCCGGGGGTGAGAGCCGGCTCCTGCTGCAGAAAGCCCACCGTATAACCCGGCTCAAAATGCACGCGACCGTCGATCTCGGTATCGATCCCCGCGAGGATGCGCATGAGCGAGGACTTGCCGGAGCCGTTCAGACCGAGGACTCCGATCTTCGCGCCGTAATAAAACGAAAGGGAGATGTCGCGGAGGATTTCCTTGCGCTCGATTTTCTTCGAGACGCCGAGCATCGAGAAAATGATCTTCGGGGCTTCTTCGGTTTTGGCCATGCGCCGAATCGACTAGGGTTTCGTCGCCAGTTCAAGCCGCGCGAGCAGGTCGAGCGCATCAAGGCGATTTACCCCGCAGATGTCCGCCATCGGCCGCAGGCTGACGCAGACCGCCGGGCGGTCGGCCCGGCCAAAAATCGCGCAGCGAAAATCCGCGAGCATTTGCACACACCTTACGCCGGCCGGCTTGCCGTGAGGCATCCCCGGGATCGAAGAAGAAATCGAGGGCGCGATGCAACACGCGCCGCAACCAGCGCGACAGTCCATGGCCGACAAGCGAGGCCATGGCCCGCCGGCACAAGCTATTTCAAGCCCGCGATCAGCGCCTTGAGCTGCGCCGCATGGTCCGCCGTGTCCACTTTCTCCGCCACCGCGAGCACCGTGCCGTCGCTCCCGAGCACAAACGCCGCCCGCGCCGGCCCAAAATATTTTTTGCCATACATGGACTTTTCCACGACCGCATCCGCCGCCTGCGCAAAAAGATCACCCGGGTCGCTCGCCAGCGAATAGGTGATTTTCTTCTTCGCGGCGTATTTCAGGTGCGAGCCGGGCGTGTCGCGGCTGACGGCAACGAGCGTGTAACCGGCCTCAGCAAACTCAGCGGCGTGGGCCGCGAGCGAGTCGTTCTGCTTATCGCAGGAACCCGTGTTGTTCTTCATATAGACCGACACAATCGTGCGGCGGGTGAGCAGGTCCTTGAACGCGACCTCCTGAGCGACGCCGCCGGCGACGATCGTGAGCTTAAAGTTGGTTTTCAGCTTCTTTCCGGGAGAAATCATGGTGTCGCCACTGAGCGAGCGTCGGCGTCGACGTCAAATTGCCCGACAGGTTAGCCCCAAAATACATCCGGTTGAGGCTTTGACGCGCCGATAAATACCCTGCAACTTCGCCTCGAATGAAATCCGTCAAGGTGCCCGCTTTGGAGCTGTTCCTCCATGAAATGATTCCCCTCGCCAAGGCGATGGGCGTCGGCGTGGAAGTCAGCGATGAACGCGCTCTCACCCTCACGGCTCCAAAAGAGCAGAACAAAAATTCGCTCAATACCGCATTTGGCGGCAGTCTCGTTTCACTCGCCACCTTAGCCGGTTACGGTGTCGTCTGGGAGTTGATGAAAAACGAAAAAGGCGCCGAAAAACCCGAATGGAGTATCGTCGTCAAGGAGAGCCGAGCGGCCTACCGCCGCCCCGTGATCGGCGACCTGAGGGCGATCTGCGAGCGCCCGGCCCAAGCTGCCATCGCCGAATTCAAGGAGGCTCTCGCCCGCTACGGCAAAGCCAAGCTCAAGCTTCGCGCCCGCGTCATCGAGCAGGGTCAGACCGCGGTCGATGTGACCGCGGCTTTTGTCGTCACCCGCTAGACTCCGTCCGCCTGACCCCACCCCGTCGTTCAACCGCGCCCAAACCGGCGTGGTTTTTTTGCGGGCTTAGATGTGCTTCGAATCCGCCTCGTCTTTCTTCACATAGCCGCTGTCCTGCCGCTGGTGATTCACGGCGTTTTTCTTGAGATAAGCTTGGTAAACGTCGTCGGCCGACATGCCCAAGGTCTGGGCCAGCGACACGAGAAAATGAAACAGATCAACGACTTCGACCTTGGCATTCTGCTCGTCGAATTTTTGATATTTCGCCCACCACTTCCACGGCACGCTG
>CAMBRG010000118.1 GCA_945869845.1 Opitutus sp. GAS368 | reverse complement strand
CTGGAGAAGCCCCAAAAGTGCGCGTGCCAAAACGTCGTGTCACCCGGCTCGGCCTGTGGCGTGGTCAACGCATACCAACCCTTGATGATTTCGACAAGAAAGCCCCGCTTCACCAACAGCAGCCGATCCGGGCGCGAAATCTCAGGACCACGGACCACCTCGCCCGTAGAACGATCTCGGACCCGTTGCAGGGCAGAAGCTAGAGCTTGTTGAGGCGTGGCCATCAGCTTTGTTTTACATCTAAATAGAACTATGTTTTACATAATTAAGCAACTTTGTTTTACGTTTAAAAAAACTCTATTTTGTGTTACCGTAAGGATTTAGCCGTTTCCCACCAATGTTTTCCGATAGGCGTCTCTGCTTCATCATGAATAAGGCGATACATTGACTCATGGGCATGGGAGGGAGAGGGGGGGTATTTTCAGCGGCGGCGCCACCCGAAGGGGTCGCCATCCAAAGGGCTGGCCGTTTCTTGTTAGTTTTGGGTTGGATGTGCGGGTCAACGAAGTCTGAGGCCGAAAAAAGGCTCGGGCTTTGCTTTTTGCGATCGCCGGCGGCCCCCCGCCTGATTGCCGTCCGCCGGCGAAGCCGGGCTTGCAGCGGAGAAAAAGTAAGGCCACGGTTCACTCATGGTTTTTGCCGAGATTAAGCCGCAGATCGAACAGCTCGCGCCCGACGAGCGGCTCAAGGCGCTGGCTTTCCTGAAGCATCTAATGCACGCCGACGACCCGGAGTATCAGGCTGAGCTGGCGCGGCGGCACGCGGAGATGGACGCCGGGCGCAAGGTGCGCTGGGAAGACCTCAAGCGCGACGCCGGGCTGGCCTGACCGTGGCCAGCTACCAATTGGTTTTGAGCGAGGCGGCGGCGCGGACGTTCGCACAGCTCTCCCGGCCCCGGCAGCGCCAAGCGGGCGTAGCGCTCGACGAGGTGAAGCGGGAGCCGTTTCGCGAGGGTGACTTCCGGCAGCGCGATCCGGCCGGCCGGATCAACGAAGTCGTTTTGCTGGGCGGTTGGCTCGTGACGTATTGGACGGATCACGCCGTGCGGGAAATCCGCGTGGTGGCATTGGAACACGCCGACGAGGGCTGAGCCGCGACCCGACGCCCGATGAGCGTTAAGCACGGCTGAGCCATTCGGGTCTGGCCGTCGTTTATTTGTTTTGGGTCGGGTTGATCGGCAAGCGAGGGCGAGGGCTGCTCCCACTCCACGTCCGGCCTTGCCGCGCGCGGCCGGTCTCCCCATTGCAACGGCCATGAAACTACTCGCCCGCTTTACCCTCATCGGCTGCCTGCTCCTTCCTGCGTTCGCCCTCGCGCAACCCGCCCTCCCCGCCCGGAAAGTCGTTTTCACGGGCGGACGCTTCGACGAAAGCGCGCAGCGCGAACTCCGCGCCGCCGCGCCCAACCTCAACGTCGTTTTCCCCGCCCGCGACCGGGTGCTCGCCGAAATCGCCGATGCCGACGCCATCGTGGGCGGGCTCACCCGCGAGCAATTTCGCGCGGCCAAAAAGCTCCGCTGGGTGCAGACCGGTTCGGCCGGCATGGAAACGCTCCTCACCGCGATCCCCGAACTCGTCACCAGCGAAGTCACCGTCACCAACATGAAAATTGTGCAGGGCCCGGAGATCGCCGATCACGCCTTCGCCCTGCTCCTCGGCCTGACGCGCCGTATCGACCGCGCCGTCGAGTCGCGCGCCACCGAGACGTGGCACTCGCTCGCCACGTTCGGCCCGCTCTTCGAGCTCCACCGCAAGACCGCCGTGATCGTCGGCGTCGGCGGCATCGGCACCCAAATCGCCGTCCGCGCCAAGGCCTTTGGCATGACCGTAATCGGCGTCGATCCCGCCGACCTGCCCTACGCGCCGCATCTCGACCGCTCCGTTCCGCCCGACCGGCTCGACGTCGTCCTCCCGGAAGCCGACGTCGTCTTCATCGCAGCCCCGCACACACCTGCGACCGATAAAATGTTCAAAGCGGCGCAATTTGCGAAGATGAAACGGGGTTCGCTTTTCATCGCCGTCTCGCGCGGGAAAATTTTTGACAACGATGCGCTCGTGGCCGCGCTGCAAAGCGGTCATCTCGCCGGCGCGGGCCTCGATGTCACCGATCCCGAGCCGCTGCCGAAGGGTCACGCCCTGTGGAAACTGCCCGGCGTGATCATCACGCCGCATATTGCCGGACGCTCCGATGGCGACGCCGCGCGTTACTTCGAGATTCAGAAGGAAAACCTCGCCCGCTTCGCGAAAGGCGAAGCGCTGCGCCACGTGGTGGACAAGCAGAAGGGGTATTGAGCTCCTCGAAGGGCAACCGCACCGCGCCGGTTTCCGAGCCGGCTGCGGCGGGAGTTATGACCGTGCGGCGGCCACGCGACCTCGCGGATCGCGCCGCGACCCGGAGGCATCAAGGCGGGTCAGAGTCTCCGGGCACCCCTCTTTTTGACCCTATCTTTCTGACTATCCCGGGCCTTTTCAGGCCAAGCGTAGGTCGGAAAATGGCCTCATAAAAATGCCGACCGCTCGATCTGCCTACCGGAAACAGCGAGGAACCTTCTCACTATAAATAGTCGGCGCGCGTCACCGTTTTGCGAGGCGGGCGCTCAACTCGAGGTAGTCGCAGAGGACGCCGACGTTGCGGTTGAAGACCGCGCTGTTGATCCGGTCCATGACAGAGTATTCGCCGTTCCAGAGTTTTTTTGGCGCGGGCGGCGTCTTGAATCGTTCGTTGCGCGTGATCCAGGCGCCGGAGGTTTCCTGAGCGGCGATGATCGCTTGCACCTCGCCCGCCAGCGTCTCGAGGCGGCGGGTGAGTTCCTCGTTGGAGAGCTCCGGGGTCTCGGCGCGCTTTAAACCCTCGCGGCCGAGTTTCAGCGCCCGCTCGTGGCGGCGGGTGATGGCGGCGATTTGCCCGGCGAGGTTGATTTCGTAGGCGTAGCCGGTGCTGCGTTCCGGGCTGAGTTCTTCCACGCGGTTTACGCGCACCCGGCCGCGGTCGTAGTAGAGCGGCCGGTTGGTGCCGAGCTCGACGAAGCGCGCCCATTTGCCGTTGGGCAGGCGGATCTCCTGCAACCAACGCAGCGTGTCGGGGATCGGTTCGAGCAAGGTCGCATCGCCGAGCGCGAGATAGAGGTCGATCAGCGTGCCGAGGTTGCGAACGCTCTCCGCCGGCCCAAGGGACGCCGGCTCGAAGGCGCGGGCCCAAGCGGGTTGGAGAAACTCGTTGTATTGCTGCGACCAGCCCGGCTGGGGCGGCGGATTCTGGGAGATCGCAATAAACCGCGCCACGCGACGCAGGCTCGCCGCGACGGCTTTGTTCGCGGGGTCCAAACGGTGCGCTTCGATCATGACGCGCACGCAGTCGTTGATGCCGCCGTCGTTGAAGGTGGCGTAGTCGTGGTAGTTTCCGCGCGGCGGATACAGGTGGGGCCAGCCCCCGTTCCCGAGTTGCGTGGTGAGCATCATATCGAGCGCGCGCCGGGTGGCGGCGGCGAGCCGCTCGTCCGGGGCGGCGTGATTCAACGCCAGCAGAAAGCTGATCGCCGACTGGCTCTGGTTGTCGTCGAAGCTCACGGTCTCGTTGCTCAGATCGGCAAAGTTAATCGTGTGGTCCCAACCGCCGTGTTTGTTCTGACCGCGGATCAACGCATCGGCCGTTTGGCGCGCAGCGGCGAGCGCCTGCGGGTTACCCGTCGCGAGGTAGGCGCGCAGGTAGGATTGCCCGACGGCCGGCGTGCCCGGCGGTTGCACCTCGATGGTGTCGACATCCTTGGGGCCTTCGCCCCAACGCTGGGACAAGTCCGGCGTCACCGAATAAACGTAGCCGCCGTGCGCGTTGATGGTTTGAAAAAACGCGACGCCTTTCGCGAGCGCGGCCTCAGCCCGGGGACGGACGTCGGCGGCGAAGAGACTTACGGGCAGCAGGGCCAGGGAAAACCAGCGGGTAGAGCTCATGGGGGTGTGAGGACAATCAAACGAAAAACCGCAGCAGGTGGAACCGCTAATTTCCGCCAATCGACGCCAATGAAAGAGTTTTGAATCGCATCCAACTCGACCGGAGATTCACCCGATCGGTGAACCAAGAATTCACTTCCGGAACAATTCTTCCTCATGAATTAGCGGGAATTGGCGAAGATTAGCGGCTAACCCACTGCCGAATTTAGGTCGCCGATCAAGAGAGGCGCCGAAGGGGTCGGCAAACCAGGACCGCCTTTTCCTTCGAGAATTTTCGCCCGGGCCGAATCTAAAAATTTTGGCGGTTCCGTTGGTCAAGACGGCCGTGACAAGACCGGCTCTAAACTTGCCACCACGCCGTTCGACGGCGCCGCCACCTGCTCCGGGCGCACCCTGCACCCCTTCGCAAATACCTCTCCGGGCCGCTTCTCCGTTTTGCCCGATTTTGACCGAAGCCGGCGAAATCCGCGCTCTCCCCCTGCGCGACAGAAATGCTTCCCATTCGTCACACAGGCCCTCTTGAACTCCGAGTAATCTAACGCTCAATCCCCGCTCGTTCCCAGATACGTCTTCTGGGTAGTGCCCCGACCATGATCCGAAATTTCCGTCCGCTTCGTTTTCTTCCGAGATTCCTGCGTCTCCGCGCGCTCATTTCGACGCTCGGCGTCCTCCTCGGGCTCACCCAATTCACCGCCGCCGCAGAGGCGCCCCCGCCGATCGTTTTCGTGCATGGGAACGGCGACACCGCCGCGCTTTGGCTAACGACGGTCTGGCGCTTCGAGACCAACGGCTGGCCCCGCGATCGTCTCCACGCGCTCGATCTCCCGTTGCCGCTGGCCCGGGACGACGATGGCGTCGCGCAGCCCGGCCGCAGCTCCGCGACCGAGCTGGCCCTCCGCCTCCAGGCCGAGGTCGCGCGCGTCTCGCGCCTCCATGGCGGCGCGAAAGTCGTGATGGTCGGAAATTCCCGCGGCGGTCTCGCCATCCGCAACTACATCGCAAACTTCGGGGGCGCGGCTCTCGTCTCGCACGCCATCCTCGGCGGCTCGCCTAATCACGGCGTATGGGCCAATGCCGCCCTGCGTCCCGGCAGCGAATTCAACGGCGCGGGCCCGTTCCTCACCGCGCTGAATTCTCCGCCGGGTGCCTCCCCGGGAATTGAAGTCACGCCGGGCGTGCGCTGGCTGACCATCCGCTCGGATCAAAATGACAAATTTGCGCAGCCTGACGGTGTCTGGATGGGCGCCAAAGGCATGCCGACCGGAGTGACCTACGACGGGCCTGCTCTCGGCGGCGCGACCAACGTTATCCTGCGGGAACGCGATCACCGCGAGGTCAGCTACCACGCCGAAGCCTTCACGGAGACCTACCGTTTTGTGACCGGTCGTTCCCCGGCCAGCACCGAGATTGCCGAGGAGCCCGCCCCCACGTTGAACGGCACCGTCACGGGCTTCGCCGGCGGCAGCCAGACCAATTTACCCGTGCCCGGCTCGACGGTGGAGATCTTCGCGGTCGAGCCCACCACCGGTGCGCGCATCGGCCCGGCGAAACACCGGGCGACGGTGGGCGACGACGGGCGCTGGGGACCCTTCTCCACCGATGCTCGCACGTACCTTGAATTCGTGATCACCGCTCCGGGCCACGCCATCACCCATATTTACCGCACGCCGTTTTCGCGCTCGAGCGACCTCGTCCACCTCCGCGCCGAGCGCTCCCTCAAGGCCGAGGGCCGTCCCGCCGCGGTCGTCATTTTGACCCGGCCACGAGGGTATTTTGGCCTGCCCCGCGATGAGGTCGTGCTGGACGGAAAAAATCCTCCGGCCGGTATTCCAACGGGAGTGGCCGGAGTTTCAACGGCTCGGCTCGAATTGACCGAGGGCGCCGGACGGTCCGTGTCCGCCAAGTTTCGTTCCGGCGCGATCAGCGAACAGCTCACGGGGGTAGCGTGGCCGGCCGAGGAGAACCGCCTCGTTTTCCTCGAATTGCATCACTGATTTGGTCGGTTGGGTGACCGTCCGGTTACACGATTGTTAACTCGCGGTTACAGATCGCCCGGCGCGTTGACGGAGCGCAGAGCGACGCCTCCCTTCGCTGCTCTTCCAACCACCATGCGAAAATTAACCACGCTGCTATCACTGTCCGTTTTTGCCGCCACGCCCTTCGCGCTCCACGGCGAAGAGGTCGTCGCGCTCGAGAAGTTTGTCGTCACCTCTCAGAAGCGCACCGAGGAAATCAAGAATGTGCCGATCTCGGTCACCGCATACAAAGGCGAGTTTCTAAATCGCCTCGGCATCGGCTCTTTCAAAGACCTCGCCCCCTACGTGCCCGGCCTTTTTATCCAAGAGCAGTCGCCCAACAATCCGGGCATCAATGTCCGCGGCGTCACCACCGACAGCGGCAATCCCAGCCAAGAAACCCGTGTTTCCATTTTCCAAGACGGCGTCTCGATCAGCCGTTCCCGCGGCAGCGTGGTTGAGCTCTTCGACCTCGAACGGGTCGAGGTGTTGAAGGGCCCGCAGGGCACGCTATTTGGACGCGGCGCCCAGATCGGCGCCATTTCGATCATCCAGAACAAAGCGCAGAACGGCACCTTGGGTCAGTTCACCGCCGGCTTTGGCAACTTCGGCAAAATCGAAGCCTCGGGCACCTACAACACCGTGCTCGCCCCGAACCAGCTTTTTGCCCGCGTCGCGTTTTCCTACGTCGACCGAGAGGGCTCGATCGAAAATGTTGCCGATGGTTCGGATCTCAACGGCAAGAACACGCTCGGCGTCCGCACCAGCCTCCGGTGGCAACCCAGCACGGCGACCACCGCAGATTTCATCATCAACTACCAGCGCGACCAACCGCCCGGCACCGCGTTCAAGAGCGGCACGTTCGCACCTCGCGGCGGCAACACCCGGGC
Organism: Opitutus sp. GAS368; assembly: GCA_945869845.1. Lineage (GTDB taxonomy): Bacteria > Verrucomicrobiota > Verrucomicrobiia > Opitutales > Opitutaceae > Tous-C4FEB. Next base: position 3,808 of record CAMBRG010000118.1, on the reverse strand, counting down.
CTTCGAAACCGCCGAGTTGAACCGGGGCAAGGAGCTCGGCATCGACCGCACCGTCGTCGGCCTGACTGCGATCGTGACGCATGATCTCAACAACGCCTTCACCCTGACCAGCATCACCGGTTATCGTGATTTCGACTCCTTCGAGGCTTTCGACGCCGACGGCACCCGGCTTAACATCTTGGAGTTCGCCGAGGATTATCTCGGCGAGCAACTCAGCCAGGAACTCCGCATCAGCTACGACACCCGCGGCCGCTTTCGGGGTTTCGCGGGCCTGAGCTACTTTGACGAAAAAGGCTCGGCGCGCGTGCCGTTTTACACCGACGAACGTCAGCTGGCCGCGTTTCTCCTGCGCGGCTCAGGCGTGCCCGTGTTCAATCCTGATGGCACGCCGAACACCAGCTTGACGGTCAGCCCGGTCACCGGTGGACCGCTCCGTGCCTACAACCGCGAGGAATACACCCAGACCGGCGCGACCGAGGCTTACGACATCTTCGTCGATGGCACCTACAACGTCACCGACCGTCTCGAGCTTTCGGCCGGCTTCCGCGCCACGTTCGAAGACATCACCTCGGGCTATCAGGTCATCAACGCCCTCACGCCGGCGGGATTCCCCACCGGTGCCGCCAATTTCCCGAACACGCTCTTCGCCCCGACCAACGGTCTGATCCAGGCGACGCGCGACTACAATTCCTGGGTGTCCCGCGCGGTCGCCCGTTACAAGGTTAGCTCCGACATCAGCGCCTTCGCCAGCGCCTCGCGGGGCCGCCGGCCGGACACCTTGCTCATCTCGTTCGTCGGCGGGCGCTACGTGCCGGTCGAACTCAAAGAGGAGATCGTCTGGAACTACGAGGTCGGCCTAAAAGGCGCGTTGTTGCAAAACCGGCTCAACTGGAGCGCTTCGGTTTTCCACTACGACTACGCCAATTTCCAGAGCACCGCCGTCAATCCGACTCCTCCCCCGCTGACGACGACGGTCGATGCCGGCAATGCGACCGGAGAAGGCTTCGAACTCAGCTTCCAAGGCGTGCTCAATCCCGCCGTCACCACCTTCGGCACCTTTGGCTACACGGACGCGACCTTCGACGACGTCAACGACCGCGGCCAGCGCCAACAGCTTGCCGGGAATACCTTCCGGCTCACCTCCCGCCGCACTTATTCCCTCGGCGCCACCTTCTCCGGCTCCTTGGGCACCGCAGGTCGTATTCAGCTGACGCCAAGCTACCAATACAAGTCGAAGCACTTCTTCGATGACAACAACGCCAACTTCGGCGGCATCCTCAGCCAAGACGGATTCGGGCTCTTCAACGTCCGCGCCGCTTTCCAACCCAAGGGTGATCGTTGGGAGGTCGTCGCCTACGTCGACAATCTGTTCGACAAGGAGTACATCATCGACGCCGGCAACACCGGCGGTGCCTTCGGCATCCCGACGTTTATCGCCGGCGATCCCCGGCTCTTCGGCGTGCGCGCAACCTACCGCTTCTGATCCCTCCGCGCGGCGCCGATGAAACCGATCACCCTCACCGCCGTCGCCTGCCTGCTCGGCTTGCCCGCCCTCCTCTTGGCGGCCAAGCCGCTCGTCATCGCTCACCGGGGGGCTTCGGGCTATCTGCCCGAGCACACCCTCGAATCTGCCGCCTACGCCCACGCGCTCGGCGCGGATTACATCGAGCAAGACATCGTCATGTCCCGCGACGGCACGTTGGTCGTGCTCCACGATATCCATCTGGAAACCACGACTGATGTGGCCGCGCGTTTCCCGAACCGCAAACGCCCCGACGGGCGCTTCTACGCCCTCGATTTCACGTGGGACGAGTTGCGCTCCCTCCGGGTCAGCGAGCGCTTCGATCCGAAGACCGGCGCAGCGGTTTTCCCGCGCCGGTTCCCCGCCGCTGCAGGTGCATTCCGATTGTGCACCTTGGAGGAGCAGATCGCCCTGATCGCCGGGCTCAATCGCTCAACCGGCCGGACGACCGGCCTCTACGTCGAGTTCAAGGACCCCGCCTTTCACCAAAAAGAGGGTCGCGATCTCGGTGCCGCGTTGCTCGAGGTCTTGGGCCGGCACGGCTACGACGATCCGGCGGACCGCATCTTCGTGCAGTGTTTCGACCCGGTCGCCCTCAAGCGGCTGCGAACCGAATTACGGACGCGCCTGCTCCTAGTCCAGTTGCTGGGCGACAACGCGTGGGGCGAGTCTCCCGCCGACTACAACGCGATGCGCACTCCGGCCGGTCTCAAAGAGATCGCGACCTACGCCCAAGGCATCGGACCCCACCTTGGCCAGATCGTATCCGGCCGCACGGCCGATGGAAAACCGCAGCTCACGTCATTGGTTGCCGACGCCCATCATGAAGGACTGTTGGTTCACCCTTACACGTTTCGCGCCGACACTTTGCCGGCCGGCATTTCGAATATCGCCGGGTTGCTCGAGCTCTTTTTGGTCCACGCCGGCATCGATGGGTTTTTTATCGACCAGCCCGACGCTGGCGTGCGCGCGGTCGCCGCACTCCCGCTCAAGCCAGAAACTACCCGCAATAAGCAATGAACGATAAGGCCCAAACGGGGGCCGAGGAAAAAGGGTCTGGCCGGAATGGCGCTAGTTAAGGGCAATCATCAACGGATCAGGACGCGGTGTTGTTCGCCATCGTGGTCAACTTTGTCGGCGCCGAAATAGCTCGGGGAAGAACCGGTGGACTTTGCCTTCTGCCACCCACTCAAGCTCCGGAAGCCGACTGCAACTCGGTGAGCCGTTGAATCTGGTCTAGAAACGCGCCCGGTTCTCCGCTCAGCTCTCGCCCCTCACATGTCCGCTGCTCCCACTCGCCCGCTCACCCTCGGCTTCGACGCCGACGACACCCTTTGGCACAACGAAAACATTTTTGAAAAGGTCCACGTACGCTACCGCGATCTCCTCTCGCGCTACCACGACGCCGCCACCGTCGACCGCACGCTCTTCGCCACCGAGATGCGCAACCTCGAACTCTACGGCTACGGCGTGAAGGGCTTCACCCTCTCCTCCATCGAGACCGCCATCCAGCTCACCGCCGGCCAAATCAGCGCGGAGGAAATCAATCAGATCATCACCCTCGGCCAAGAGATGCTCGCCCACCCCGTCGACCTGCTCGACGGCGTCGTCGAGACCCTCGCCTCGTTGTCCGGCACCCATCGGCTGCTTGTCATCACCAAGGGCGACCTCCGCGACCAAGAGCGCAAACTCGCCCGCTCCGGCCTCGCGGACCATTTCCAACACGTCGAAATCCTCTCCGAAAAAGACGAACGTTCCTACGGCGCGATTTTTCGCCGCCACGCCATCGACCCGCGGCACTTCCTGATGGTCGGCAACTCGCTGAAATCCGACATTCTGCCCGTGCTCGCGCTCGGCGGTGCCGGCGTGCACGTGCCCTACCACCTGACCTGGGCCGCCGAGCGCGTCGAACACCCGCCGCGCGCCGCTGGCCGTTTCTTCGAGATTCAATCGGTGCGCGATCTGCCCGCCGTGCTGACGACGTGGTCGGCTGGGTTGTAGCATTCCGCCCCTTTCCGATTCCGGCCGCGAACCGCCTTGTCCCCGGGCGGTCTGTCTGCGATTGCTCAGCGTCTTCTTTCCGACCGCCCGCGTGAACCTCCTCGATCGCCACATCTTCAAGAGCGTGCTCTTCACTTGCACGGGCGCCGTCGCGCTCTTCGCGTTTGTGCTGATGCTGGGCAACCTCATCCGCGATCTGTTGCCCTACTTGCTCTCCGGGCAGCTGCCCACCGGCACCTTTCTCCGGCTCGTGTGGATGCTCGTGCCCGCGGTCGCGATCTACGC
>CAMBRG010000117.1 GCA_945869845.1 Opitutus sp. GAS368 | reverse complement strand
CCGCGAAACCGTCGAGGTCGAAACACCGCACACCTCGGCCAATGAACTGAGGGAAGCCTTTGCCATCGTCATGCAACGCTTGCATCACTCCGCACCTGACACGAGCGAAAACCTGTCCCATCTCTTTCCCGTCAAAAGCAGCACCCCGCTGCCCCGACGCTCAACCCCGAGCCCATCACCAAATATGGCCTATTGTCCTACCACATCCTGCCGCCCGCGCTTGAGCGCCGCTGCCGCTGCGCTCCTGTTTGCGACTCAGCTCATCGCCCAGACGACGCCGGTCCAACCAAGTCCCAGCACCCCGCGCGTGCCGGCCCCCGAGGAGACCATCGTCCTCTCGCCGTTCTCCGTCGCCTCCGACGCCGACCGAGGCTATCAGGCGCTCAACACCCTTTCAGGCACCCGCCTTAACTCCAAACTCGAAGACCTCGGCGCCTCCATTACGGTCGTCACGAAGCAGCAGATGCTCGATACCGCCGTCCTCGATATCAACGACGTCTTCCGTTACGAAGCCAGCACCGAGGGCACCGATAATTTCACCACCTTCAATCGCAACCGCTCCGGCGGCGTGAACGACCAAGTTCAGTCGAACCCCCAGCAGTCCAACCGCATCCGCGGCATCAGCACCGCCGGCCAGAGCGCAGGCGGCGCCAACACCGCCTTCGGCAATTTCCGGAGCAACAACTCCATCCCGTTCGACCTTTACAATGTCGCGGCCATCGAGATTTCCCGCGGCCCCAATTCCAATCTCTTTGGCCTCGGCGCCGCTTCCGGCTCGGTCAACGTTGTCCCCACCCAGGCCAATCCGGATCGCGTGACCGCCAGCGCATCGCTCCGCTTCGACGACTTGGGCGGCCACCGCGAGAGCCTCAATTTTAACCAACCCATCATTCGCGGCAAACTCGCCCTCCGCGTCGCCGCCGTGCAGGAAAGCAAAGGCTTCACCCGCCAGCCCGCCTCCGAGCGGATTCATCGCGAGTTCGGCACGATCCTCGCCCGCCCGTTCAAGAACACCCAAATCCGCCTCACCGCGGAGGCCTACAACAACGAATACCGCCGGCCCAACTCGATCACGCCCCGCGACACCACGACCGAGTGGAAGGCCCAGGGCAGCCCAACCTGGGACCCTACCACGCAAGTCGTGACCTTCGCCAACGGCAGCAAGACCGCCGCCATCACCAACGACGCCCTGCTACCCTTCGGCCTCATCGGCGGCTACAACGGCATCTACAGCCGCCCCGGCGCCTACATCGATAATAGTAACATCGTAAACTTCTCCGTCCAGCGCACCAACAACCCCGTCACCACCGCCAATCCCACGAATCCCTTCTCGGGCGGCAATAGCACGCTGCGCTACCTCCAGAGCGGCACCACCATCCAACGCAACCGCGATATCCTTGGGCCGGTCGGTCTGCCGCTGTATCTGCTTCCCGGGACCAACGACAAATCCATCTACGATTGGTCTTCGATCAACGCCGTCGCCCCCAATAATGGCTTCGACCAAGCTGAAACCTACAGCGCCGAAATCGAGCAGGTTGTCCTCAACACCCGAAGCCACTTGGTCGCCGTCAAGGCCGGCGCATTCTACCAAAAATACGAGAGAGACGAGAATGGCGCGATCGATAACCTTGAGTCCGTCATCTACGTCGATGTGAACGAAAAGAATCTTGATGGTAGCCCCAACCCCTACTTCAAGCGGCCCTACATTCAGGCCACGGGGCCTAACCGCACGCGGCGCCCCCAAACCATCGACATCCAATCGGCCGATCTCGCCTATCAATTCACGCCCAACAATCTCCCCCGTTGGCTCTCATGGATCGGCCAGCAGCGCTTGGGCTCACACGCCGAAGTAGATCGCGGCGACAGCACGGGCTTCACTTCGGCTCAACGGGTGACCTCGAATCACCCGTGGATCACGCCGACCAACCGCATCAACACCCAGGGTATCGCCCAGCGCTATCTCCTCGGCGACAATGTCGGTCAAAACATGGACTACGCCCCCTCATTCCTCAAAAATCTCGATGGCACTTATCCGCTCACCTGGTTCGACAACCAAAACGGGGTGTGGGTCAAGGAGCCGGTCACCGTCACGAATCAGCTCAACAACGGCCAAGGCGCGCGCCAACGCACCGAAACGCGCACGGTCAACGCCACCGCCCAGAGCTTCTTCCTCAACGACCGACTGGTGACCACCGTCGGCTTCCGGCGCGATCGGCAGCGTTCCCGCACCAGCGCCGGCGCCTTCGTGAACCCTGCGACCGGCCTCGCCGATCTTTCTAATACCAACATTTTTGGCCCCGCCCAAGGCTTCGTCTCGCCCTCCGGCACGGTCATCAACCTGCCCGGTTGGGTCGAACAAGACGGCAATACCAAGACTTACGGTGCGGTGCTCAAGGCCACCAAATGGCTTAACTTCCATTTCAACAAATCGGACAGCTTCGCCCCACAGGTCGTCCGCCAATCAGTCGGTCTCGGGAATGTTCCGAATCCTCGCGGCTTCGCCACCGAATGGGGCGTAAGCGTCTCGGCCCTCCAAGGAAAACTCAATGTCCGCATCAACCGTTTCCAGACGAAGGAACTCAACTCCCGCGGCAGCGAAGTCGGGACCCTCGGCAACCGCTACATCGACATGGAGGGCCGCCCCGATGGTTCGAACAACATTCAGCAGGCGTCGTTCCGCTTCTTTGCCACCAACATTGCCCGCGGCCGATTGATCGCTTCAGGCATCGCCAACCCGACCGACGCCCAACTCTTTCCCGTCGTGGCATCGCTGATGGCGCCCTACGGAGCCGACAAGGCCAAGAACGAGGAGTGGCTCACTCGCCTCATCTTCTCGGGCCCTAGCCAACCTCAGACGGTCGGCACCACCGACGTTTCGTCCAAGGGCTACGAATTCGAGGCCACCTACAATCCCACGCGCAACTGGCGAATGAAGTTCACCGGCTCGCAGACCCAAGCCCAAGACGATCGCGTCTCGCCCGAGATTTATGATTGGTGGCAGACGCGCATCCCCGTGTGGACCACCCTCCGTAGCGACATCACACCCGGCGACGGGAAGGGTCCCCTTTGGTGGAATACCCTGCCCCCAAACGAAACGCGCACGCCTGAGACCCGTTACATCGGCGACCAATACGGTCCCTACTGGGCCGCCGCGACCAACGCCGGCCGCCCTCGTTCCCAGATCCGCGAGTTCCGCGCTACCGGCCTCACCAACTACGATTTCACCTCCGGCCGCCTGAAGGATTTCAACATCGGCGGTGCGTTCCGCTGGGAAAGCAAAGCCTCCATCGGCTTCGGGGCCGCCGCGCCCGAGACCAGCGGGCCTTACCAAGGCACCGTTCTGTTCCTCGACAACAACAAGCCCTACTGGGACAAGGCCCGTTACTACTTCGATGTTTCGGCCGGCTATAAATTCAAACTCTGGGGCGACAAGATCCGCGCCAAGGCCCAGCTCAACGTGCGCGACATCCTCGAGGACGGCCGCCTCCAAGCCGTCGGCGTCAACCCCGATGGCAAGCCCTTCGCTTACCGCATCATCAATCCACGTCAGTTCATTTTCAGCCTGACGTTCGATCTTTAAGCCGGCAGCTAACTCGTCAGCTTTCATCACCGAAGCGCGTCGATTACCGGCGCGCTTCGTCTTTTTAAACACCTTTCCACAAAATGAATCGTCGCGATTTTCTCGTTACCTCAGTCACCGCCACCACCGCTCTCGCCCTCGGGGCCCGCGCCGCCTCGCCTGCGCTCCCCGATTCCGCCAAAGACCTCCTGCGCGAAATCATCCGCGCCAACGATGCCCAGATGCCCGCCCTCCTCGCCCGCCAGGAGCGCCGCGCCGGCCACCGTTGGATCGGCGGCCTCACGAACACCTACGGTCTCCACACCGTTCAAGATACCTCCGGCTTTATCTCCGCGCTCAGCTGCGCCGCCTGCGCCCCCGACTCAAAATATTTCAACTCAGTCGAACTCGTCGAGCCCCTCCGCCGCGCCTTCGCCTACCTGCTCGTCGCCCAACACGCCGACGGCACCGTCGACTACTACGCGACCAACTTCCACTCCAACCCCGATACGGCGTTCGTCATCGAGGTCGTAGGGCCCGCCTACGTTCTCCTGCGCGCCAGCAAGAATCCCGCCCTCGCCGCCGCCGCTATCGACCTCGGCACCTTTATCAAACGCGGCGGCGACGGCCTTGTCACCGGCGGCCTCCACACGCCTAACCACCGCTGGGTCGTCTGTGCCGCCCTCGCTTGGACCCATGCTTTCTTTCCGGACGCGCGCTACGTCGCCCGCATTGATCAATGGCTCGCCGAAACCATCGACCTCGATCCCGACGGGCAATACACGGAAAAATCTACCGCGGGTTACTCCCCCATCGTGGATCGCGCGCTTATCACCGTCGCCCGACTCCTCAACCGCCCCGCACTCCTCGACCCCGTCCGCAAAAATCTCGAGATGACGCTCCACTACGTCCATCCCGACGGCGAGGTCGTCACGGAGGCCTCCCGACGGCAGGACCGCTACACGCGCGGCAGCATGGAGCGCTACTACTACTCTTACCGCACGCTCGCCTTGCTCGACGGCAACGGCCGCTTCGCTGCCATGTGCCGCTGGATCGAGCGGATCGCCGCGCCGCGCCATCCCGGCGAACTCGCCGTGTGGCTCACCGAGCCGGAATTCACGCGCCCGCTCCCGCCCGATGCCCCGCTCCCCACCGACTACGCGAAACATTTCGCCTACTCGAACCTCGCCCGCATCCGTCGCGGCGCTCGCAGCGGCACCATTCTCGCCAACAACACCACGCTCTTCTCCTTCCGCCACGGCGCCGCCGCCCTCGAGGCCGTGCGTTTCGCGAGCTCCTTTTTTGGCAAAGGCCAGTTCAACGCCGATCTGCTCGAAGTCCGTGACGGCCGCTACGTCCTCCGCCAGAAACTCGAAGGCCCTTATTTTCAGCCCCTCACCGCCGCGCAAATTGCCACAGGCGATCACACCAAGATGGCGCCCAACGGCACCCTCGCCAACGACAGCCGCGCCGCCCGAGCCCGCAGCGAAGTTCAAGTGCAGGAGTCCGTCGTCACAATCACCGAGACCGGCGGAAAATTCTCGTTGGAAATCTCCGTCGGCGGCACCGACCACGTGCCGGTTTCCATCGAACTCGCCTTCCGCGCCGGCGGCAAACTCACCGGCGTCGAACCGATCGCCGGCGCGACCGATGCCTTCCTCCTAAAATCCGGCACCGGCCGCTACACGGTTGGCGACGACACGATCGAATTCGGTCCCGGCCGCGTTGAGCACACCTATACGCAGGTCCGCGGCGCGCTCCCGAAATGGGACGGCCTCAGCGTCTACCTCACCGGCCTCACGCCCTTCAAAACCACCCTCACCATCGGCTAATGATGAAGTCGCTGCTCCTCGCCGCCCTCGCCGGTTGCTTAGTCATTCCCGCATTTTCCGCCGCGCCCACTGCGGCGCGCGCGCCTCTCCGTGAATTTGATGTTCTCCGCGCCTTCCCGCCCGGCCGACTCGCGGCCCTGAGCGCCGGCGATGTTCCCGATGCCAAAGGATTCACGGGGAACAACCGCGCCCACGGCCGCTGGATTGAGTCCGGCCCCCAGCGCGGCAGTTGCCGGGGCGTCATCGCCGCCGTCGTTGCCGGTGACCTCGTGGCCGCCGACCACGCGTGGCGCGGCATCGATACCACGTTCGCCCAGCAACGCGAAGACGGCGGCTTCATCGCCAACCCGCAGGCCAACGGCAAAGCGTCCACCGCCTTCAACGCCAACGTCGAGACCGCCTACTTCTTCCTCCAAGAACTTGGCCGCGCCGTGCTCGTGATCCGCCAGTCACCGCACGAGGCCCACTTCAAAGCCCGCATCGATGCGCTTCTGCCCAAGCTCCGCCGTGCCGCCGACTACATCAACCGCGGTTACGACACGATCATCCCCAAGGTCGGCCACTCGGTAAACCGCGTCATCATCGCCGCCAAAGCTTTCGGCACCTGCGGCGTCGTGCTCGGCGACGAAAAACTCATCGTCCGTTCGCGCCAGCTCATCGCCCACGCGATCACCCTGCGCGACCAAGAGGGCGTCTTCATCGAAAATGGCGGCCGCGACTCCAGCTACAACGTGGTCTCGATCCTCTTCGGCTCCACCCTCGCGCTTCACGTCGCGCTACCCGAATTCGAGGCCGTGTTGCCCGCCGCGGTCGCCTGGCAACTCACCCGCATCCTCCCGACCGGCGAAGTGGACGTAAAAGGCAACACCCGCACCGGGGTCGGCAAAGAGGCCAACGCCTTTGGCTCGGCCAAAACGGTCAACTACAAAGAAGTCATTTTTGCGCTCACGCTTTACGGGGTAATTCATCGGGACCAAGCCGCCTTGGCTGCCGCCGACCGGGTCTTCGCCTATTCCGAGCGCACCGGCCAGACTGCCAAATGAGCCTACGCCTCGTTGTTCTCCTGCTGGTCTGCCTGAGCGCCTTCGCGGCGGCGCCGCCCAACATCATCTACATCCTCGCCGACGATCTCGGGCTGGGGGACGTCTCCACCTACAACCCCAAGAGTGCATGGAAGACGCCGCACCTCGACCGCCTCGCCCGCGAGGGCATGCGCTTTGATGCCGCCCACTCCGCCTCGTCCCTTTGCACCCCGAGTCGTTACGCGCTCATCACCGGTCGCTACGCCTGGCGCGGAAAACTCAAGCAGGGCGTGCTCCAAGGCTACCACCCCGCGCTCATCGAGCCCGGCCGCGTCACCGTCGCCGCCTTTCTCCAAAAACACGGCTACATCACCGCTGTCTTCGGCAAGTGGCACCTCGGTCTCGATTGGGCCCGCAACGGTCCCGCCCTCGAAAATGTCGATTTTGCCCGCCCGTTTGCCGCCGGCCCCACCACCCGCGGCTTTGATCGTTTTTTCGGGATCAGCGCTTCCCTCGATATGCCGCCTTACGTCTGGCTCGACCAAGACCGCGCCACCTCGGTTCCCACCGCGACCATCGCCGACAGCCCCGTGCCTAAGCTCTGGCGCGGCGGCCCAATCGGCACGGATTTCAAAATGGAAGCGGTCCAGCCGCGCCTGATCGAAAAGTCCGTTTCATTCATCGCCGAGCGCGCCGCCGCCAAAGACGGCCAGCCATTTTTTATCTACCTTCCGCTCGCCTCACCGCACACCCCCATTTTGCCCAGCGACGAGTTCGCGGGTAAAACTGCCACCTCTTACGGCGACTTTGTCGTCCATATGGACGCCGACGTCGGCCGCATTCTCGCGGCCCTAGAAACTCACGGCCTCGCCAAAAACACGCTCGTGATTTTCACCTCCGACAACGGCTTCGCCCCCGCCGCCGACGTCCCGGCGCACGCCCGCATCGCTCACGACCCGAGCGCCGGCTACCGCGGCTTCAAGTCCGATCTGTTCGAGGGCGGGCACCGCGTGCCGTTCATCGCCCACTGGCCGGGCACCATTCCAGCCGGCACCACCACGCACGCCCTCGTCGGGCAACTCGACCTCTTCGCCACCTGCGCCGATCTCATCGGAGCCCCCATCCCCGCCGGCGCGGCCGAAGACAGCGTGAGTTTTCTGCCCCTGCTGCGCCACGCAAAGCCCACCTCCAAATCTCGCACCACGCTCATCAGCCACTCCGCCGAGGGCCGCTTTGCGATCCAATCGGATCAATGGAAACTGCTCCTTTGGCCCGGCTCCGGCGGCTGGAGTTCGCCCACCCCCGCGCCGAGCGTTTGGCTGAAAACCCACGCCACGGATCTCGCCACCTTGCCGCCGTTTCAACTCTACGATCTCAGCGTCGACCCAGCGGAGAAAAACAACCTTGCCGCCGCCCACCCCGAGATCGTCCGCCGCCTCGGCCTCCAACTACGCGCCCTCATCGAACGCGACGGCGACGCGAACATCGATTGGCCGCAGCTTGCCTGGCGACGCGAGTTCGTGCCCTAAGCCTGGCTCGGAATAAATCGGCTCGATTTCAAGCCGCGGAAAAACGCTCGACCCTGCCTTCGATCAATGGCCGGTTATGGCCAGAATTCTCCCATCCCCTCGTCCCCATGAAACACCTCCGTCTCGCCCTTACCCTCGCGCTCGCCCTCGGCGCCGCCCTCCATGCCGCGCCCGCCAAAATCAAGGTCCTCATCCTTGACGGCCAAAACAATCATCAGTGGGCCGTCACCTCCCCGATGTTGAAGAAAATCCTTGAGGACACCGGCCGCTTCACCGTCGACGTCTCCACCTCGCCCGCCGCCAAACCCAAGCCACCGGGTCTCCCGAAGAACGCCACGCCCGAGCAGAAGGCCGCTCAACCCGAAAAACTGAAAGCTCACGCCGCCGCGGTCGCCGCTTATGAAACCACCGCCGCCGCGCAATGGGTCGCTTGGCGCCCCAAGTTTACCGAGTACGCCGCGGTGGTCAGCAACTACAACGGCGAGACTTGGCCCGCCGAGGTGCGCACCGCGTTTGAAGCCTATGTTCGCCATGGCGGCGGCTTCGTCTCCTACCATGCCGCCGACAACGCCTTTCCGGAGTGGCCCGAATACAATGTCATGATCGGCGTCGGCGGCTGGGGCGGACGCAGCGAAAAATCCGGTCCCTACCTGCGCCTGCGCACGCAAGGTTGGATCAAAGATCTGACGGCCGGGCCCGGCGGTGGCCACGGTCCCCAGCACGAGTTCCTCGTCGAGGCCCGCGCCGATCATCCCATCGTGCGAGGTCTGCCCGCGAAATGGCTGCATGCCCAAGACGAACTCTACCACGGCCTGCGCGGTCCCGCCGAGAACGTCGCCGTGATTGCCTCCGCGATGTCTGACCGAACCAAGGAGCATGAGCCGATGCTCATGGTGATTCCCTACGGCAAGGGTCGCGTCTTCCACACCACACTCGGCCATGGGGTCGAGGCGGTAAACGGGCTCGGCTTTCAGGTCACCTTCGCCCGCGGGGTCGAGTGGGTTGCAGCCGGCGACGTGACTCAGCCTGCGCCCAAAGCCGGCGAGCTGACGGCCGACCGGGCTGCCGTGGCACGGCCGTCGAAGTAATCGTCGTAAGTAGGGCGGGGTCTTTGCCTCGCCCTTTTTTATGGCCGCGCCAAACGGGCGGGTCAGAGACCCTGCCCTACTTCGGACTCAACACGGCTCCCGCCTCAGGCCTTCGCCGCCGCCAGCGTAAAAAAGAAGGTCGAGCCCGCGCCCAATTCGCTTTCGACCCGCACTTCCCCGCCGTGCGCTTGCACGACGTGCTTGACGATCGAGAGCCCGAGGCCGGTGCCACCTTGCTCCCGCGACCGCGCCTTGTCCGCCCGATAGAAACGCTCGAAAATCCGGGCACAGGCTTCGTCGGAAATGCCCGGGCCATCGTCACACACGGCAATCTCGATCCGACCCGTCGCCAAAACTCTGGCCGACACCGTCACCCGACCCTCGGGTCGGCCATACTTCACGGCATTCTCAATGAGATTTGAAAGGACTTGGCGCAACCGATCCGGATCCGCATCGGCGATGAGGTCGGCTGCGACCAAATTCTCAACCACGACGCCCCGCAAACTCGCCCGTGACTTCAGATCGGAGATCACCTCGCCCACTCCGGCCCGCACCGAGACCGGCTGCAGGTTCAGCCGCATGTTGCCGGAATCCAACGTCGACAGCATCAGCAAATCATCGATCAGCAGCGTCAATCGGTTGGCGTGTTTCTCGATGATCTGGAGGAAACGCGTCAGCGCCGCCGCATCTTCTTTGCCGCCGTCGAGCAAGGTTTCCGTGGCGCTCTTGATCAGCGAGAGCGGCGTCCGCAGCTCGTGACTCACATTCGCGACGAACTCTTGGCGCACCGACTCCAACTGTCGCAATTGGGTGAGGTCGTGAAAAACCAAAATCGCCCCGTCCCGCCCGCCGGTCTCGTCGCGCAAGGCAAGGGCGTTGACCTGGAGAAACTTTGAGTTCTCCACCGCTTCAAGCCTCAGTTCGTGGCCAAGAATCTCGGGTTCACGGTCCAGCCGGGTAGCGAGAGCCGCGACTTCATGATGCCGCGTCGCCTCGAGAATTGTGCGCCCGATTGCCGGTGAGGGGAAACCGAACAGCTCGCCCGCCGCGCGATTCGCGAGACGGATCCGGCCGCCCGCATCGATCACGATCAATCCTTCGATCATCCGGTCGAAAAGCGCGACGGTTCGCTCGGTCTGAGCCCGCAGCTCGATTTCCCGGTGCGTACGTTGTTCGTCGATCTCCCGAAGGTGGGCGGCCTCGGTTCTTTGCCGCCGCGCCCGTTCGGCCGTCCACGCCGCGGCGAACCCGACCGCGAGGAACAAAAGGAAAACGAGCAGGAAATTCATGGTCACCGGAGGAGTTCGGGCCTGAGCAGAACCGCATTTGCACCGGTCGATTTGGGGCACCCGTCTTCGCTGCCGGCGGGTCTCAGTCTGACAGGAAGCGTCCTCACTCGTCGGCGAGGCAGCGATAACCTACACCGCGCACCGTTTCTAGGAAACGGGCGGTATCACCTAGTTTTTCCCGCAGTCGGCGCATGTGGGTGTCCACCGTGCGGCTGTCGATCGGATTGTCGTAGCCCCACACATCTTGCAGAAGGCGGTCACGCGATTGCACGCGACCGCGTCGGCGCAGCAGAATTTCGAGCAGTTTGAACTCTGTCGCGGTCAAAACCAACGGCGCGCCGCCCACGGTGACATGATGCCGCGGCACATCGATTTCTAGATTGCCGAGCCTTAGCGTGGTTCCGGCGTCGTCCTTCGTCTGCGCCCGGGCCAGCAGTTTTTTGATCCGAAGAACC
>CAMBRG010000116.1 GCA_945869845.1 Opitutus sp. GAS368 | reverse complement strand
ACGGGCATCGGATGGAAGCCGATGAAACTCGGAACGCGCGTCATCACCGGACCCTCCATGCTCACGCCGCCGATGGGATTCACGCGGTCGAGAACGATGAATTTTTTCTTCGCCAGCGCGGCGGCTTCGAGGGCAACGCCGAGCGTGGCGGAGTAGGTGTAGAAGCGGGCGCCGATGTCTTGGATATCGAAAACAAGGGCGTCGAGGTCGCGGAGTTGTTCGGGCTTGGGCGCGTGTGCCCGGAGAACGGCGGCGGCGTAGTCGGCGTCGGATTGGCCGGCCGCGCGTTTCGGGGCGTCGCCGTAGAGACTGTAAATCGGGAGCTTGGTTTTTTCGTCGATGGAGTCGCCGACTTTTTCGTCGGCTGTCCCGCGGATGCCGTGTTCGGGGCTGAAGAGGGCGACGAGTTTTAGGTCTTTGGCGGCGTGGAGCAGATCGATGGTGCTGCGGCCGTCGCGATCGCGGCCGCTGTGATTGGTGATGAGACCGACGCGCAGGCCGCGCAGGCGGGCGAAGTCCTCGCGCACCAGCACGTCGATTCCGTTGAGCACGGCGCCCGTGTCGCGCCCGACGGCCTCGGCGGCGAGCGTACCGAGCGTGCGGCGGAGGGGACCGGTGTCGCCTTTGCCGTCGGGGTGGACGCGGTTGGAGAGAAAGAGCACGAAGGTCTGTGCGGCGGGATCGATCCACACGCTCGTGCCGGTGAAGCCGGTGTGGCCGTAGGAGGCGCCGGCGGGAAACCAACGGCCACGCGGGCCGGAGAACGACGAATCGAGGTCCCAACCGAGACCGCGGCGGTTGGAGCCGTCGGTTTGCACGCGGGTCATTTCGGCGACGGACGCAGCGCTGAGGATGCGGACACCGTCGAGTTGCCCGCTGCCGAGCAACATGCGGCAGAAGCGGGCGAGATCGGAGGCCGTGGTAAAGAGTCCGGCGTGACCGGCGACGCCGCCCATGGCCCTAGCCGTGGGATCATGCACGACCCCGCGCAACATCGTGCCGGCGGTGAGCTCGGTGGGGGCGATGCGCGCAAGGTTGGTGGCGGCGGGGAGGAAGCTGGTGTCGGCGAGCCCGAGGGGCTGGAAAATTTCTTTTGCTGCATAGGCGTCGAGCCGGAGACCGCTCGCGATCCGCACGAGTTCACCGAGGATGATGAAGTTGATATCGCTGTAGAGAAACGTGCCGCCGGGGACGCCGACGAGTTTCTCGGCGCAGGCGCGTTCGATACCTTCTGCGTTACCGGACCATGCTGGATTGCGCGGCAGGCCGGCGCGTAGACCCGAGTGATGGGTGAGGAGCTGGCGGACGGTGACCGCATCCTTGCCGTGGGCGGCGAAGGCCGGGAGGGTGTGGGCGACGGGAGCGTCGAGTTCGAGGCGGCCGCGTTCGACGAGCTGCATGATCGCGGTGGTGGTGACGACGACCTTGGTGAGCGAGGCGGCGTCGTAGATCGTGTCGGAGGTGAGCGACTCGGGAGCGGGCGACGTGGCGCGCCGGCCGTAGGCGCGGGCGTAGGACTCGCCGGCGCGTTCGAGCCAAAGGACGCCGCCGGGGATTTTCTTGGCGGCGATGGCGTCGGTGATCGCGGTGTCGATGGCGGAGAGTTTTTGGGGCAGAAATGCGGGCGCGGCGGCGGCGGCGGACGCCGCGACAAATGCAAGCAGGGCCGGGAGCAGGCGAAGGAGGGGTGACATCTTGGACGGGAGCATTGGTCGGGGCCGCGGGCGGTGCCAGAAAACTCCTCGCCAACCCAAACCAGTTTTCGCGTGATGAAGCCCACCCAATGAACAGTTATTTCAACCTCGGCGACTGGCTGGTGATCTTGGTTTATCTTGGCGGCGTGACGTGGCTCGGGGTCTGGTTCGGCAAAGACCAGCGGACGACCCGCGATTACTTTCTCGGCAGCCGGAACATCCCGTGGTGGGGCATCGGTTCTTCGATCGTCGCGACCGAGACGAGTGCGCTCACGATCATCGGCGTGCCCGCGATCGCCTACGGCGGAAACATGCTCTTCCTCCAGATGATCGTCGGCTACGTGATCGCCCGCGTGATTCTCGCGGTGGTGATGGTGCCGCATTACCTGAAAGGTGAGATTTATTCGCCCTACCAATTGCTCGAACAGCACCTCGGGCGCGGGCCGCGCCGGCTGGCCGGTTCGTTTTTTCTCTTTTTGGAAACGTTGTCCGCCGGCGTCCGCGTGTTCGTGGCGTGCATCCCGGTGCGCCTGATGTTGGGGGATGGGGTGTGCAGTCTCGGCGGGCTGGTCGATCCGATCCTCGGGGCGATTCTGCTCTTTGTCGTGCTCTCGCTCGTCTACACCTACGTCGGCGGAATGACAGCGGTCGTGTGGACCGATGCGGTGCAGATGCTGCTGTTTATCGGCGGCGGGCTCTACGCGCTGTTCTATATTCCGACGTTGATTGAGGGTGGTTGGGGCGCGGCGCTGAGCGAGGCGGGCGCGGCGGGCAAGTTGGCCTTCTTTAACTCGGATTTCAGGTTTTCCGCGCCGTTCAATATCTGGATGGGCGTCATCGGGGGGACCGTGCTCGTGATGTCCACCCATGGCGCCGAGCAGTCGATCGTGCAGCGGGTGCTCTCCTGCGCGAATGTCGCGGAAGGGCGCAAGGCGCTCATCTTCAGCGCAGTCCTGATCTTTCCGCTGTTCCTGATCTTTCTGCTCGTGGGCGTGATGCTCTGGGTTTTTTACCAACACCATCCCTTCCAAATTCCGCTCCCGGAGGCGGCGCCGGGAATCAAATCCAACGACTTTATCTTCCCGATCTTTATGATGACGGAAGTGCCGCACATCATGCGCGGGTTTCTGATCGTCGCGATTTTGGCCGCCGCGATGTCGTCGATCAGCTCGGCGATTTCGGCGCTGGCGTCGGTGTCGACGATGGACTTTGTCCGCCCGATCCTGAAGCACCGCGATGAGGCGTTTTTCCTGCGGCTGAGCAAGGCGTCGTCGGTGTTTTGGGCGGGCGCGCTGATCTTCGTGGCGTGGCTCACGCGCGAAGTGACGTTTGTGCTCAACGTCGCGTTTTCGCTGCGCGGGCTCACGGCGGGGGCGTTGCTCGGGTCGCTCGTGATCGCGCTGTTTTGGCGCCGGCTTGGAGCCCGCGCAACGATGGCGGGGATGATCGCATCGCTGGTGGTGATGAACTGCATTTATTGGCCCGCGAACATTCCCGCGCTGCAACCGTGGTGGCGGGCAACGTTCGGCGGAGAAGTATTCTGGCCTTGGTTCACCGTCATCGGAGCGGCGGTGACGCTCGGCGTGGCGTGGGCGACGCGGACGCTCTGGCCCGAGCGCGAAAACGAAGCGACTCGGGTTGATTAGGCGCCGTTTCGCGATGCATTCGGCGAGTCAGAGGCCGGACGTCGATCCGCGTAAGAGTGAGGCGGAAGTGACGATGGTCTGTAACCCAATTGTTTCGGATATTAGGGAAGTCCCCCTTGTGTTTGAATTTCGGAATCTACGTCTTCTGTTCATTTCCTGTGAGCGCGCCCCTTCAGTCTCCCCGCCTATCGGCAAACCTTTCGTCCGGGATCTTGGCCCCGGCCGAGGCGGAGAAGTGGTTTAAGGAAGAGGTGCATGCGCACGATGCGCAGTTGAAAGCCTACCTGCGCGGCTCGTTTCCTTCGATCCGCGACGTTGATGACGTGGTGCAAGAGTCCTACCTGCGGATTTGGCGCGCGGCGGCACACGAGCCCGTGAAGTCGGCCAGGGCGTTTCTCTACCTCGTGGCCCGGCGCGTGGCGCTCAATTTTGTGCGCAAGGAGAGAAATTCTCCGGTTGAGGCCTACGGGGACGAGGCCATGTGTGGGGTCTTAGATGATAAGCCCAATGCCCGTGAAGCCGCCATCATCCAAGACCGCGTCAATCTGCTCGCCGATGCGCTCATGTCTTTGCCGCCCCGTTGCCGGGAGATTGTGGTCCTCCACAAAATGAAAGGCTTAGCGCAAAAAGAAGTCGCGGACCGGTTGGGTCTGAGTGAGCGGACGGTCGAAACCCAAGTCCGCAACGGTGTGGCCCGCTGCCTCATTTACCTGCGCGCGCATGGTGTCGAGGAAGAGCGCCACCATGAAGCCTAAACCTGAGGCGCCGCACGTTGCTCCGGTGAAGTGGGAAGAGCGTCCGCTCGATTGGCCGAGGTCGGCGGGCCAAGTCGATCAAGTGCTCGCGGCACTCAAGCTGAGGGAGCGTCGCCAAAGCCAACGCCGGCGCCGGATCACGGCTGCGACGAGTGCGGCGTTGCTGGTGCTCGGCGGCGTGTGGTTTTCCGCCGATTTTCGGCCGGCAACTGTCCCGCAGCCGGCCGTGGTGGCGGCGCCGACCTATCGGGTTTCGGCGCCCGAACGCCGCACTTTGCCCGACGGCTCCGTCGTGGACCTGCAACCGGGGGCCGAACTGGTCGTGAGTTTTTCCTCGGCTTCGTCCGGTCCGCGTCGCGTTACGTTGACCAGCGGCGTGGCGTTTTTTCAAGTGGCGAAAAATGCCGAGCGTCCGTTCATCGTCACCTCCGGGGGAGTCGGCTTCCGGGCGGTGGGCACGGCATTTTCGGTCAAGCTGAGTGCGAGCGAAGTGGAGATGATCGTGACCGAGGGACGCGTGGCCATCGACGGGGTGGCCAGAGCCGCTACTAAGCCCGCATCGGGCCCAATCGTTTCTGCCGGGAACAGCGCGGTGGTGGATTTGCTGCGGGCCGAGGCGTTGCCGGTAATCACCCCGACAACCCAAGTGGACGCCGGCAGCAAGTTGGCTTGGCGCGTCCCGCGGCTGGAGTTCAATGAGACGCCGTTGTTCGAGGTGGTCGAGTTGCTCAACCGGCAAAGTGGCAACCGCCTCAGCTTGGACTCGGCCGAACTCGGTCGGGTCGAGATCAGCGGCGCGTTGCGGGCCGACAATATCGAGCCGTTGCTCCAGATGCTGGAAACCAACTACGGAATCTGGGTGGCGCGCGAGGCGGATGGACGGATCGAATTGCGACACGGAAAGTAGGCTCGAATTTTTTTGGCTTCGGCCTACGGGGTAACGGCGGTCGGCGGGTCTCAACAGGTATGACCCGATCATTTTTCCAATCCCTACGCCTGCCTCGGATTGCGGCGTTCATCCTCTGCTGCTTCGCCGGCCTCGCCCTGCCGGCGGCTGAAAAGAAGAGCTTCGATATTCCCGCCGGCACGGCGGACAAGGCGCTCAAAGTGTTCACCACTCAATCCGGCTCGGAATTGATTTATCCGGCCGAAATCGCCCGCGGAGTGAAGACCAACGCCGTCCGGGGGGCGTTTACCGCACAAGAGGCACTCCAGCGCGTCGTCGCCGGTTCGGACCTCGTGGTTGCGCAGGACGCCAAGACGGGGGTGCTGACGGTTTCGCGGAGTTTTGACCCAAACGGAGCAAGGACGGTCGCACCAAGCAGCGACCGTCTGGCGGCACCCAGCATTAGCCAGGCGAAGGAGACGACCCGGATGGAGGCGTTTGAGGTAAAGGCTATCGGCCAAACTTACGTGAACCAGGACGCGATCCAATCGAAGCGTGCGGTCGCCGGGATCTTCGATTCGATTTCACAGGACGACATCGGCAAGCTCCCCGATGTAAACATCGCGGACTCGTTTCGTCGCATACCGGGCATATCGGCGATCAATGACGAGGACGAGGGCCGCTTCGTGCTCGCGCGCGGGCTGCAGCCGGCGCTGAACCATGTGACCTTTGAAGGCATGGCGATTGCGACCCACGACGCGTTCGGTGGCGGCGGACGCAGTGTGAACCTGGAGACTATCCCGGCCAGCGCCGTGAAGCGGCTCGAGGCGTTTAAAACCTACACCCCAGCGATGGACGGTGGGGCCATCGGCAGCTACTTGAATTTGGCGACGCGCAGCGCCTCGGACGAAAAAGGCACGGTGGCGCGGGTGGGTGCCTCGGTCGGTTACTTCACGCAGCAGGACATTCCGGCGAGGAAACACCCGCTGACAACGCGCGCGCAACTGACCTATGGCCAGACTTTCGGCCGGGGCGATCAGTTTGGCCTCTTCGTCGCATTCGAGGACATGCGCAAGTCGCGCGATCAGGTGAAGATTATCCAAGACGCCTACAATTTCTTCAACGCCGCCGGCGCGAGCACCGGCACGCCGTTCGTCGGCAACGGTTATGCGGCCGTCGGGCAGTTTCGTTGGTTTGTCTACAACAACGATTCCTACCGCACCGGCCTCAATACCAAATTCGAATGGAATCCGAGCCAGTCATTCCGCAGCTACCTCTCGGTCTACCGATTTCGGGCGGGGGACGACGAAGACCGTCATGGCCATCAGATCCTCAGCCTCGCCGGTATGAGCGGCCAAACCGCCACGGGCGGCACTTATGCCACCGCGCGCTCAGAGGTGTCCTTCACGCACAACGACATCCGCCGCACGCTCGACGGCGCGCACTATCACGCCGAATTCGCCCCTGGGTCCGGCCACCGGATCTTCGCCGACACGGCCTGGTCGGGCACAAGCTACCGCAATTCGACCCCTTTCATCGGCTTTCGCACTCCGGTCAGTCCGCTGCTCGGCCTTACCTATGACAGCCGCGAACAAATCCAGACCTACCGCTTCACCAACCCCGGCGGCGCGGCCTACTTCGGTGATCCCGCGAGCCACGTGCTCGACAACTACAACTACCGCGAACTGAAGACCGAGGAATATCTGATTCATCACAAACTTGCTTATGCGTTCAACGCGAAGGGCGAGCGCGGCCCCCTGGGCTTCGAGCTCGGCGCCGACTTGAAGCGACTGGATCGGCGCGTGAACAACGACCAGTGGAACTACACGAATCCCACGTTCCGCCTCTCCAATGCCACGCGCACGCTCGCCTACACGCCGCCGGCGCGCAGCGAACCCTTTGTGTTTCTCGACGACAAGGCTTGGGACCGGCTCTACGCCGGCGGCACCGGCGCAGGTTTCGCGCTCGCACAAACAGCGAGTTTCGAGGCGTCCGCCCAAGGTGACTTCAAATACATCGAGGACATATCGGCGGGTTACCTGATGAGCACGTGGCAGACTTCGGGGTTTCGCGCCGTCGGTGGGGTCCGTTACGAAAACGTCGATGCTACCGCCAAGACCTCTCGCCGTTTCGTCGCGCCGGTGCCGGACTTGTTCATCCCGATCAATGTGCCGACGGGCTACCACAACCTGCTGCCCTCCGCGACCGCGAGCTACGAACTGACGGATCGCCTCTGGTTGCGCGCGGGTATTTCCAAATCTGTCGGCCGGCCCAATCCCTCCGATATCGCTGCGCTCGAAAACATCAGCGCCGACGGCCTCTCCATCTCCCGCGGCAACCCGAACCTCAAGGCCCGCGACGCCCGCAACTACGATCTCTCGCTCGAATACTACTTCCCCAAGGGCGACGGCATCGCCTCCGTCGCTGTGTTCCAGAAAGACATCGCCGATGACATCTTCAACCTGAGCACGACCGAGACGGTGAATGGTGCGCTCGTCACGACCACTCAGCCCACGAATGCCTCGAGTTCACGCATCCGCGGAGTCGAACTAGCCCTCGTGCGCAATCAGCTTCCCTTGATTGCCACCCTTCTGCCCGGTCTGGGTTTCACCGGCAACCTCACTCTCTTCGACACGGCGTTCAATTACGTCGACGCAAGGGGGCTGCGCTACTCGGGCAGCCGGTTGCCCTTGCAGTCGAAATGGAGCGCGAACGCGGCGCTTGCTTATGCTTGGAAAGGTCGCGGTGAGGTGCGCGTCGCCTACGACTACCGCAGCCAATACACCTCAAGCTTCAATGCGACCCAGCCGTGGAACAACGACGGTTGGGCCAACTATGGCCAGTGGGACGTGACCGCGCGCTACCGCGTGACTCAACGCTGGCACGCGGATTTTTCGATCCGCAACCTCGGCAACGCTCACCGTGTCCACCTGCGCGGCCTCGATCTTACCAAGCTCCATGAAGACGTGGATTTCGGCAGCAGTTATTGGCTCGGAGTGACCTACCGCCACTAATTCGATGCGCTTCCCGCTGCTTCGAGCCTGCTGGCTTATAGGCGCTCTGACGGTGGTCGCCGTGGGGCCGTCTTGGTCCGCATCCAAGCCGAGCGCCACCGGCTACCCCCGCCTTTTGCACGGTCCGATGATCGGTGCGGTTACGACCGACCGGATTGATGTTTGGGTCCGCCTCAGCGGCCCGAATGAGGTGCAAATCGAATACGGGCCGGCGACCGCCATGGCGGGTTTGCGCCGGACGTCGCCCCAGCTAGCACGCAAGGAAGACGATTATGCCGTGGTCGTGCCAATCCGGGATTTGGCGGCCGATACGGCCTACCGCTATCGGGTGATCGTCGCGGGCGAGCCCGACATGAATCAGGAGGCGTTGGGATTCTTCTCTGCCAAAACGGCGCCCGCGTCCGACCGGCGCGCCGCGTTCAGCGTGGCGTTTGGCTCGTGTGCTCGGGTCGAGCGTTATCCGGTGCAGCCCATCTGGAATGCACTTTCCCAGCAGCGACCCGACTTGATGTTCTGGCTTGGGGACAATGTTTACGCCGATACGCTGGATGTGGACATCTTGGCCGAATGCTACCAGCGGCAGAGGGCGTTGCCCGAGTTGCAGCCGTTTTTGCGTTCGGTGCCGCAGCTCGCGATCTGGGACGATCACGATTATGGGCTGAACGACTCCGACAAAGGGCACCCTGCCAAAGCGGATTCGCTGCGCGTCTTTCAGCGCTACTGGGCCAATCCCGCCTACGGACTACCCTCCGCGTCTGGGGTCTTCTTCGCCTACTCTTACGGCGGAGTGGATTTCTTCTTCCTCGATAACCGCTACCACCGCGATCCGGCCGGCGGCCCCGAAAGCCCGTCCAAGTCTGCGCTCGGTACGGAGCAAAAGGCGTGGCTCAAGGCGCAGCTGCGCGCGAGCCGGGCGCCGTTTAAGGTGATCGCCTCGGGGCAGCCGTGGAGCGACGAGAAGGGGCCGGGCGGAGAATCGTGGGAGGCGTTTTCCCATGAACGCGCGGAAATTATCACGTTCATCCGTGAGGAAAAAATATCCGGGGTGGTCCTCTTGTCGGGCGACAACCATGTCGGGGAGCTAAATTGCCTGCCGGAATCGCAGAACGGAGGCTACGATCTCTTCGAAATTTCCGGATCGCCGCTCGCGCAGGATACCTCGGTTTCCTGGCTGAACTACCGGACGATCCCACGCGTGCGGCAGGTGTATTTCGGCGGTTCGAACTATGGGCTGCTCGCCTTCGACCTCGTGCCTGAAGATCCGGTGCTCACCATTTCGTTGCACGATGTGCAGGGCAAGAAGGTGTGGTCTCCGCTGGTTCTGAGGGCCTCGGAATTGAAAAATGGCGTGAGTGTTTGGCGGGAGAAGATGGACAAGATTTCCCGGCAGAGATTCGAACGGGCCAGCCGGGGCGAGCCCTACTTCGGGCCCAATAACTAGCCGGCAGCTTCGGGGTTGGCCGCGTCGCGGTCGGTGATGCGAAGCGTGCGGGTGGGTGACGTGGACGCTCTCGCCCGAGCGTGCGGCGGCGGCCGGCGGCGCTATGGAAAACTGAAACGGCCCGTCCAAGGGACCGAGGTTGCAACGACGGTTGAAGCGGGTTTCGTCCGACGTTCGTGGATCCGCTCACTCACACGCTCCTCGGGGCCAGCCTCGGTTATTTCGGTTTCGGTCGTCGGCTCGGCCGGGCGACGGCGGCGGGCGTGGGCGCACTCGCGGGAGCGGCGCCGGACCTCGACGTTTTGATCGGGAGCGCGAGCGATCCGTTGATCGCGGTGGAGTATCACCGACACTTCACCCACGCGTTGCCGTTTGCGCCCGTGGGAGCTGCGTTGGTCTTGGGCGTGCTGCTGATTTACCGGCCTTGGAGGGAAAAGTGGCGCGGGCAAATCGGCGCGGTCTGGGCCTGCGGGCTGGCGGCTTGGGTGAGCCATTGCTTGCTCGATTCGGCGACGAGCTATGGCACGCAGTTGATGTGGCCGTTCACGGATGAGCGTTTCGGTTGGGACTTCATCGCGGTGGTAGACCCCGTTTTCACTCTCGCGCTGTTGATCGGACTGAGCGTCGCGCTCATTCGCAAGCGACCGGGGGCGGCGTTGGCCGGGCTGATCGTCGCGGCGGGGTATCTGGGATTGGGCGTGGTGCAACATACGCGGGCGGTCGGAGCGCAGGCGGCGGTTGCGGCGTCACGCGGACATACGCCGACGCGGTTCGAGGTGATGCCGACGCTGGGCAACGTCCTCGTGTGGCGGGCACTCTACGAGCACGGCGGCAAGATCCACGCCGACCGCATCCGGGTCGGTCTCGCAGGCGACGCCACGGTGCGCGGCGGGTGGGCGCTCGCCACGGTGGGTGCAGAAGAACTCACGGCGGCTGAGCGGGCGCGGGACCGGCGGAGGTCGTTTGCGCGCTTCGCGTGGTTTTCCGAAGACTGGGTCGCGCGCAGCCCGAGCGACGCATCGGTGTTGGGCGACATGCGCTACTCGCTCTCGACGGAGGCCTTCGACCCGATTTGGGGCATTCGTTTCACGGCGCCGGGAGCACCGACGGAAATCGAATGGGTGAACCGCTCGCGGGACCGTCGGGTGAGCCCCGACGAACTGTGGACGGAACTGCAAGGGCGTGATCCCCGGTTCAAACCGGTTGGCAACGTGGCCCGGGCTGTGCAGTAGTCACGGAAATGAATTCTTCGCTCCGTTTCTTTCTGCTGATCGGTGCATGTGCCGGGGTGCTTTGGTCTGCGCCCGGTGATCGCACGCGGGTGACGATCATCTCGACCACGGATCTCCACGGAAACATTTTCCCGATCGACTATTTTACGAACCGGCCGTCGAACGTCGGACTTGCGAAGGCGGCGACGCTGATCCGGCAGGCGCGCAAGGA
>CAMBRG010000115.1 GCA_945869845.1 Opitutus sp. GAS368 | reverse complement strand
ATGCCGGCCGTTCGCCGGCTTCGATTCGCTTCCAGTTCCACGCCACGTGCAGCCCACCCGTCGCCGCACACCGCACCCGCGCCATCAGCCCGCTCACATGATACGCCGGCAACACATCGATCGCATTCACGCGCTCGATCTCGAAATGCTGACAAAATCCCTCCACCGCCGCGGACACCGTGCGTTCATCATGCCGCGCGAATTTCGCCACGCCGCTCGACCCACCCGTCGCGATCCCTAACCACCCCAATTCCGAATCTTCCGCGCTCAGCGTTGGGCGCTGCGCTTGCCACGTTTCCTCCCACTTCTTCAACACCGTCGCCTCACCCAAAAGCAGCACGCCATTTTGCTCCACCGCCACACCCGTCGCCCGCACGAGCGCCTTCAGTTGATCGCGTTCCATACGGCCTCCGCGTCGATGCGGTCCAAATCCGCCACCCGGATAAACGGCGCCGCATACGGCCCGTCGCACCGCGCGTCCTGAAACCGCGGCCACACGCCAAACCCCAACGCGCGCGCCTCGCCCTTCCAGCCAAACGCCCACTGCAACGCCGCCCGCGCCCCCACCGCCGTCTCCAGCGCCGACGAAAAAACGACGCTCGCCTTCACTTTCTCCAACCGCGCCAGCGTCCGCGCCACATCGCCCAGCAGACTCGGCTTCACGACCCACACCCCGCGCCACCCCGCGCCGATCCAGCGCTCCACGTCCCCGTCACCCGCGAGCGACTCATCGAGCGCGATCGGGGTCGGCCAATCCTCCGCGAGCCCCCGCAAAACATCCTCCGCGCCCCTCGCGTCCGCCGCCACCGGCTGCTCCACAAACTCCACTGGCCGATCCGCGCACCGTTCCAGCCAACGCTCCGCCTTCCGCCGATCCCACGCGCCGTTTGCATCCAACCGCAATTTCGCCCCGGCCGGCAACGCCGCACACACATCGTCCAAAAGCCCCAACTCATCCGCGACATCGCCCACCCCCACCTTCCACTTAAACACCCGAAAACCTGCCTCCGCCTTTGGCCCCAACGCCGCGAGCACGGCCCGCCCCGCCGGCAAAAGAGCCGCCACCCCGAGGTACGGCGCATGATCCCTAACGCGCCGCTCCGGTCCATCCGCGATCCGCACCCGCTCTTCCAACTCCCCCCGTGCCGCCGCCAACGCATTCCTTAAACACCCCAAGCTCACCGGCACCTCCTCCAGCTCCTCCGAGCCCACCCATTCGCCAAATTTCGTGCACGCCGCCTCGGCCGCGTCCGCCGTCTCCGTCCCAAACCACGGCAAACACGCCGCCTCCCCCAGCCCGGCGAGCCCGCCCTCGTCGCTCACCCGCACCAGAATGCCCTCGCGCTCACTCCACACGCCATGCGCCGTCCGCACTGCCGTGCGAAAGGCCAACCGATACCGCCGATACTGAAATCTCACCCGCATATAAAGTCCGTCCACGAAACTCACCTCCCCCGCCAAAGCAACGCTCCACCCTTCCCTTCTGGACTCATCGTCCGCGCCCTCCGCGTGATGTCATCCGATTCTCCGACCCGATCCCCTTCCGTGTTTTCCGTGTATTCCGTGGGCACCCTCCGGGCTCCGTCCCCAACTTTTCCGTTGCCCTCGCCTCGCACTCTCCTACTCCGTTCTCGGCAATCATGACCAAGGTTGCCCAACGCTCTTCGCCTCGTCCCACGCGCACCGCCCGCGTCCACGCCTCCGCTGCCGACGCCGAATTCTACCTCCCCGCCGACGCCTTTTTCCGCGCCAATCTCCCCACCGCGCTCACCTTCGACGACGTCTCCCTAGCGACCCTCCATTCCGATATTCTCCCCCGCGACGCCGACACCGCCACCGCCCTCTCCGACTCCCTCCGGCTCCATATTCCGATCATCTCCTCGGACATGGACACCGTCACCGAGTCCCGCATGGCCATCGCCATGGCCCTCAACGGCGGCCTCGGGCTCATCCACTACAACATGCCGTCGAAGGAGCAGGTGAAAGAGGTTGCCCGCGTAAAACGCCACATCCACGGCCTCATCCAAGACCCCATCACCGTCACCCCCGAGCTCCTCATCGGCGACGTCCTCGCGATGATCGAAGCCAAGAATTTTTCCTTCTCCACGTTCCCCGTCGTCGACGCCGCCGGCCGCCTCGCCGGCCTGCTCTCGGGCAACGTCGTCAAAGACCGCTACCGCACCAAACGCGTCTCCGAGGTCATGACGCCCCGCTCCGCCCTGATCACCGAGACCGCCGCTGCCGCCGCCAAAGACCCCATCGCCGCCGCCGACCGCTTCTTCACCGCCAACATCGGTATTAACAAGATGCTCGTCGTCAGCCCCGACGACCGCCTCAAGGGCCTCATCACGGCCTCCGATGTCGAGCGCATCACCACCGAGGCCAAAGCCCGCCGCAAGCCCGCCCGCGACTCCAGCTTCCGCCTCGTCGTCGGTGCCGCCCTCGCCCCCGTGCGCCTCCCGAGCGGCGCGCTCGACCGCGAGAAAATCCTCTCCCACGTCGGCGCCCTCGTCGAAGAATCCATCGACGCCGTCGCCGTCTCCACCGCCCACGGCCATACCGCCGGTGTGGGCGACATGGTCAAACTCGTCCGCGCCGCCTTCCCCGATCTCACCATCATCGCCGGCAACGTCACCAGCGCCGCCGGCACCGAGTTCCTCGCCGACTGCGGCGCCAACGCCATCAAGATCGGCCAAGGCCCCGGCTCCATCTGCACCACGCGCATCGTCGCCGGCGTCGGCATCCCCCAACTCACCGCCCTTTACGTTGCCCGCACCGCCGCGAAAAAGAAAAACGTCAAACTCCTCGCCGACGGCGGCATCACCAAATCCGGCGACATCGTGAAAGCCCTCACCCTCGCCGATGCCGTCATCTGCGGCGGCATCTTGGCCGGTTGCCGTGAGGCCCCCGGCGAGATCATGGAAATCAGCGGCAAACTCTACAAACAGTACCGCGGCATGGGCAGCCTCGCCGCGATGAAAGCCGGCAGCGCCGCCCGCTACGGCCACGACAAAAACGACACCGCGCGCAAAGCCACCGCCGAAGGCATCGAAGCCCTCAAGGAAGTCAGCGGCTCCCTCGACGACGCCATCGACAACCTTATCGGCGGCGTGCAAAGCGGCATGGGCTACCTCGGCGCCGCGACCCTCCCCGCGCTTCGCGAAAAAGCCCGCTACATCCGCGTGAGCCCCGCCGGCCAAAAAGAAGCCGCGCCCCACGACGTGATCGAAGTCTCGACGCGCAAAAACTAAAAGTAGGGCAGGGTCTCCGACCCGCCCTCCGAGTTTCGCTAATTGAGCGCGACCTTGGTCGCCGCCTCTCCAAAAGCCTCCCGGTTCGTTCGTAGGGCGCGACCTTGGTCGCCGCCTCTCCGAGACCGATCCGGCGCGAGCAAGCTCGTGCCCTACGGGAGGTTATTCGGATAAGCTCTACGCCCGCCCAAATTGCGGATGCCCTTCGATCCGCCGCTCAAACTCCGCCCGCGCTTCCACCGCCAGCGACGCCGGGAACTTCGCATCGCTCCGCCGCCAGCGCGTCAGCCACTCCTCGCCGAGCAACTTCGGCCCCATCGCCCCCAGCCCCTCGGCCCTCGCCCACCCCACCGTGCTTGCCACCGTCGTCGCCGCCCGCGGCCCCGTGCTCACGCCGTCGCCCACATAAAATCCCGCCGACAGCAGCGCCACCCGCACCGCCGTCGCCGAGGAATACGTGAACAGCTCCGCCGCCTTCTCCCCGCAATGGGCCCGCACCCGCGCAAACACCTCAGGCACCCACAGCGCCGAATCCGTCTTCGCCGAAAACGGATCGTAGAAAATCACGTCCGGTACCGGCGTGGCCGCGAGCTTCTCCAAAAAATCCCCATGGTGCAGCTCCCATTCAAACGTCCCGCTGCCATGCGACCAGCGCCCATTCTCCAGCAGGGCATACGGCGCGCCGTGGCGCAGGTGCGGAAAAAACGCCGCGTGCTTCGCCGCGAGTTTTAACGGATCGAGATCGATTTCAAAACTCACCACGCGCAGCGTGCGCACGCCCTCCACGCCAACTTCCGCCAGCACCTTCTCGAAGCAGTGCAGCGCCGCCATCGCGTTCGACGCCGCGCCCAGCCCCACATCCCAAATCACCAGCTCCTCCGCCGCCTGCTCCGCTCCCGCGACCGGCGCCCGCCGTAGAAACCGCTGCGCCAGCCCCGACTGCTGCACATAAACGCGCTCCGCTTCATCGCTCGGCCGGTTCACCGAGTGCATCACTTCGCCCGAGCTGATCTGGCGGATGCTCGCGAAGCCCTCGGCCGATTTCACGATGTCGTAGTCACCGAGCTTCGGCAGCGTCGCCGGCTTCTGCCGTTTCTGCGGCACGCTGGGATTATCGTCATCCGATCGCGCCAGCTCCGGCTGTTGCCGCTCGTAATACTCTACAAACGTCCCGCCCAAAATCGCCGCCCGGATCTCGCGCATCAGCCGGTGGTAAAACGCCATGTTGTGCGTCGCCAACAAATACCAGCCGAGCATCTCGTCTGCCTTCACCAGATGATGCAGATACGCCCGCGAAAAAGTTTTGCACGTATGACAGTCGCACTTCGCGTCGAGCGGCGCCTCATCGAATTTGTAGCACGCCCGCGTCATCCGCAATTTGCCGTGCGAGGAAAACACCGTGCCGCGCTGCGCGAGCTGCGACGGGATGATGCAGTCAAACATATCCACGCCGCGGTGCACCGCCTCCAAAATATCGATCGGCGTGCCCACCCCCATCAAATACCTCGGCAACGTCTTCGGCAGAAAATCCGTCACGAACCCCGTGAACTCATACCGCTCCGCATGTGTCTCACCCACCGCCAGTCCGCCAATCGCCAGCCCGTCAAACGGCAGCTGGGTCAGATACGCCGCGCTCTGTTTGCGCAGGTCGTGGTGACACGCCCCCTGCACGATCCCGAACATCGCCTGCGGTCCATCGCCGCGCGCCGCCAACGAGCGCACCGCCCACCGGTGCGTCAGGTGCATCGCCGCCTCAGCCTGTTCGTAGGGCGCCGTCGAGGGGATGCATTGGTCGAGCACCATGTTGATATCGCTCCCGATCGCCCGCTGCATCGCCACGCTCGACTCCGGCGAGAGCATGTAGTGCGTGCCGTCGACGTAACTCTTAAACCGCGCACCTTCTTCATTCATCGCGCGCTCGCCCGGCAGCGAAAAAATCTGAAACCCGCCCGAGTCCGTCAGCACCGGGCCATCCCAATTCATGAAGCGGTGAATCCCGCCGAATTTCTTAAATACCTCCGGACCCGGCCGCAGCAGCAAGTGGTAAGTATTCGCCAACAGCACGCGCGCCCCCGTCGCTTTAAGGGTCTCGACCGTCTGCCCTTTCACCGTCGCCTGCGTGCCCACCGGCATAAACACCGGCGTCTGCACCTCGCCGTGCAGCGTCGTAAACGAGCCGGCGCGCGCCTTCGAGCCCATCGCTTCCTTTTCCAATTTGAAATTGAGTCGTGACATGTGCGTTTGAAAAACGGGCGGCGGCCACCCAAGCCCGCCATTAGGAAAAAATTTCCGCCCCAAGCGAAGCCCATTGTGCGGCCGCCCCTAGCCATCACCGGGGTCTTTTGTCTTGAAATCGCCTCACTGGAGCCGCGACGCCCCCGTCGCGTCCGGAGCCTGGCCACCCCCGAAGGGGAACTACGTCGGCGATGAGCCGGCCCAAAAACCAGCAGGGTGGGCGATCCGTCGAAACTCACTCGTAGGGCGCAGCGGTAGCGAAGCCATTCGTGGTTAAAAATTCCGCCGCCTGCTCTTGGTTTTCCCCGTTGCCCGCCAATGACCGCACGTCCCGCAACGGAAAATGATTTGCCCGCCCCCACCCCCGGTTCTCTCTTTCTCCCTCCCATGCGTTTCCCCGCTTTCTTCGCCGCGTTCGTCTTTTCCCTGCCGACGCTTCTCACCGCCGCTTCTCCCACCACGCCGCTCGATGGCGCCGCCCTTTACCAACTCAACTGCGCCGTCTGCCACAACGCCGCCGGCGAGGGTATCGCCGGAATATTCCCGCCGCTCGCGCATTCCGACTACCTCATGGCGGACAAGGAGCGCAGCATCCGCATCGTCCTCCAAGGGCTTTCCGGCCCGATCAAGGTTAACGGTGTCGACTACAACAACGTCATGCCCGGCCAACTCAGCCTCAACGACGACCAGGTCGCCGCCATCCTTACCTACGTCCGCAATTCTTGGGACAACCAAGGCGAACCCGTCACCCCCACCGAGGTCGCCGCCGAGCGCGCCAAAGTCGCCGCCAAACCGGTCCGCGACGACCCGTATGCCGCGCTCCCGGCCGCCCCCGCCGGCTTCGCCTTGCGCGAGATCGCCCGCCTCCCCGTCAACGGCCTCCGCCTCGCCACCGTGCCCGGCGCCGACTGGCTCATCGTCCTCCACGAGCGCGGCGATCTCTATCGCGTCACGCTCTCGACCGGCGTCGTGACTAAGCTCCTCGCCGCGGAGGCCTACACCGACATCGCCGCCGGTAAAATCGCCGCCCTCGGTCTCACCATCGATTCCGCTCGCCGGCTCTACGTCGTCACCAACCGCCAAGCCCCCGCCGAACCCTACCACCTCAACCGCGTCGTCATTTACCGCACCGCCCCGCTCGACGCCACCGCCGGCCCGATTTCCCTGCCGAAACCTTGGTTCCAAACCTCCTATCCTTGGGGCAATAATTACTACAACCACGGCGTCGGCAATATCGCCGAGGGCCCCGACGGCTTTCTTTACATCACCAGCGGCTCCCGCACCGACGGCGGCGAGACCGACGGCGGCGTCGCCGGCAAGTCTGCGATTTATTGGAAAGGCGCCGAGACCGAGATCACCGCCGCCATCTGGCGCGTGGATCCCCGTTCGGAAAACCCCACCGTCGACGTTTTTGCCCGAGGCATCCGCAACGCCTGGAGTTTTGCCTGGAACGACCGCGGCGAACTCTTCAGCGCCAGCAACGGCCCCGATGCCCACGTCCCGGAGGAACTCGATTTCGTCGAACGCGGCAAACACTACGGCTTTCCCTACCAATACGGCGAAGCCCCCGCCACCGACCGCCCCTATCCCTACACCCCGCCCGCGCCGCCCGGCCTCGTGATCACCCCCGCGATCCGCAACTTCGGCCCCGCCGCCGGCGGCTCGCCCGAAAAACCCATCGCCTCGTTCAACGCGCACTCTTCACCCGCCGGCATGATCTTCTGCGGCCCCGACTGGCCCGCCGCGCAGCGCGGGAAATTCATCGTGGGCCGTTTTGGCAATTTTCTCGATCACGGCGAATACGGCTACGACCTCCTCACCGTGGACCTCCGCCGCAATGCTGCCGGTGTCTTCGAAGCGAGGATGGAAACCTTACTTTATCCGCTTTCCCGCCCCATCGACTTTCTCCAAGTCGGCCAGAAACTCTACATCCTCGACTACACCCGCCACCACGGCACGAAGAGCGGCCGCCCCCTCACCCCCGGCCGCATCCTCGAACTCAGCTGGTAAAAAAGTAGGGGTCTCCGCCCTCCCACGCCGCGCCCACTTCTCATCGCCAGGTGCGCAGCGACGCGGCGATCCAGCTCAAATCCTCACCCGCGAAGCGCTCCCGCCCCCCCTCCCCTTCCGCCCTTCCGTGTCTTCCGTGTGTTCCGTGGGCCACCCCTCCTAGATCCCCCTTCTCCGACTTTCGTGTGTTTCGTGTGTTTCGTGGTTAACCATCCCCTCTCCCACCCATTCCATGCTCCGCCCACATCTCCCCGCCCTCGCCCTCCTCTTCGCCATGTTCACCCCGCTCGCTGCCTCGCCCCAAGCCTACCACGTTTACTTCGGCACCTACACCAACGCGAAAACCGAAAGCCAAGGTATCTACCGCTCCCGTCTCGACCTCGTCACCGGCCACCTCTCGCCCGCCGAACTCGCCGCGCCCGCCAAAGACCCCGCCTTTCTCGCCCTCCACCCCAACGGTAAATTCCTCTACGCCCTCGACGAAAGCAGCGACCCCAAACGCACGCCCACCACTGGTCTCAGCGCCTACGCCATTAACCCGACCACCGGCGTGCTCACGCTCCTCAATCAACAAACCCCCGGTGGCCCCGGCCCTTGCCACCTCGCCGTCGACGCCACCGGTCAAACCCTCCTGGTCGCTAACTACAGCGGCGGCAGCGTCTCGGCCATTTCCGTCCAACCCGACGGCCACCTCGGCGCCCTCGGCTCCGTCGTCAAGCACACCGGCGCCAGCGTAAACCCCGGCCGCCAAAAAGCCCCGCACGCCCACGGCATCTACTTCGCCCCCGACCACCGCTTCGCCTTCGCCCCCGACCTCGGCATCGACCGCGTGGTCGGCTACCGCGTCGATCCCGCCGCCGCCACGCTCGCGCTCGTCGAAAGTGGCACGGGCGTCCCGCCCACGTCCGTCACCCCCGGCGCCACCCTTCCGCCTGGCTCCGGCCCCCGCCACCTCACCTTTCATCCCACGGGCAAATTCGTCTACGTCATCAACGAACTGCTCTGCACGATGACCGCCTTCACCTACGAATCCACCGCCGGCACCCTCACCTCGATCCAGACGATCTCCACTCTCCCGCCCGGCGAAGCCGTCCCCAAAGGCACCAGCACCGCTGAGGTTCAAGTCCACCCGAACGGCAAATTTCTCTACGGCTCCAACCGCGGCGCCAACACCCTCGTCGTTTACACCATCGACGGAAAAACCGGCCAACTCACCTACCTCGAAAACGTCTCCACCTTGGGCCAGACCCCGCGCCACTTCGCCCTTGACCCCACCGGCACCTGGCTCCTCGCCGAAAACCAAGACTCAAGTACCGTCGCCGTCTTCCGCGTCGACCCCAAATCCGGCCGCCTCACGCCCACCGGCCCTCTCGTCGCCGTCCCGGCTCCCGTCGCCGCCGTCTTCGTGCCCGCTTTGCCGACCCGCTAAGCCGCACGCGTCTTGGTCGTCGTCGACGACAATACGGGGCTTCCGCTCGTCGCCGCGATGCTTCGCTCCTACCGCATTTCGCGCCGCGCCGGAACGCGACGATCTCGTGGTGCTCGACATGCTGATACTCGGGCTGAGCGGCGAGGAAACCCTCGGAGAACTCCGCCGCGTGCGGGCCGATGTGCGCGCGATCAGCATCAGAGATTACAACGAAGGCGAAGGCCTCAACCGCCACGCTGGCGGCGGCCCGCGGGCTGATACCCACGTGCCTCGTCTTCAAAGTCGCCGGCAAAATATTTCTCATCATCGCCCGCGATGCCGAACTCACAGACCCCGTCGTCTTCAAATGCGATCCGGCCGACTTCGATCCGCTCACCGAGATCGACGGTGTTACCCAAGCCCCCTACTGCGCGAAAACGGATGTGGGTAAAAGTCAGCGATCTCGCCGCCTTGCCCGCGCCCCCGAACTCGAACGCCACCTCCGCCGCAGCTACGATTTGGTCGTCGCCGGCCTACCCAAAAAAACCGACTTGCTCTCGCGTTCCCGATTTAGGCTTTCCAAAAATCAGGGCAGGTGAGAGCTCCGGGAACTTCCCCTTGCGCCCCGCCTTCGGCCCGTAATTCTTTCGGCTTCGTTCACCTCCGCTCGCCGTGTCTCCCGCTCCCGCCAGTCCCACCGCTCCGACCGCCGCCCCCAAGCGCGCGCTCTCCCTCGGCGTTATCTTTCTCACGCTCTACATCGATCTGATCGGCTTCTCGATCATCTTCCCCCTCGGTCCCGATCTGCTCGGCCACTACCTCTCGACCGACGGCCGCACCGGCGCTCTCGGCTGGCTCCTCGCTCAGACCGACGCCTTGGCCGCGAGCCTCGGTCGGGACAATGCCTTAGCCGCCGTCCTTTTCGGCGGCGTGCTCAGTTCGTTTTTCTCGATTCTCCAATTTATTTGCGCCCCGTTTTGGGGCGCGATCTCGGATAAACGGGGACGGCGGCCCGTGCTCCTCCTCACGGTCGCCGGCACCGCGCTCGGCTATTTGCTATGGTTCATCAGTGGTTCGTTCTGGGTGTTTCTGATCTCACGCATCGTCAGCGGTGCGTTTAGCGGCAACCTCTCCGTTGCCACCGCCGCCGTTGCCGACGTGACCACCCGGCAGGAGCGCGCTAAAGCCATGGGCATCGTCGGAGCGGCGTTCGGTCTCGGTCTCGTGACCGGCCCCATGCTCGGCGCCCTGACCGCCCAGCTCAACCTCCTCACCGCCAACCCTGAGCTCGCGCGTTTCGGCATTAATCCGTTTTCGGTTCCCGCCCTTTTTGCCTTTGTTCTGTGCTTGGTGAACCTCGTCTGGATTCATCGCCGCTTCAACGAAACCCTCACGCCCGCCGTGCGCGCCGAGGCCCGCGATCCGCGCATCCGCAACCCCGTCACCGCCATCTTCGGCCTCGCCGATCCCGGCATCCGCCGCGTCAACCTCGTGGCCTTCGTCTACGTCCTCGCTTTCGTCGCGATGGAGGCCTCGCTCACGTTTCTCGCCGCCGAACGCTTCGGCTACACCGCGAGGGAAAACGGTTACCTGCTCGGTTTCCTCGGCATCTGCTCCATCGTCACCCAGGGTTTTATCGTCCGCAAACTGCTCGCGCGCGTCGAAGAAACCCGCGTGCTGAGCGCCGGGCTCGTCTGTTCGGCTGTGGGGCTGCTCGCCGTCGGTTTCGCGCTGCAGCCTTGGTTGCTCTACGCCGGTCTCGCGCTCCTCGCCGCCGGCTCCGGTCTCGTCAATCCCGCCAGCACCGGGCTCATCTCGCTTTACTGCGGTCCGCATGAGCAAGGCCGCGTGCTCGGGATCTTCCGCTCGCTCGGCTCGCTGGCCCGCGCGATCACGCCCGTCGTCGCCGGCGCGGCCTTCTGGCTTTACGGCTCACGCAGCGTTTTTCTTGCGGCCGCCGGGTTCGCCATCGGAGCGTTCAGCCTGAGCCTCGCCTTGCCCAAGCCCGCGAAATGAACC
>CAMBRG010000114.1 GCA_945869845.1 Opitutus sp. GAS368 | reverse complement strand
AGCGGGCGGACGCATACGGTGTTCACCGGGCTGGCCGTGAGGCGCCTGCGCGACGGACTGCGCCTGGAAGCCGGCGAAGTGAGCGAGGTGACGTTCAGGGAATTTGGCGAAGAGACGATCGAGGCGTATTTGGCGAAAGTGAATACGCTCGATAAAGCCGGCGGCTATGGAATCCAGGATCATTCCGACTCGATTGTCGCGGGTTACCGCGGGTCGTTGTCGAACATCGTCGGGTTACCGTTAGAAACGACGAAACAAATTTTGACCACCTGCGGTCTGCTGCGTTGAGTGACCGCAGTCCCGATCCTCGCCACGCGTCAATGAGTGCCACCTTGAGTCCACCACCTGCGGCCCCGCGCCGGGTTTTGCCGCGCTTGTCGAGCAATCCGGAGACGAGATCGGTGCAGATCGGGGTGATCGGAACGCTGGTGTTGCATCTGCTGCTGTTTGTCGCGGCCCCGTATTTGCTCACGGTCGGGCCCGCGGTTTTGCCGAGCAGTGAAGAGCCGCAGACGTTCAGTATCGAGCTGCCGCCGGACGAGTTTGAGACCCTGAAGCCAGCGCCGAAGCCGGCGCCGTTCAAGTTTGTGGAAGCCAATCCCGACGCGCCGGACAATGTGCCGGATAAAACGGATAATTTCAGTTTCATGAACCAGCAGGTGGCGCAGGAAAAACCCACGCCCAACGGCACGAGTGACATGCCGGCGCTCGTGGGCAAGAAGGACGTCCAGTCGACCCAGATTGTTGATGGCCAGTTGACCAAACCGGAAGAAGCCGTCCCGACCGCCCCGCCGACCGAGGCGGCGACGGCAGAGGAAAAGCAAGAGGCGCCCAAGCAAGCGCAGAATCCGCTTTCGGGCTTTGAGAAACAGGAAGGCGAGAACCCGGAAGCCTTCGGCAGCAACGTCGCGAAGTTTGCACCGGGAGCCAAAGCGGTGCCCGATCGCGTCGAAGGGATCCAGAACGCGCCGCTGATCCAGACCGCGACGGCCAGCACTTCGAGGCTTGACCGGCAGAAACCGCAGCCGCGCCCGGTCCTGCAAAAGCAGCAGGTGAGACCGGGGATTTTTTCCGACAATAAATTTGGCACGATGAACATCGGCCCAACCGCGGTGGATGCAAAGTGGAGCAACTACGGCGTCTATCTTCAGCGCATGATCGAGACGGTACAGATCCAGTGGGATCGCATCTTGTTATCGAGCACGCTTTATCCGCCGTCGGGAACGACCGTCACGGTTAAATTTCGGATGGATTCCGACGGCAAGATTGCGGCGATTGTCGACGTAAAGAACACTTCGAACGAGCAAGGCAAGGAAGCGTGTATTTCCGCGATCACGGCGCGTTCGCCCTACGGGAAATGGTCGGACGACATGATCGCGGTGTTGGGCGATTCGCAGGAGATGACGTTCACGTTTTACTACCAGTGAGCGCGGTCGGCGCGAGTTTTTGGGCAAGCTTGCCGTTTGGGCCGGGCGTCAAAGTGCTGGCGCACGATGTGAACGGGCTGGCCGGGCTCGATAAGCCGGCGGGCGTGCTTTCGCATCCGAATCAGAAATCGGATCAGCCCAAGGCGTTGCTCGACGCGCACTACGCGCTCGATGGAGAATTTTACCAGTGGAAAGACGCGGCGGGTTCGGACCGAAAGCTTTGGCTGCTCAACCGGTTGGATTCAGCGACGTCGGGGGTGATTTTGGTCGCGGCCAGTGCGGAGTTGGCGAACGAGATTCGCGCGCAGTTTAAGCGAAAACAGGTGAAAAAGGTTTATCATGCCTTGGTCTTTGGTACGCCAGCCAAGTCCGTCGAATCTTGGCGCGATCTCTTGGCCGTAGAAAAGCGCGGCGGCCAGATTCGCACGGCGGCGCAATCCGGTCACATGCCGGCCGAGTGCTTGGCGAGTGTGGTGCGTGGCGGGCGGCAGCAGCCCAAGCTCACCTTGATCAAGCTGGAGCCGCGCACGGGGCGCAGCCACCAGTTGCGGGTGCAGTGCGCCAAGCGGCACCTGCCGATCGTCGGGGACCAGACTTACGGAGACTTTACGCGGAATCGTTCGTTGGCGAAGCAGGCCGGGACCAAGCGGCTGTTTCTGCATTCGTCGGAGACCAGTTTTGCCTACGAGTGGCGCAGCCGGGAGTTCCAATTTACCGCGCGCGCGGCTTTGCCGGCGGAGTTTGAGCAGAGCCTCTGAGTTCGGTGCGGGGCGTTACAGCTCAGACTTCCCTCGGCTTGGTGATTGTGTTTTTGTTGCCCGTCTCACCGCCATGATTCTGCCCAAATCCACTCGCCTCACGTCCGATCAGCTCGCTGAAATCACTGCCATCGTTGCGGAGTTTGGTTGCAAGATTCAGCCCATCGTGGGCGCGATGCGCTCGATCTACGCCATCGTGGGCGACGAGCGGGACGAGCTCATGATCAATCGACTTGAGGGCTTGGATTACGTCGATCGCATCGATCGCATCCAGTCGCCGTTTAAGTTGATGGATAAGCGCTCTGACCTCGCGAGTCACCGCATCAAGATCGGCGGGGTCACGCTCGGCGAAGAATTGTTCATTATCGCGGGCGCGTGCACTATTGATCCGAAGAATCCTAACTATTTTTACGAGACCGCGGCGGCAGTGAAAGAGGCGGGAGCCCACGCGCTGCGCGGGGGCGTGTGGAAGCCGCGCACTAATCCCTACTCGTTCCAAGGCGACGTTAAATCGCTCGACATTCTGATGGAGGCATCGCGGCGCACGGGGCTGCCGGTGGACACCGAAGTGATGGAAGAAGCGCACATCAAACTGGCGTTGGATGCGGGCGTAGCGACGCTGCAAGTCGGAGCGCGCAACGCCCTCAATTATTCGCTGCTGCGGGCCATCGGCAAAGCCATCGGCGAGCGTGATACCGTGGTGTTGCTCAAGCGGAGTATTCACATGGGACCGCTCAATGAGTTTATCTCGGCGGCGGAGTATATCGCGGCTTTTGGCAACCCCAACGTGATCCTGTGCCCGCGCGGAACCACGCCGACGCTTGACGGCTTTCGCAATCATCCTGACGAGAGCATCACCCCGCTGTTAAAGGAAAAGACTTGGGCTCCCGTGGTGGTCGATCCCTCGCATTCGGTCGGCAAGGCGAGCTACGTGCCCGCGGCCGCATTGGCGGCGATCGCCTATGGGGCGGACGGGCTTTGCATCGAAGCTCACGTCGAACCGGCGAAAGGCATCGGCGATGACCCGAAGCAGGCGCTGACGCCGGAAGTGCTGAAAAAGACGATCGCGCAGGCGAAGCAACTCTGGGCGATCCGGCGGGGGTGAAGGAGCGAGGAAGTTCTCGTGAGAGCTGATCGATTCGGGACGCTCGATTGGCGTCACTTGACGCTTGGTCGATCGGTGATCACCGGTGCGATTTTCTTTCCGGAAAAGCGGATGCACGAGGTGGTGAAGCGGTCGGGGTTTGCGACCGTGGAGTAGAGGGACGCAATCTTCTCGGGGCGAGCCCGCTGCTAGAGCAGACTCATCTGGTCGGAGTCGGCGGGCGTGACCGAAATTTTCTTCTTCGGCTTAGCCGTCGGCGTGGCGGAGGCCGGGAGCGTCACGCTGGTGTCGTCGCTCTCGAGTTTGGCCAAAATGGTCTTGGCCCGGTCGATCACACTGAGCGGCAGGCCGGCGAGCCGCGCGACTTGGATGCCGTAGCTGCGGTCGGCGGCGCCGGGCACGACGCGGCGCATGAAGACGATCTCGTCGTTCCACTCCTTCACCGCGACGGAGAAGTTGCGGAGCCGCGGCAGGTGTTTGTCGAGTTGGGTGAGTTCCTGATAGTGGGTGGCGAAGAGGGTGCGCGGGCCGGAGCCGGGTTCGCGGTGCAGGTGCTCGACGACGGCCCAGGCGATGCTGAGTCCGTCGTAGGTCGAAGTGCCGCGGCCGATCTCGTCGAGGATGATCAGAGAACGGGACGTGGCGTTGTTAAGGATGTTGGCCGTCTCGTTCATCTCGACCATGAACGTCGAATTACCGCGGGCGAGGTCGTCGCTGGCGCCGACGCGGGAGAAGATACGATCAACGAGACCGACCCGGCAGGTCTTCGCCGGCGTCCAACAACCGACTTGGGCCATGAGCGTGATGAGCGCGACTTGGCGGATGTAGGTCGACTTGCCGGCCATGTTGGGGCCGGTGAGCAGGGCGATCTGCGCGTCGTCGCAGGCGAGCAGCGTGTCGTTGGGAACAAAGGCCGTGGTCGTACCGCGGGCAACCGCGACCTCGGCCGTGCGCAGCATCTGTTCAACGACGGGATGCCGTCCCTCGGTAATCTCGAGCAAGTCGCCTTCGTCGAGGGAAGGTTGGCAGTAGTTCCATTCGCGTGCGAGCAGCGCCCAGCCCGCGAGCACATCGAGCTCGGCCAAGGCATCGGCGGTGCGGGCGAGGGCAAGCGAGTCGTCGAGAATCGCGGCGGTGAGCGTGGCGAAGAGTTCGTGCTCGCGGGCGAGAGCGTTTTCTTCGGCGTGGAAGATTTCTTTTTCCTTTAGCTTCAGAGCCTCGGTGACGTAGCGCTCACCGCCGACGGTGGTTTGACGGCGGATATAGTCCGCGGGAACGAGGTGCAGATTGGCTTTGGTGATCTCGATGTAGTAACCAAAATTATTCGTGAAGCGGACTTTGAGACTGCGAATGCCCGTGCGCTCCTGCTCGGCGCGTTCGAGATCGGACAGCCAGGTTTTATTGTCGGTCGTGAGCGAACGAAGTCGGTCGAGTTCGGGATCGTGACCGGCGCGGATGAAATTACCGTCGGCGAGATCGTTGGGCAGCTCGGCGGCAAGGGCGGACTGCAGCAGCTGCCGTAGTTGCGGCAGCTCCTGCAGTTGAAGGCTCAAAATCGAAAGCTGAAGATCCGGACCGAAGGCGGAGAGCGTGGCCCGGAGATCGGGCAGCTGGAAGAGCGTATCGCGGATGCCGCCGAGTTCGCGGGGATTGCGCAGTCGGTTTTGCAACCGGCCTAGGATGCGCGGAACATCTCGGATGTGATCGAGGCGCCCCCGCAGTTCGGCGAGCAGACTGGGCTGGGCGCGGAGCTCGCCGACGAGCGACTGGCGTCGAAGAATCTCGGTGAGATCGAGGGTGGGGGCGGCGAGCCAGCGTTCAAGCAGCCGGGCGCCGGTGGAGGTGGCCGTGCGGTTCATCGCCGCGAGCAGGGAGCCGTCACGCGTACCGCGGGCCGAGGTGAAAATCTCGAGATTTCGCAGGGTCGCAGGATCAAGGAGGAGCGTGTGCGCGCTGCGGTATTCTTGCAGACCGCGGAGATTTTCCGGTTTGGCGCAAAGATTCTCCGTTGCGTAGTAAACGAGGGCGCCGGCGGGTCCAAGTGCGGGATGGGTGTGAGCGAAACCGAAGCCCTGGAGATTCAGGACGCCGAGCGTATCCATCACGGTCTTGGCGCCGGTGGACGTTTCAAAGTGATAGCCGGCGAGCTCGGTGGTGAGACGTCCGAGGCAGAAGGCGTGCAACGCGTGGGTGTCGGCTTGGTCGTGGGGCGCGGCGGCCCAGCGAGCGAGGGCGCCGTCGATCACGAGCAGTTCGGCCGGATCAAGGGCCGTGAGGACGGGAAGCAAGTTGGCGATGGCCGGATCGGTCGCGACCCGGAACTCTCCGGTCGATAGATCCAGCCACGCGGCGTGGAGACCCGCCGCATCAAAGGCGAGGGCGCACAAGTAGTGGTTGCGGGCGGCGTCGAGTTGGGCGGCGTTGAGGGTGGTGCCGGGGCTGAGGATGCGGGTCAGCGCGCGCCGAACCAGTTTCCCGGGCTGAGCGGGCTCGGCTTGGTCGCAGATGGCGACCTTTTTGCCGGCAGCGAGGAGCTTGGTGACGTAATTATCGAGGGCGACCGAAGGCAGCCCGGCCATCGCGTGGTCCTGCCGCTTGGTGAGGGTGAGCCCGAGAATTTTTGAAGCGACGACGGCGTCCTCAAAGAAGAGTTCAAAGAAATCGCCGAGCCGAAAGAGGAGTAGCGTGTCTTTAGGCAGGCCGCGCTTCACCTCGAAGTACTGCTGCATCATCGGCGTGAGTTTGGGTGCGTCGGCGGGCATGGGAGCGGACGAGGAGTGGAACCACGAAACATCCGGAATACACGAAAAAATTCCCCGAGTTTGCCTGAAGCCTGAAGAACCGTGCAGGCTAAATCGTGGTAAAACTTTTTCATCGTGATCTGGGCGGAGCGGGCAAGCCGCCCTTGGTGATCTTGCACGGGCTGCTCGGCTCATCGCGCAACTGGCAGACGGCGGGGCGGGATTTGACGGAGCGGTTTCACGTGTCGGCGCTCGACCTGCGAAATCACGGGAGTTCGCCCCACGCCGATGGGATGACCTATCCGTCAATGGTGGACGACGTGGTGTCGTGGTTGGACGAGCAAGGCATCGCGCGGGCCTCGATCATGGGCCACAGCATGGGCGGTAAGGTCGCCATGCTGCTGGCCTGTCGTCACCCGGAGCGCGTGGAGCGGCTGATCGTCGTGGACATCGCGCCGAAGGACTATTTCTGGGCGGGCCACCGGGCGGAATTTGCGGCGATGAACGAGCTGGATTTGACGAGCTTACAATCACGGGCGGAGGCCGAGCTGCGGTTTGAAGCGCGGGTGGACGATTGGGCGATGCGGAAATTCATCGCGACGAATCTAGAGCGAATGCCCGACGGAGCTAGCGGCTGGCGGTGGGTGATCAATCTGCCGGTCGTCACGGAGGCGCTGCCCGATCTGGAGCGGAA
Organism: Opitutus sp. GAS368; assembly: GCA_945869845.1. GTDB lineage: Bacteria > Verrucomicrobiota > Verrucomicrobiia > Opitutales > Opitutaceae > Tous-C4FEB. The sequence continues at coordinate 4,691 of CAMBRG010000114.1, read as the reverse complement.
CTCAATCGGCGCGGGTGACCGGTTCCCGGGTCCGACCTTGTTCATCGTTGGCGGCCGTTCGCGTTACGTGAGCGCGACGGACCACGCTTTGATGGTCGGGCATTTTCCGGCGGCGCGCGTAGATACGATCAGCGACTCCGGGCACAACCCGCACATGGATGCCCGGGCCGCATTCGTCGCCCTGATCAAGTGACGAAAATGCCGGTTCAGGGTGAGGACTTAACCGGTGCGGCTGGTGCGGCGGAGTCGGCGACGGAATAGGGAATCGCGACCGGGGGCGGAAGGCGGCGCGGGCGTGGGAGCGGCGCCGACGAGGGGACGGTAAAATTCCACCTTGCCCGTCTCGGGGTCGTAAAATCCGCCGATGAGATCGATCGCCGTTCGGTCATCACCGAGGCCGCGGTCCAAGACGGGCTCGAAGGCAATGCGGGAGTCCCTGCAGCTCACGATCGAGGCAAACGGGGGTTGTCCGGACTCGGGGAGGAATTGGCGCGGAGAGCGACTGAGCCCAACGCTAGAGGCAGGCGCAGCACCAGAAATGAAGATGCCCGACGGCAGTTAGATATCGGGGGCAGGATCGGCAGGTTGGCCGCCGACTTAAGCCGGAATCTGCGGCGCGCTAACGCCGCGCCCAGAGGCGAAGGGCGGCGAGCAAGTAGGTCTCGAGGGCGGCGGACTCGTTGAGATTCAGGCGGAGCAGGCCGACGGCGTGCTCGAGCTCGTCGACGCTGGCGGTGAAGGCGCGCCGCGCGGGCTCATTGCCGGTGGTCAACCGCGGGAGAGCGAAATTGCGGGTGGCGGTTTCTATCTCGGCAAAGAGGCGGAGCCGGATCCCGTTGGCGATTCCGGTTTCGATGGCCTCGACTTCGTCGTCCTTGATGTCGGCGGGGAGTTTTTCCTTTTGCTGTTTCCAGACCTCGGCCGTCGCGAAGTCGAGCACCGCGCCGAAGCGGGAGACGAGGCCGTAAATTGCAAAAACATGGTCGGCCACGGCGCGTTTATCCAGGACGAGCTCGGCGAGGCGTTTGAGCCATGCTCGGTAGTCGTCGAGCCACGCGGGCCAACCGTCGGTGTCAACCGAAAGGCCGGAAGCCGGGAAACGGAAATGCAGGACGCGGCTACGAATGGTGGGCAGGAGCGCATAGGGGCGCGTGGTAAGGAGCAGCAAGGTCGTGTGCGGCGGCGGCTCCTCGAGGGTCTTTAAAAAAGCGTTAGCCGACTCGACGTTCATGCGGTCGGCCTCGTAGACAATCGCGACCTTTTGGGCGGAGACCGCAGAGGTGACGTAGAGCTTGGGGAGAAACTCGCGCATGGTTCCCGGCTCGGGATTATCCGCTTTGCCGATGGGGATGAGGCGCATCTTGCCCTTTGGACGGAGGGCGAGGAAATCGGGATGATCCTTGACGGCGAAGTGCGCGGAGGACGCCGGGGTGTTGAGCAAACGATCGGCAATCGCGTGGGCCACGCCGACAAGCGTGCCGAGGTCGTCGCCGTGAAGGAGCAGACTATGGGAAAGGCGTTGGCGGTGGATCGCCTGCTCAATGACGGCAACCCCAGGCGTGCCAACGAGGGCGGCGGGCCAAGGGGCGGGTGGTTGAACGTGGGCAGACATCGGACGCGCAATCAGCGAGCGGCACGGGGAGGGACGGGAGCCCACCCCGAAGTGATCAGTCGAGGCGGGCTTTCACCGCGGACCAAATTTTTTTCTCGATGGCATCGGCGGACTTGGTGCCGTCGACGACGACGATGCGCTCGGGCAAGCCCTGAGCGAGGACGAGGTAGCCTTCGCGGACTTTGGTGTAGAAATCGATGTTCTCGCGTTCCATGCGGTCGGGCAGGTCGGAAGCGCGTTGCTTGAGGCGGGCGAGACTTACCTCGGTGGGCACATCGATGACGATGGTGAGATGAGGCATGACGTTGCCGACGGCGAAGCGGTTGATCTGCGCCACAGGATCGGCGGCGAGGTTGCGGGCGATGCCTTGGTAAACGGTCGACGAGTCGAGGAAACGATCACTGAGGACGACTTTGCCCGCGAGCAGGGCGGGGGCGATCACTTCACGCACCAGTTGAGCTCGGGCAGCGGCAAACAGCAAAAGCTCGGTCTCGGCGCACATCTCGTCGCCCTTGGAATTATGGACGATGATATTGCGGATTTGTTCGCCGATCTCGGTGCCGCCCGGTTCACGAACCGTCACGACGTCGCGCTTGGTCTTCTGCAGGTGGGCGGCGAGACGTGCGATCTGAGTGGACTTCCCCGAGCCCTCGGAGCCCTCGAAGGAGATCAACCGGCCGGATGAATTTTTGGAGGAAGGCATGGGAAACGGTAAGCGCTCAGCTCCAGTTGACCAGGAACGTCTCAAGGTCGGACAAGCTCGGGCTCTGGGCGGTCCGGACATAGTGGCCGCTGGTGCAGACGCCGGCACCGAGGCAGGCTTCGGGCGAGCAACCGATCAGCTGGGCGGCGCTAAAGCCGGCGTTGAAGTGGTCGCCCGCACCGGTGGTGATGAGGGGCTGGGCCACATAGGGCCCGGGAATCCACCACGTGCCGTCGCGGGTCGCGCAAGCGGCGGATTCTTTGGGGTGAACGACCACCGTGGTGAGATCGAGGCGTTGGCGGATCTTCTCCGCCATCTCCCGGAGACCGGATTCGCTTTCGGAGACGGACCCGAAGCCGAGCGCGGTGAAGACCTGCTGAGCTTCCTTGAGATTTAGCCCGAGAGTGACGCGGCCGAATTGCTCAAATTTTCCGATGACATCGAGCGCGTAAACGAGATCGGCGGCGGAACGTTTTTCCGGGTCGGCGAGGTCGAAGAAGAAGGTGCGGCCGGGCCGGACCGGAGTCGCCGGGAGAACGCGTTCAACCAGATCGGTGAAGATCGCGGTCATGTTGGGAATCATGGTCCAATTGACCAAGGCAACGAGATCGCTGGCGGCGAGGGCGGCGCGGTAGCCGTCGATGCCCCCGAGGGCGGTCGTGATGTTGGCGGCGGTGACCTCGTCGAGGCTACGCATCATGCCGAGCATGACTTTGCCGTCCGTGAATTCGACGGCAGTCGTCTGGGCCGGTTCGACAAACGAGATGACGCGGGCGCGGCTGGCGAAGTCGGCGAAGACCGGATGCACCGTGCCACGGCCGAGTGCGCCGACGTAGGTGACGCTGGCGCCGTGGGCGAGCAGGGCGTTGCCCATGATCGGGCCGTTGCCGCCGAGTTTGTCCATGCGTGGATAGAACTCGATGTTGGTGCTTTTGCCGGCGGCGCCGATGATGCGTTGGCCAAATTCGGCAATCGTGGGAAAGGGGGTGAAGTTGTCCCCTTGGCCGGCGCGTTGGGCGACGGGGGTCACGATGGTATCGACGAAGCCATCGAAGCCAACGAGAGCGGTCTTTTGAGCAAGCGAGCCGCGGCGGTCGCGGAGCTCACGGAGGGTACGAGTCTTGAAGTCCATGTGAAAGTAAGTAGGGGCAGGGAAAAATCACCGGGACGTGGCGGCAAACAGATTCGCGTGGGCCGGAATTCTCCAGCGAAAGTCCGTGGCGAAAAAGCGCGGGGAATTTCCGTTGAACGCGCCGCGCAAACCCGCCAACTCTTCAATTCTCCTCATCATGCTCGCGCTGCTCACTGCTCCCCTGGTCCTCGCCTCCGCCAATATCATCGAGATCTTCGAACGAACCGGAATGGTCGACAAGGTGATCGTCCTCGGGCTCGCGCTGTTCAGCTTGGTGGCTTGGACAGTGATGATCGCGAAGCATCATGAGCTGAAGCGCCTGCGGATGTTGAATCACAATTTTGATGCCCACCTGCGGGATCAAAAGTCGCTGCTCTCCTTGCCGGAGTCGTTTAAAAACAAACGCTCCATCCCGTATGCCGATCTGTTTGCCGACGCGATGGAGAGTTACTGGCGCGCGGCGGCGATCACGAAAGAGCAGGGGATCGTCAACTCGCGCGCCCCGCTGGAGCACGCCGAGAACGCGATCCAGCGAGCGATTGCCCGCCAGACCCTGCGCTACGAATCGAGCATGATTTTTCTGGCCTCCATTGTGTCAGGCGCGCCGTTCATCGGGTTGCTGGGCACGGTTTGGGGCGTGATGGAGGCCTTTAGCGCCGTCGCCAACCAACAGACGGCCGGAATTCAGCAGCTGGCGCCGGGCGTCTCGGGTGCGATGTTGGCTACGATCGCGGGCTTGGTGGTCGCGATCCCCTCGGTTTTCGGCTACAATTTACTGCTCGGTAACACCCGCGAAATGATCACCGAGATCGAAAATTACGCCAGTTCGCTCGCGGATCGGCTCGAACTCGAGTTCAAGTAAACGGACGCCCGCACCATGGCCCGTAATTTTCGCCGCACGCGCTCGGCCCACCCCATCGCCGATTTGAACGTCACCAACCTGATCGACCTGGGGTTTATCCTGCTGATCATTTTCATGGTCGTCGCGACGGTCGCCAAGCAGGAGCAGACCTTGCCCGTAAATCTTCCGACGGAGTCAAAAAGCATCCAGATCAAGCCCGACCCCGACGATAAGTTTGAAAGCATCACCATCCGGGCCGACGGCTCAATCAGCCTCGGCGGCCGACAGCTCACGATGGCGCAGCTGGGACGGGAGCTGAGCAGCTTTGCCGGTCAACCCAAGCCGCCGGTCTTTCGCCTCCGGCTGGATGCCGACGCGACCGCCCAGCACTTCGTTGCGGTCA
>CAMBRG010000113.1 GCA_945869845.1 Opitutus sp. GAS368 | reverse complement strand
AAAGGACCGCGTGATAAGGCCGTTGAACGCGTATTTGCCTGCGCGTGAAGTCGTCACGCCGTTGAGGGCCTGATCATCGAGATAAGACCCCTCTTGACCGGCGATCTGTTGTTCGAGGAAAAGCGCGTCGGCGGCGGCCAGCGTGACATTGGCCGGGATGGCCGGATTGAGCGAGAAGATCGAGGAGCGCTGGCCGGCCTCGATCTTGCGGAGCTCCGCCGCGAATTTTTTCCATGTGCCCAGACCCTGATATTTCGAATCGGTATAGAGGTAGGCGCCCACGGCGAGCAGATGGTCGCCCAGCACGTTCTCATTTTCACTGCCAGAAAGGGAAATGCGCCAGTTCCGGGAAGGGTTGAAGACGATATTCATCTCGTAGCCCGTAGCCACATAGCTCCAGGTGTCCGAGACGTTGCCGGTATCGACGGGATAATCGCCCGCCGCTGCTAGGTCGGCGAAGTAGGGATCGCCGGCGAGCTTGTAGGTCCGTAGGCGCGTAAGGATACTGCGGGTGGGGCCCACGCTGGCGTTGGCGTTGCGGGCTTGGTTGTCGGCTGACGTCTCAAATTTGCTGACGCCGATGGCCAACTTGCCCTGAAGCAGGGAGAGCCGCACGCCATAGTCGATCGTCTGACCGGAGGAATTGGGGGCGGGCTGGCCCAGGGCGTTGACCAACGAGGCATTGGTCACCGGCAAGAAATTGCTCGAACGGCTGTAGGTGAGCGAGAGCCAGGACAACGCATGATAAACGCCGCCGTAAGTGCGCGTGAGGCCGCTTGAGACGATCGAAGGGTTGGGGTTATACGAGATATCTTTAGCTGAGGCGAAGCTCCGCTTCAGCAGATCCGTGGCCGAGCCGGGGATCTCGGGATGCACGACATTGCGCACGGTCGGCACGCCGAAACTTTTGGTTTTGTCCTGCCGATAGCCGACGACCGTGACGAGGCGGTTATCGAACCAACGGGCCTGCCAGCCGAGCGAGATCGCATCGTCGAGGAATTTGCTCTTGATCGCATTCAGTCTGGTCATTGCGCGGAGATTAATCGGCGCCTGTTCGTTTGCGCTATAGCCCACGAGCTTGCCGTAGCTGTTGAGCAGCGGGATATTGTTCTTGGCCTGAATCAGGTCGGGAAGGATGGGCATGTTGCCATTCACAAAATACGCCCGAAAGCCGACGGCGTTCGCACCGTTCAAGACATCGCCCGACCAACCGGTCGCAGCCGTAGCAGGAAGGCTGACGCTTGCGAGGTTGCTTAGGCCGGTGACTTCTTGTTCGGCATCGTTGCGGGTGTGTTGCCAGAGCCCGGAAAAATTGTGCAGGCCGAACCAGCGGTGGCGCTTGGTCAAATCGAGTTCGTAGGAAAGGGTGGCGCGGTATTCTGCCGTGCGGTTTTTGACCGGGCGCTGCTGCGCGTTGGCGGTGGCGAAGGGCACGAGGTAGCCGGGATTGAGGGTGCGGTCGGGTAGATAACGGTTCGGATCGATCGAGACGCTGATGAAGTTGGTCGTATCCATCGTCTGCTTGTGCAGCGCGAGATTGGCCCCCATTTCGAGAAAGAGATTCTCGGCCAGCTTTTGCTCGACGAGGAACTGGCTCCAGCGGCCGTGCTGCTTGTTGGAGGGCTCGTCCCAGGTGCCACCATAAAGATACGCGTCCTTAGCCAAGCCAAAGGTAGCCCAAGGATCTTTCGAATGGATAAACGCGTTGTTTTGCCCGCTGAACGTGGCGTTGGCTAGGTTGGCCTGATAGCGCAAGTTCATCATCGGGTTGGGCACATTGAGGCCGACGACCCACGTTTGGGAGTTACCAGTATTTTGGTTCAACACGAGGTTGGGGTCGAAGTCGGTCCGGGCATCCACAAATCCGTCTTCGTCCGCAACGCCCCGCGCCACCGGAATGCGGTTACCCGCAGCATCGACGTAGGTCGCGGTGGTGGTCCATGACGGAATAGGAACAAACGTGATGGCTGGCTTTCCGGCCGCCGCCCAGCGCAGCGCCGCACTGTCGAAGCCCCAGGTTAAACTCGCGGCGTTCGTGCCCAGCGAGTAGCCCTCGTGGTTGAATGTAAGTTTGGTATCGGCCCAAGGCTTGGCCGCGACACTGAGCGTGATTCGCTCTTGGTTCTTGCCTTCATATTTCCGAAATTCCCGGGCTTCGTCGTGCAGCGCATTGAGTCGAATGCCTAACTTATCCTTGAGCAGTGGCTGATTGAAGTCGAACGCCGCGCGCCGGGATCCGTTGGTGTCGAACTGGGTCTGAACGTCGAATTTTCTCCGCGTGAGGATCGCCCGTTTGGTTGAAGTGACCGCGGTGCCCTGCGGATTGCCCACGCCGATCAACAACGCGTTTGGCCCGAGCGAGAGGGTGACGCGCTCTAGGTTGTAATTGTCCGCCGGGTCGAGCGCGGTGAAGAAATCATGGGAAGCGGATTGATTGCCCGCGTTGGTGTTGAAGCCGCGGATCGAGTAGGACTGGCCGGTCCCGAAACGCATCTGGTTGCCGGAGGCGCGACCGTTATCGCTGTTGTCGCCCTCGCTGGCATCGACGCTCGGGGTGTAAATGAGCGCCTGGTCGAAGGAGTTGACTCCGAGGTCGCGCATGAATTCGGGCGTGAGGATACTGAGTGAAGCACCGATGTCGCGCAGTTCTGTGCGCAAGCGGGTGCCGGCGAGCGACTCGGTCGCCGCGTAGCCGTTATCCTTTGCGGAGGAGATTTCGAAGGGCGTGAGGACGATGGTGCCAGCAGCGGCGGCTGCGACGCGTGGTTGGGGGGGCGCGTTTTGGGCGATCGCGGCGGAGGAGCTGAGAAGCATCGCGAGGGGCGCGAGCCAGGACTGCGTAGGGACGAATTTCATTGGATGGATGTTTGGAATTGGAGTGAACACAGCGCGCTAACCCGCCGAAAAAGGGTAGGGTAATGAAACGGGGTAGCGGCAGAATACCGGGTTATGGGGAAATGAACCTTGGCAGAATCCTACGCGAAGAACAACGGCGCACCTACCCTGTGTTTGCGGGGTGGGCAGGATGGCCTGAGTGAATCCGGTGAACATCGGTTTAGCTCTCGCCGTGCCAGCCGCGCTTTTTGCGGTTGTCCGCCGGAGAATCAAAGCTAGATCTCGGCCCATGACTAAACTTGCTGAAATTCAGGAGGCCATCATGCAACTCGCCCCGAAAGAACAGCAGGTCTTGCGTCGCTGGCTCGACGAAACGGCGGAGGAGACGCCTGAAATGCTGGCTGCGATCGACGAAGGTTTGCGTTCGCTGGCGAAAGAGGGGGGCGTTCCCATTGCGGAGGCGCGGAACCACCTGCGCCAATGGATTACCGGGTAATAGTTTCTCAACCGGCCTTGCGGGACTTGGGTGCGATTGCCCGGTTTATCGCCGAAGGCCCGCATGGCAGTCCGGCCGCGGCCGAAAAAGTCGGGGAAGAATTGATTGGTTTGTCCGAGTCGCTGACGGCGCTGCCTTACCGCGGCACGGAAGTTCGTCGCCGGCCTGGACTGCGGAAGTTGTCCCATCGCTATTACTTAATTTTCTACCGGGTCGCTGAATCAACCCGACTCGTGGAAATCGTCCGCATTTGGGACGGTCGCCAAAATCCATCGGGTTTGAATCTGCCTTAATTTCGCTCCGTACGCTCCTGCGCCTTTCGCGCCTCGTCATCGATCAAACTGGCCTGTGTGCGACCCACGCGGAGCGGTGTGCGGAGGTTCCCCCGGTCTCGCGAGCGGGAACGGCTAGACTCGCCGGCGGGCGCCGCGTAGCCATGAATCATGCTCGGTTCGGTCATACGATTTAACACCCTCTTGCTGGCCGCGACACAGCTGTCCGCCGCCGCCCCGCTGGAGCATCTCTCTCTGGCCGCGTTGGAGCACCGCGTGCACGAGATCGACGGCCAGTTGGCGCAGCTGGCGAATTACAACCTCAGCGGCGGGGTCGGGGCCATTGGCTCCCGCTCCAATGGCTACGATACCGCCGAGCAGGACGAGTGGATCGAAATCGAACTGGGCGACGCGGTGACCCTCGATCAAGTCGTGTTGGTGCCCGCGATTCGACGGGATGGAGTCAATGGCTTCCAAGCGGACGGCTTTCCCCAGTCCTTTCGTTTGCGGGCCGGGACCGGCGCGGACCGCACCGGGAGAATTGTCGGCGAATTTACCGGCCGTGACGGTCTGCTGCCCCGCATCGCCCCGGTGGTCATACCCTGCCACGGCGTAAATGCTTCTTGGCTGCGCATTGAGGCCACGATCCTTTCCGGGCGAGAATTCGACGCGAAGTTTGTCCTCCAGTTTTCCGAGATTTTGGCCTTCAGCGGCGAGGAGAACGTGGCCCTGCACAAATCCGTGCGCTACCCCGGCAACCACGAGCGCAGCAGTGCGCCCGGCTGGCCGGATGGGGCGGTCGTGGATGGGTTCCTGCCCTATTTGATGGTGGCCGCCTCGGGCAACAAAAGTGTGGCCTATCTCAGCTCGTCGGAGCTGGGCGATCAGCCGGCCCTGACCGTCGATTTGGGCGCGAGTTTTCCGCTCTCCCGGCTTCATCTTCATGCCGTGGACCAAAGCGATACGGTGCCGCAGGCTTTCGCCGGCGATGTGGGCATGCCCCACGTGCTCCGCGTCGAGGCGGCGAGCGCGCCCGATTTCGCGGATACCCGGGTTCTGGTCGAATTGCGTCGCGACACCCTTTACGAAGTGGGCCCGATTCTGATGAAGACGTTCCCCGCCGCTCATGGCCGTTACGTGCGTCTGGTCGCGGTCAAGATGAACCGCGACCCGAACTTTCCGTCGGTCGCCCCGCGGCTGGGTTTTGCCGAGATCGAATTATTTTCGAACGGCCGCAATGTCGCGCTGCATCAACCGGTCGTCGCCAACTTCAAGACCGAGGATCCCGCCCGCCTTCTCTCTAGTCTGACGGATGGCCGGAATTTTTATGGCACGATTTTGCCGATCCGCACTTGGTTGAACCACCTGGCGGAGCGGCACGAGCTGGAGCGCGAGCGTCCGCTGGTCAGCGCGGAACTCAATCGGCGCTATGCCCGGCAGAAAATAAATGTGGAGCGCTTGGCTGGGCTGGCGGCCGCGCTCGCCTGCGGGGTGGTGATCATCGTCCTCGTCAACCGTGGCCGCCAACAACGCGCGATTGAGGAGACCCGCAAACGGATCGCGGCCGACCTGCACGACGAGCTTGGGGCCGACCTGCACGCCATCGGCCTGCTCAGCGATCTGGCGCTGTCGGCCCGGAAGGCGCCGGAGCGTTTGGACGATCTGTTGCGGCGGATGCGGTCGCTCACCGAGCGCACCGGACAGGCGGCGCGCCATTGCACCAACCTGCTCGAAGCCGAGGATCTGCACGAAGATCTCGTGAACGACGTGCGCCGCGCCGCCACCCGCATCTTGGCGGATTTGGAGCATCACATCGAATTCATGGGCGAGGCCGAACTGCGGCGGCTTAGTCCCCGCAAGCGAATCGACCTGCTGCTGTTTTATCAGGAAAGCCTCATCAATATCATCCGTCATTCCGGTGCCACCTGTGCCCGGACGCGGCTGACTGCGCTTGAGGGCGTCATCACGCTTGAGGTGACGGACAACGGCCGCGGTCTGGACGGTCGGGTGCCGGCCTCATTGAAGCGCCGCGCGCGCCTGCTGGGAGCCGACGTCGAGGCCGGATCGTCGGAGGGGAAGGGGGCCCGCATCGTGTTGCGGCTGAAACGTCGCCGATTCGGATTTCTGCCATGAAAAATAAAATCCGGGTCATGCTGGTGGAAGACAACCCGCGCTATCGCGAGGTGATTGCCCTCGCGCTGAAACAGGAGCCGGACATCCAGCTCGCCAGCGAATTCGGCACCGCCGAGATCGCGTTACGGAGTTTGAAGGATCGGTCGGGCGGGGAGTGGCCCGACTTCGTGCTGCTGGACCTGCAACTGCCGGGCATGGGCGGACTCGAGGCGCTGCCCCAGTTTCTGGCCGCCGCGCCCGAGGTGAAAGTGATGATTCTAACTCAGTCCGATCGCGAAGCCGATGTGTTGCGGGCGATTTCCTTGGGCGCCTCCGGCTACCTGTTGAAATCGTCCACCGTCAGCACGATTACCGACGGAATCCGCTCCGTCATGAAGGGCGGCGCCTCACTGGATGCCGGGGTGGCTCGCTTCATCCTAAACACGCTGAAAACCCGGCTGCCCAAAAGCGACGCCGAAGGCCTACTGACCGAGCGGCAGAGGGAAATTCTCGGGCTGCTGGGCGAAGGCTTGCTGAAGAAGGAAATCGCGGACCGTTTGAAGATCAGTTACGCGACCGTCGACGAGCACGTTGCCCATATTTATGAACGACTCGGAGTGCGCAACGCCCCGGCCGCGGTTAACCAGGCGCACCTGCTGGGCTTGTTTCCGCTCGCCCGGCCGCGGAGTCGTTAGGCGGGTTACCCGCTCCCGCGCCAAGGGCTTGGCGGAGGGGCTTGGGCTAGCGCGCGAGCGGAGGTGGCGGGGCGGGGGACATGCTGGTTGAGCGGGGTGGGCGGGGGGCGCGCCCGCGCTGGCGCGGGCGGACGCGAGGTCCGCCCCTACAAATCGGAAAAGCGGCGGGGCGGGGCGCGTTGCGGCCTTGCGTCGCGCGGCGCGGGGAATTTGCCTCGGCGCATGGTCAAACCTCTCGTTGGAATCATCATGGGCAGCACGTCGGATTGGGAAACGATGCAGCACGCGGCGGCGCAGCTCGAGGCGCTCGGCGTGCCGTATGAGAAGCGGGTCGTCTCGGCGCATCGCACGCCGAAGCTGATGGTGAGCTATGCGGAGGGCGCGGAGAAACGCGGGCTCAAGGTGATCATCGCGGGCGCGGGCGGCGCGGCGCATTTGCCGGGTATGACGGCGTCGCTGACGACGCTCCCGGTGCTCGGAGTGCCGGTGGAATCGCACGCGTTGAAGGGCATGGATTCGCTGCTCTCAATCGTGCAGATGCCGGGAGGGGTGCCGGTGGCGACGTTTGCCATCGGGAAGGCGGGGGCGATCAACGCGGCGTTGTTTGCGGCGTCGTTGTTGGCGCAGAGCGACGCGGGCACGCGCGCGGCGTGGAAGAAATTTCGGGCGGCGCAGACGGCGAAGGTGTTGAAGGCGCGGTTGCCGTGAGGGCGGGGGTAAAGTTGGGGGTTGAGAGCTGAGAGTTGAGGGAACGGAACCAACGAGGAGGCGGAAGGCGGGGCCGGAGCGCGGGCTTGCCGCTCTCAACGTCCGACGCTCAACTCTCAACTTCCTCATGATTCTTCCGGGAACTACGATCGGCGTGTTGGGTGGCGGGCAGCTCGGGCGCATGTTCGCGCAGGCGGCGCAGTCGCTCGGGTATCGCGTGCACGTGTATGAGCCGCAGTTTGGATGTCCGGCGGGCGCGGTGGCGAACCGCGAGGTGAACGCGAGCTACGAGGACGCGGGCGCGTTGCGGGAATTTGCGCGCGGGGTCGATGTCGTCACGTATGAATTTGAAAACATCCCGGCGGCGGCGCTGGCGGGGATCGCGGCGGTGGTGCCGCTGCATCCGCGGGCGGACGTGTTGCACACGACGCAGAACCGGCAGCGCGAGAAGGCGTGGTTGCGCGCGAACGGGTTTCCCCATGTGGCCTACGCGGAGGCGCTCGACGGGGACATCGCGGCGGCGGTCGGACAGGTGGGATTACCGTGCGTGGTGAAGACGGCGGATTTTGGCTACGATGGAAAAGGCCAGATGAAGCTCACGACGGCGGCGGATCTCGAGCAGGCGGTGGCGATTTTTCGCGGACGGCGCTGCGTGGTGGAAGCGTGGTGCGAGTTTACGTGCGAGCTCTCGGTGATCGTGGCGCGGAGCTCGGCGGGGGAGACGCGGGCGTTCCCGGTGGCGGAGAACATCCACACGCATCACATTTTGGATTTCTCGATCGTGCCGGCGCGGGTCACGGCGGAGGTGGCGGTGCGCGCGGAGGCGTTGGCGGAGCAGATCGCGGCGAAACTCGGGGTCGTCGGGCTGCTCGCGGTGGAATTATTTTTGACGACGGCGGGTGAACTGGTGGTGAACGAGCTGGCGCCGCGGCCGCACAACAGCGGGCACTGGTCGCTCGACGGGTGCGAAACGAGCCAGTTTGAGCAGCACGTGCGGGCGGTGTGCGGGCTGCCGTTGGGCGGCGTGGCCGTGCGCGAGCCGACGGTGATGGTAAATATTTTGGGCGACGCGTGGTATGCGCCGGCGGCGGACGCGGCGGATGCAGACGGCGCCGGGGCGGTGGGCAAGGGGGCTGGAGCGAACGAGGCGGCGCGCGGCGATACGAAGGGCGCGGGCGAACGACCACGTTTACCGAACTGGGCGGCGGTGCTCGCGGAGCCGCGGGCGAAGTTGCATCTCTACGGCAAGAGCGAGCCGCGGCGGGCGCGCAAAATGGGGCATTTTACGGTGCGCGCTGCGGACGTGGAGACGGCGCTGGCGCGGGCGCGGGAGCTCAAGGCGAGATTGTAGGAGCTCGCTTGCGAGCGATGGGCCCAAGGGCGGGAACCGGCGGCTAGGTGGTGAAAATCGCGCGCGAGCGGGCTCCTACGGCGCGGACTTGACGGCGTCGTAGTCGGCGGGCGTGTCGAGGTCGTGGGCCAGCGCGGGGAGCTCGACGGCGGTGACTTGGGCGGGGTCGCCGTTGAGGAGATCGCGCGCGCCGGCTTCGCCCGTGAGCGCGGCGAGGGCGGGAAAATGGGAGCGCAGCAAGAGAGCGGGTGCGCCTTGGCGCGAAGCGTAGCGGGCGGCAACGATGCTGCGGCCGGTGGCGCTTTGGGCGGCGAGCAGTTGCGCGACGACGGCGGCGGAGAATGCGGGTTGGTCGCAGAGGGCGATCAGGGCCGCATCGAGGGTGCGCGAGAATTGGCCAAGCGTGGTGATACCGGTGCGGATCGACGCGGCCATACCCTCGGGCCAGGCGGAGTTTTCGACGACGAGCACGGGCAAGCGTGAGAGCACGGGGCGGATCTTTTCGGCGTGGGCTCCGAGGACGACCACGACGGGCCAAGCACCGGCGTCGAGCGCGGCGGTGGCGGCCCGGACGACGAGCGGTTGCCCGTCGAGGAGCAGGAGTTGTTTCGGCGACCCCATGCGCGTGGAGGCGCCGGCCGCGAGGATGATGGCCCCGAAGCGAAGGGTGGGCGGGGCGACGTCAGCCATGGATGGGGCGGGTGCGTTCGCGGAGGGGGCGGGCGTCACGGCGGGTGAGGGCGGCTTGCATCTCGGCGAGGATCGCGAGGGCGACTTCGGCGGGGCGCTCGGCGCCGAGGTCGAGACCGACGGGGGCGTGAAGCCGGGCGAGTTGGTCGGAATTCAGCGTGAGGCCGGCGCGGGCGAGGTCGGCGAGGATGCGATCGGCGCGTTTCTTAGGGCCGAGGAGCCCGAGGTAGGAAAGGTTGAGCGGCAGCAGAGCACGGAGCAGGGGCACGTCGTGCACGTAGTGATGCGTCATGACCACGGCGAGGGCCGCAGGCTCGGGGGTGAGGCGGGCGACGAGATCGGCGGCGGGCGCGACGACCAGACGGTTGGCGGTGGGGAAGCGGGCGGCGGTCGCGAAGGCGGCGCGGGGATCGGCGACGGTGACGGACCAGCCGAGTTGGCCGGCGAGCGCGGCCAGGGGTTGGGCGTCGTCGCCGGCACCGAAGATGAGGAGCGACGGCGGGGGGCGGAGCGACTCGCGGGAAATCTCGGCGTTGACCGGGGCAAAGCCCGCTGGGAGCGCGGCGGTGAGGTAAGTGCCGAGGGCGAACGGTGGCTCGGACGCGGGGTGTTGCCAGACGACGGCGAGTTCGGTGGTCCGGCGGGCGGCGAGATTGGCGGTGACGGTCGCGACCCAGGCGGGCGCAGGGGAAGGGATCGGCTCGAGCAGGACTTGGACGACGCCGTGGCAACCGAGACCGACGCCCCAAACGAGGTCGTTCTCCGCCGAAGTGTCGTAAGTGACGAGCTCGGGCCGGCCGGTGGTGGCGACGCGTTGGGCGCGAGCGAGGACGTCTTCTTCGAGACAACCGCCGCTGATGGAGCCAAGGCGTTCGCCGGTGGCGGTGACGAGGAGCCGGGCGCCGGGGCGCCGGTAAGAAGACCCCGCGACGTCAGCGAGGGTGGCGAGGACCGCTGGCCCGCGACCGGGGGCGGCGAGGTGGGCGACGATGGCAGCCAACTCGGGCATAGAGGTGGCGATAGGGGCGGGACTAAACGTCTTCGGTTGGAGGCTCTGAAGCGGGGGATCAGTCGGCCTTGGTCGGTTTGACCACGGGGGTGCCGACTTTCACGCGGCCCTCCGGCGTGTTCATGTTGCGGGCTAGGAAGCCCTCGACCCGCCGATAAAATTCAAGGCGGTTTTCGAGTTTACGGAAACCATGGCCCTCGTTTTCGCCGACCATGATCTCGTATTCTTTGCCGTATTGTTTGAGGCGCGTTTCAAGCGTTAGCCATTGATCAAAACGGACGCGGGGATCGTTTTTTCCGTAGGCGGAGAAGAGGGGAACCCGGATGTTGGGGACATGCTCGACGGGATTGGTGGCGCGGATGATGGCGACGTCTTTGACCGGATCTAAGTTGCGGATGGCGTTCCCCTCCTTAAACACGCGCGGTCCGGCGTAGGTGCGGGAGCCTTGGCGGCCCTCGATATCGGAAACGCCGACGTAGTTGATGCCGCAGCAGTAGATTTCGGGGGTGAGGGTGAGGCCGGCGAGGACGGCGTAACCGCCATAGCTGGCGCCGTAAATACCAACACGACTTGGATTAGCGAGGCCCTGCTCGATGCACCACCGCACGCCGTCGGTGAGGTCATCTTGCATCTGGCGGCCGTAGCCTTTGTAGCCGCCGAGTTGGAACTTAAGGCCGTAACCGCCGCTACCGCGGTAGTTGATTTGGAGCACGGCGTAGCCGCGGTTGGCGAAGAATTGGACATCGGCGCTGTAGCCCCACGAGTCGCGGGGGCCGTAGGGGCCTCCGTGCGGAACCACGAGCATGGGCATGTTTTTGTGCTCACGGCCGGCAGGGAAGGTGAGGTAGCCGGGGATTTCCCAGCCATCGCGGGCTTTAAAGCGGATGGGGCGCATCTCGCTCATCTGCTTCGGGTCGATCGCCTTGCGAGCGCGGCCGATTTCGGAAAGTTCCTGTTTGACGGCGTCGTAGAGGTAGTAGGTGCCGGGGTCGCGGTCGCTGTGGGCGCGGACGACCATGAGGTTGCCGTCGGCGGTGGCGCTGTCGATCGAGTTGGTGGTGCCTGCGAGGGCCCCGTTGAGCTCGTCGGAGAGTTTGGCGAGCTTGGGATTGAGCCATTTAACTTCGGGATATTCGTCTTCGTAAGCGATGCCACCGAGTTCGCCTTCGGAGTCGAAGATGAGGCCGTCGAGGGCGGCGCGGGAGGAGAGGCCTCCCCGGCGATAATTAGCGAGACGGTTGCCGAGTTCGACGCGCGGGTGGGTAAAGATAACTGGGCCCCATTCTCCGGTCTCGGGGTCGAGGGTGCGGAGCGCGGACTTGTCGTGCTCCATAAAGGTTTTTACATAAAGGGTGCGGTTGTCCTTCGCGAAAACGCTGGGGCG
>CAMBRG010000112.1 GCA_945869845.1 Opitutus sp. GAS368 | reverse complement strand
GCGCCAGAAAGCTGTCGGGGAAGCCGCCGCGCAACCACAGCCGATCCCGGTCGGTCCGCTTTTTGGCGGCGACTTCCTCCACCAGCAGCGGCGTGAGTTCGGTATAGGCGATGCGCCCGGCCAAGGTCTCGGAAGACTGCTTGAGGAGTTCGATCGACGCCGACCCGAGGAGCAGAAAATGACCGTTGCGGCGGCCCTTTCTGCGTCGCTCATCGATGATGCCCCGCAGAATCTCGAAGAGTCCCGGCACGCGTTGGATTTCATCCAGAATGACCAAGCGGTCTTCCTGGGTTTTGAAGTAGAGTTCGGGGTCGGAAAGTTTGGCCCGGTGCGAGGGGAGCTCCAGATCCAAGTAAACGGACGAGGCGTCGGTTTCCCCAGCGAGGCGGAGCGCCAGCGTCGTCTTGCCGACCTGACGCGGACCCAAGACGGCGACGGCGGGAAAACGCGTGAGCAGGTCGCGGATTCGAGGCTCGGCGAGACGAGTAACCATATTGCAATAATTCCGTGCCATGGAATAAATGCAAGGTTGTGTTTTAGGGGCAAACCACCGAATCGAGGGCGGCGAGGGAAATGGGTTACCCGCGCCGCTTGAGATTCAGCTCAAAAGCCGGGCGAGAGCGGCAATCGTGTCGCGCTGGTATATTTTGACGAGGGCACGGGCTCTTCATGGCGAGTGACTGATGTTTCGACGCGTCCGGATTTTATCCTTTTGGGGGCCGGGTCAGGAATGCCGATTCGAAAGAGATTCATGCTAATTTTCGGCGGGAACGCTGCGATTGTGCCTCGACGTGAACGGGCCCTCTTTCAATCTTTGCCGTTAACCCCCGTTCCAACGATGAAAACTCCCGTTCACTCGCGTCGTAACTTTATCAAAACCGGAATCTCCGGAATCGTGGCGGCGGGCTTGGCGCCGCAGGTGATCTCGGCGCGACTGCTTGGCGCGAATGCGCCTTCGAAGCAAGTGACGCTCGGCTTCATCGGCGTGGGCGCGCACGGTATCGGCGTAAATCTGAAATCATTTTTGGAGCAGGACGACTGTCGCGTGATCGCGGTGTGCGACGTGTGGGGCAAGCGGCGCGAGGAGGCGCGGAAGCTCGTCGATGAAAAATACGGCGCTCCGGGCTGCGCGATGATTGCGGATTTCCGCGCGCTGTTGGCGCGGCCCGACATTGACGCGGTCGTCATCACAACGCCTGATTATTGGCATGTGCCGATGGCGCAGCTGGCGTTGGCGGCGGGGAAGAAAGTGTTCTGCGAGAAGCCCACGCTCACGATCGCCGAAGGGCGCGAGCTGGTTAACGACGTGGCGGCGCGAAAGGCGTTGTTTGCCGTCGGCCTCGAGGACCGCGCGGTCATTTATTACCACAAACTCGCGGAGGCCGTGCGTAACGGCGCGATCGGAAAGCTGGAGCGCATCAAGGTGAGTCTGCCGATCAAGCCGGTTTATGCGCGCGAAGAGCCGGTGAAGGTGCCGGACGATCTGGACTACGAGATGTGGTTGGGGCCGGCACCGTATCGGCCTTACACGCCGTCACTGACGGATGCGCAAGTGTGGCGGCAGATTCGGGACTTTTCCGGCGGATCGCTGACGGATTGGGGCGCGCATCTCGTCGATACGGCGCAGGTGGCGAATTTCTCCGAAAACTCCGGACCGGTCGCGGTGCGGGGCAAAGGTTTCATTCCGCCGAACTCGGTGAATTCGGTGCCGCAGACTTACGATCTCACCTACACGTATGCGAACGGCGTGGAACTCGAAGTGACGGCAGGCGAAGTCGCGCTGCGTTTTGAGGGTAGCACCGGTTGGGTGGGCAATAAAGGCTGGGCCGGTCCGCTGGCGGGTAGCGACCTGGACGTGTTTCGCAAAACCTACGACCCGGCGACGAACAAACTCTGGCCGCGGCGTCCGCGGGAGCAGCGGGACTTTTTGGATGTGATCAAGTCGGGCGGGGAGCCGATGTATACGGCGGAGGCGTTGCAGCGGCTGAGCACGGCGCTGCACGTGGGCGCGATCGCGATGGAACTGGAGCGACCGCTGAAGTGGGACCCGGTGAAGGAAGTTTTCGTGGACGACGCGGCGGCGAATGCGTTGCGCTCGCGGCCGCGTCGTGATGATTGGGTGAAGGCGGCGCGGGGGTGAGCGGTGGTCGGGTCGGCGAGATCGGGAACATCCGGCGACAGGTGTAGGAGCCCGCTTGCGGGCGATAGGAGACGCTGGCTCGAACTCTACGGCGGGATCGCCCGCAAGCGGGCTCCTACACGTTGGGATCGCGCGCAGGGTTTGCGGCGACGGCTCGGAATCGCCCGCAAGCGGGCTCCTACGGGGCGAGACGATGATCCGGATTTCGGTGGGTCGGCTGCGGCGCGTGGGGCGGAATTAGACGATACGCTCGAGGTAGATGGGATAGGTTTGGAAGGCGTTCCATTGGCAGACGATCATGTCGCCGTTGGGGAGGACGCAGACGTCGTGGCCGTGATCGATGATCGGTTGGCCGCGCGTGAGCGGCGTGAGTTTGCCGTCGACGTAGACCGGCTCGGTGCCGCCGGGGGCGCTGATGACTTTGCCCGCCGCATCGAGAATGACGGTGAAACCGGAGGGGTTGCCAGGGAGTTTGCTGGCGACGGGGTCTTTGGACCAGCAGACGCCGGCGTAGAGTTCCTGGCCGGAGATGACGGGGCGGCAGACGTTACAGCCGGGGACGGGGAGCGTTTCGAGGTAGCGGCCGTCGAGGGAAAAACGGCGGAAGCAAAGGTCGTTGCGCGAAGTGACGAGGAGGGTGGCTTGGTCGGCACCGGCGCGCAGATCGACCGCGATCCCGTGGGCGCTGTTGAGGCGTTGTTCGGCGGGAACGCCCGCGTTGCCGCCGAAGCGGGCGATGAATTTACCGTTGCGATCGTAGCGCAGGACAAAGTTGGAACCGTAGCCGTCGGCGATGTAGATATCACCGTTGGGCGCGACGGCGGTCTCGGTAGGATTGAAGGGCATTTTCGGCTCATACGCGCCGACGGTTGCGGGGTGGCTGATCGAAAAAATCTCGCGGCCGGTGAGGTCGGTCTTGGTAACGCGGCCGGTCTGGCGATAGGCGCCGGTGCCGGTTTTCCACAAACCGGAATCGGTGACGAAGAGGAACTCGGCGCCGTTTTCGTCGGCGAGCGTGAGGCCATGGCCGCCGGGCC
Organism: Opitutus sp. GAS368; assembly: GCA_945869845.1. Classification (GTDB taxonomy): domain Bacteria; phylum Verrucomicrobiota; class Verrucomicrobiia; order Opitutales; family Opitutaceae; genus Tous-C4FEB. The sequence goes on along the minus strand of CAMBRG010000112.1, from coordinate 8,375 downwards.
AGACGCTGCCCCAGGATTCGAGGATGGTGCCGTCAGGCTTGAAGACGAGCATCTGATGGTCGGGATGATCGCCGACCATGAAGAGACGACCGTCGCGGACCTGGACCATTTCGTGGCAGTTCAAAATGGGGTGATTGCGGCCCTGACCAGGCGGGACCCAGTTTTTGTTGGCGCGGTAGCGGAAGCGGCCGTGGCCGACGTCGAACGGGGAGGGCGGATCGCCGGCGGCGGCGCGGAGCGGTTGAATCCAGGTGGCGGCAGCGGCGGTGGTGAGACCGGCGAGGAAGTGGCGGCGGGTGGTAATCATAGGGGTGGAATTTTTGATTCTAGGTGTTCGATAGTGAGGGTCAGTTCGACTTTAATTTTTCGCTCAGCAAAGCGGCAAAGATTTCATATACGAGTTTTCGTTCTTCCACGAAGATACAGTCGATGGTGCGGGGTTCGACGTAGCGGAACACCACACGGTAGCGCCCCACTTTTAGGCGTGAGAAACCCACGAGTTCATTTTCGAGCGCGAGGATGTCGCCCTTTTCGTTGGCGAGTTTGGCCAGCGCGGCACGCAGCCGACGCTTTGGCGAGGGGGCCATCCCAGCCAAAAAACCCTCCACTTGTTCGGAGATGCAGACTTTATACATCGGCCGTTGGGAGCGTCTTCATCTTCAGCTTACCGGCCCGGTATTTCTTCAGCGTGGTACGGAAATCGTCGTTCGCGAGCAACTCCATCGTTTCGGCGATTGCTTCCATCCGGGTGCGCCCGACGACGAAAGCCGCCACCGTTCCGTGCCGCTGGATCGTCACCAGCTCGCCTTGTGCCTGCTTGATGATACGGGGAAAAAGGGCCTGACCTTCGGTGACTGAATATGTAGTTTTCACAGGCTTCTACGTATAAAAATATACCCCGTAAACAACGTCAAATTTCCGGCCCCGGGCCAAGCCGCGGGGGCTGGGCGCGATCGGGGATCGGCGGTAGGGTTCGGTCGTGGTCCGGCGCCGGTGCTGCCAATTCGGCCTGAAGTGGCTCGAATTGCAGGACCGACCGCCGGTCGGTCCTGGCTTGTTTCTCTCCTGCAACCGACCGGCGGTCGGTTCTACAATCGGAGCGTAGTTTGGTAACGACGTGACCGATTTTGAAAGGCGGCGCAATCAGCGGGTCGTGAAGCGATACTCGGTGGTGGAGCGGAAGGCTTCGCCGGGGCGGAGGATCGTTGAGGGGAAGTGGGGGTGGTTGACGGAGTCGGGGAAGTGCTGGGTCTCCAGGCAGAAGAAGCCGACGCGGCCGATCACGGGCGTGAGGCTGAGCACGCTGGTGTAAAGTTGCAGGCCGGGTTCGGTGGTCCAGGTCTCGAGTTGGCGGCCGCTCGCGGCGTCGTAAACCCGCGCGGCAAAACGGAGCGAGGCGTCGCCGGCGGGACGGTCGATCACGAAGTTGTGATCGTAGATCGGGCGGGGGCCAAGCTGGGCGGCGCGGGCCGCGAGGCGGGTGGGCGTGGTGAAATCGAGGGGCGTACCGCGCACGGGGGCGATTTCGCCGGTGGGGAAGCGGCGGTCGTCGGCGACGGTGAAACGGGCGGCCGCGAGGGTGAGTTCGTAGTCGGTGACGTCGCCGCCGCTGCCGAGATTGAAGAAGGCGTGGTTGGTGAGGTTGACCGGCGTGGGCGCATCGGTCGTCGCTTCGTAGTCGAGGCGGAGGCGGTTGTCCTCGGTGAGCGTGTAAGTTACTGAGACGTTGAGGGTGCCGGGGAAGCCTTCCTCGCCGGCCGGGCTGACGAGCGAGAGGCGCACGCGCGCGGGGCTGGTGGCTGTGGGCGGCTCGGCGAGCCAGATTTTTTTGTCGAAGCCGCGGCGGCCGCCGTGGATATGGTGGGTGCCGGCGTTGGGGGTGACCTCGACGGTGCGCCCGTCGAGGGTGAAGCGGGCGTTGGCGATCCGGTTGGCGAACCGGCCGATGACGGCGGCGGGGTTTTTGAAACCTTTCTCAAAGCCCTCAGCGCTCGGGGTGATTTTTTCGACCACGCCGGATATCACGCCGGAGCGATCGGGGATGCGGAGATCGGCGATGATGGCGCCGAGGGTGATAATCTGGGCGGTGGCGCCGGCACGGTTAGTGAGGGTGTAGCTCTCGACTTCGATGCCGTCGGCGGTGCGGCCGAAGACGCCGCGGCGGACGGCGGGCCGGGCGGCGGCGAGCGCAGGGTCGGTGGCGACGGGCACGAGCCGGGCGAAGCGGCCGGGTGTGCCGTCGAAGAGCACGTAGGGCAGGCCGTCGGGTAGGATGGTGACGGTGCGGATGCGGCCGACGCCCTTGAAAAGAACTTCTTCGCGGACGACGCGGTCGCCTTCGGTCTCGACGCGGCGGAGCTGTTGCCCGGCGAGACCGGCGACGAGCAGTTGGTTTTTCCAGGCGGGAAATTTTTCGCCGGTGTAGAAGGCGATGCCGGATGGCGCGATGCTGGGCGTCCATTGGGCGGCGGGCGCGGTGAGGCCGGGGCGGGCGTCGGTGTAGACGCGGGTAGGATCGACCCCGGTGGAGATCAAAGGCCAGCCGTAGTTGCGGCCGGGCTCGACGCGGTTGAGTTCGTCGCCGCCGACGGGGCCGTGCTCGGTGGTCCAGAGTTTCCCGGTGACGGGGTGATAACTTAGGCCCTGCACGTGGCGGTGGCCGTAACTCCAGACGGAGCCGAGGGCATCGGGGCGGTTGACGAAAGGATTGTCGGTCGGGATACGGCCGTCGGCGGTGACGCGGAGGATTTTGCCGAAAGGGCTGGCGAGGTCCTGAGCTTGGGCGGCGGCGCCGCGGTCGCCGATGGTGAAAAAGAGATGGCCGGTGGGATCGAAGAGAAAGCGGCAACCGTAGTGCGAGGTGTCGGTGGTGTAGAATTTGGGGTCGGCGCGGAAAATAGTTTCTTGATCGGTCCAGCGGTTTTCCCGGATGCGGCCGCGGACGACGACGGTCATGGAAGTTTTTTCGACCGGGCCGGCTTCGGTGTAGGCGAGATAGATCCAGCCGTTGTTCGCGAAATCCGGGTGGATGATGAGGTCGAGCAGCCCGCCGTCCTGTTTGACGAAGATCTCCGGGAGGCCGGCGACCGGCGCGGGGAGGAGGCGGCCGTTTTCAATGATGCGGAGACGACCTGGGCGCTCGGTGACGAGGACGCGGCCGTCGGGCAGGAAGGCGAAACCCCAAGGGCGTTCGAGACCCTCGACGAGGGTTTCGATACGAAATGAGTGGAGCTGGCTCTCGACCGGCTCGGCGGGCGGCGGGGGCGGCGGGGCGATGCGACCGGCGGCGAACTCGGCGGCCTGACGGCGGAGGTAGGCGAGGAGATCGCGTTGTTCGGTGGTGGAGAGGACGGCGCCGTAACCGGCCATGCCGAGGAGCGGAAAACCCTCGGCGATGCTGCGCAGCACCGAGGCATCGTCGCTGCCGTGAAGCCAGCGGTCGTCGAGGAGGCTGGGGGCGCGTTCGCCGGTGAGCTGCGCGCCGTGACAGGCGGTGCAGAGGGTCGCGACGATGGTCTCGGGGGAGCGCGCGGTGGGTTCAGCGGCGTTTAGGGAGAGAAGGAGAGACGGAGAGAGGGAGAGAAGGAGGGAGAGTGCGCGCGCGAGGTTCGGAAAAAAATGACGTTTTGTGCGCGGTTGAGGAATTTTTTTTAACGCGGAGGACGCGGGGGACGCGGAGGACGCGGAGGACGCGGAAAGGGAGTAGAGGGAAGGGGTGGAAAATTTCGGGTCCATGAGGTCAGAATTGGGGTAAGAAAATTTTATTGGTAGGAAGACTTTTCTGACTCGCGCCGGGCGAGCCCGGGCGAAGTCGACGCGGATTGGGCGGGGCGCGGGCGGTTGACGGGTTCGGAGCGGGCGGGCTGCTCGCGATCCTAGGGGATCAGAGGGCAGCGGAGGTGCGCGTGTTGTTGACGAGGCGCATCAGGCCGAGGGGGTTGGTGTCTTGCAACGCGGCGGGGAGGAGCGCGGCGGGGAAACTCTGGTAGCAGATCGGACGCGCGAAACGCAGGAGCGCGGCGGTGCCGACGGAGGTGAAGCGGGTGTCGCTTGCGGCCGGCGAAGGGCCGCCGTGGTTCATCGCCGGGCTGACCTCGACGCCGGTGGGAAACGCGTTGAGGACGAGGCGGCCGGCTTTTTGCTCGAGGAGGGCGACGAGCGGCGCGGCGGAGGCGAGGTCATCGGCGTTGCCGTGGAGCGTGGCCGTGAGCTGGCCCTCAAGGGCGCGCGCGCAGGCGGTGAGTTCAGCGGTGGTTTCCGCGGTGACCACAAGGGTGAACGGGCCGAAGGCCTCGGTTGCGAGGGCGGGGTGCGCGAGGAAGTTTTGGGCGGTGGTGACGGCGACGCTGGGCTGGGCTTCGGTTTTTTTGGCGTCGGGCGCGGCGGACGCGGCGGCCAGCAACGTGACGTCGGCGAGCCCGGTGACGGCGGCGCGATTTTCTAAAAACGCGGTGCGAATGCTGGGCGTGAGCATGGTGGCGCAGGCGGCGCCCTGGACGGCGGTGGCGAGTTTTTCGAGGAAGGCGGAGGTGTCGGCGCCGCGCAGGGCGAAGACGAGTCCGGGTTTGGTGCAGAACTGGCCGACGCCGAGCGTGAACGAACCGCACAAACCGGTGGCGATGGCGGGGGCGCGATCGCGGAGGGCGCCGGGGAGGAGGAAGACGGGGTTGAGGCTGCTCATCTCGGCGAAAACGGGGATCGGGTGCGGGCGCGAGGCGGCGGCGTCGCACAAGGCGCGGCCGGCGGCGTGCGAGCCGGTGAAGCCGACGGCGGTGACGGCGGGATGCTTGACCATGGCAATGCCGACGGTCGAGCCGCCGCCGTGCACGAGGGAGAACAGGCCGGCGGGCAGACCGCAGGCGGCGACGGCGCGGACGACGGCGTGGCCGACCATTTCGGCGGTGCCGGCGTGAGCGCGGTGGGCCTTTACGACGACGGGGCAACCGGCGGCGAGGGCCGAAGCGGTGTCGCCGCCGGCGACGGAGAATGCGAAAGGAAAATTGCTGGAGCCGAAGACGACGACGGGGCCGAGGGCGATTAACATGCGGCGCAGATCGGGCCGCGGGAGCGGTTGACGATCGGGCAACGCGGAATCGATGCGGGCATCGACCCACGAGCCCTCGCGCACGACGGAGGCGAAAAGCCGGAGCTGGCCGCAGGTGCGGGCGCGCTCGCCGGTGAGGCGCGGGAGCGGGAGTCCGGTCTCGAGATTTGCGCGCGTGAGGAGGGCGTCGCCGAGGGCTTCAATCTCGGCGGCGATGGTGTCGAGGAGTTGGGCGCGTTGCTCGGCGGGGACGGCCCGGTAGATTTCGAAGGCGGCGGCGGCGGCGTTAAGGGCGGAGTTCACTTCGGCGAGAGAGGCCTCGTGGAAATCGGGCGCGAGATTCTCGCCGGTGGCGGGATTTACGGCGTGGAAGACGGTGCCGCCGGTGGAGCCGGTTTGACCGGCGAGAAGGCTGAGGCCGAGGAGTGCGGAAGACATGGGAGAGAGGGAGAGAAGGAGAAAGGGAGGGAAGGAGAGAGGGAGGGAAGGAGAGACGGAGAGACGGGTCAGGCGATGGAGTTGATGAGGGTGCCGATGGGCGCGATGGTGATGCGAACTTCGTCGCCGGAGTGCAGGGTAAAATTGTCGGGCGGGACGACGCCGGTACCGGTCATGAGGTAGCAGCCATGAGGAAACGTGTTGTCGCGAAAGAGGAATTCCGCGAGCGAGACGAAGGTGCGCTTGATCTGGCTGATCGTCGTCGCGCCGGAGAACACGGCGGCACCGGCGCGGCGGATCTCGATGGAGATTTCGGTGGTGGGCGGGAGCGGTTCGTCGGTGACGAGCAGGGCCGGGCCGAGGGCGGCGGAGCGGTCGTAGACTTTGGCCTGCGGGAGGTAGAGGGGATTTTCTCCCTCGATGTCGCGCGAACTCATGTCGTTGCCGATGGTATAACCGAAGATTTTTCCGGCGGAGTTGATCGCGAGGGTGAGCTCGGGCTCGGGGACGTTCCATTTGGAATCGGCGCGGATGCGGACGGGCGTGCCGGGGGCGGCGACGCGGTGGGGCGTGGATTTGAAGAACAGCTCGGGGCGGTCGGCGTGGTAGACGCGGTCGTAAAACGTGCCGCCGCCGGTGTCTTTGGATTCTTCTTTGCGGGCGGTCATGCTGCGGAAATACGTGACGCCGGCGGCCCAGACTTCCTGCGATTGCAAGGGCGCGCGCGGGTGAGTCGGGACGGTTGCGACCGGCGCGGCGGCGATGAGCGAGCGCAGGAGCGCGGCGGGATCGGCGGCGACGAAGAGCGCGTCGAGGGTGAGATCGAGGCGGACGGTGCGGTCGGCGGAGACGGCGACGAGGTGATCGGAGGCGGCGTGGAGGAGGATCATGGTGAAGGCGAGTTGAAGGGAGTCTGAGCAGAGGAATGGGCGAGGCCTTGGGCGAGGAGTTCTTTGATGCGAGGTACGTCGTAGACGCAGCCGCCCCAGCTGCCGCCGCTTACGCTTTGGAGGGCGGCCCAGAGATCGGTGTCGGCGGGCACAGCGGGATTGGGCGCGAGTTTTTCGCTCACGGGGCGCGCGGCGAGCTCGGCGGCGGCGAGCTCGGGCGTGGCGTGCGTGCCGATGAAGTTGACGGAGCCCTCGAGCTTGCGGGTGTCGATGCGCACGCGGAGGAGGTCGCCGTCGCGGAGTTTGCCGAGGGGGCCGCCGGCGGCGGACTCAGGACTCATATGGCCGATGCAGGGGCCCGTGGACACGCCGGAGAAACGGCCGTCGGTGAGGAGCACGACGCCTTTGGCCTTGGGCAGGTATTTGAGCGCCGAGGTGACTTGATAAGTCTCGGGCATCCCGGCAGCGGGACCGAGCCCGATTAGGACGACGATCTCGCCTTGGCGCAGCGCATCGGGGCCGCGGGATTTAATCGCCACCATCGCGGCGGCTTCGGAGCCGAAAACGCGGGCGGGGCCCTCGTGGGCGAAGATGCCGTCGGCATCGAGGAGCGAGGGGTCGATGGCGGTGCTCTTCACGAGCGCGCCCTCGGGGGCGAGGTTGCCGCGGAGGAAAGATACGGTGCTGGTCATGCCGGCGGCGCGGGCGGCGGGCGGCGCGAGGATGACGCGGTCGGGATCGACGCGGTCGAGTTCGCGGAGTTTCTCGCGGAGACGCGCGCGGCGTTCGGATTTTTCCCACCACGCGAGATTGTCGCCGAGGGATTGGCCGGTGACGGTGAGCGCGTCGAGTTTGAGGAGGCCGAGGTCGCGCAGGTGGAGCATCATTTCCGGGACGCCGCCAGCGAGGAAGACCTGCACGGTGGCGAAGTGCGTGGGGCCGTTGGGGAGGACGTCGACGAGGCGGGGGACGAGGGCGTTGATGCGCGTCCAGTCGTCGACGGTGGGGCGGCGGAGGCCGGCGGCGTGGGCGATGGCCGGGATGTGAACGACGAGATTGGTCGAGCCGCCGACAGCGGCGTGGGCAACCATGGCGTTGTGCAATGAGTCTTCGGTGAGAATCGAGGAGAGGGTGAGGCCCTTTTGCTCCATCGCCATGACGGCGAGGGCGGAGCGGCGGGCCAAGTCACGCCAGATCGGGGCGCCGGACGGACTGAGGGCCGAGTGGGGGAGCGACATCCCGAGCGCCTCGCCGACGACTTGGGCCGTCGCGGCGGTGCCCATGAACTGGCAGCCGCCGCCGGGGGAACCGCAGGCGCGGCAGCCCATCTCGGCGGCGAAATCGAGGGTGATTTCCTCCTGCGCGAAACGGACGGCGAGGGTCTGGACCTTGGCGGTGTCTTCGCCCTCTTCGGTGCGGAGGGTGGTGCCGCCGGGGACGAGGACGCTCGCGAGGTGCTTCGTGCCGGCGAGCGCCATCATCATTGCGGGCAGACCCTTGTCGCAGGTGGCGACGCCGACGACGCCGCGGCAGGTGGGGAGCGAACGGATGAGACGGCGAAAAACGATGGCGGCATCGTTACGAAAAGGCAGGCTGTCGAGCATCGCGGGCGTGCCGTTGGAACGACCATCACAAGGATCGCTCACGTAGCCGGCGAACGGAGTCGCGCCGTGGGCGGAAAACGTGCGCGCGGCTTCCTCCATGAGCAGCCCGACCTCCCAGTGGCCGGTGTGGTAGCCGAGGGCGACGGGCGTGCCATCGGTGGCGCGGATGCCGCCCTGGGTGCTGAGAATGAGAAATTCTTTGCCGAGCAGTTTGCGCGGGTCCCAGCCCATGCCGGCGTTTTGCGTCATGCCGAAGATGTGCCCGCTGGTGGCGTTGCGCAGCATCTGCGCGGTGAGCGGGAGCTTGCCGGTCGGGCCGGGCGCGGTGGTGCGCAGGGTGTAGATCGCCGGATCGGAGGAATCGAGGAAGGCGGGGTGGGGCATCGGAGGGCGGACGGG
>CAMBRG010000111.1 GCA_945869845.1 Opitutus sp. GAS368 | reverse complement strand
CTCGACCTCGCCACCGCCACCGCCGGCGTGAGCTTCCAACGCGACGGCGCCACCTTCACCCGCGAGATCATCGCCAGCGCCCCCGACCAGGTGATCGCCCTCCGCCTGCGCACCGACAAACCCGGAACCTTCTCGTTCAAAACCTCGTTCACGTCCGTCCATCCCACGGCCAAGGCGTCCACTGCGGCCGGCGAACTCATCTTCCGCGGCCAACTCCCCGGCTACGTCGGCCGCCGCGATCTCAAGATCGTCGAGCAATGGGGCGACCAGCACAAATACCCCGAAAATTTCAATCCCGACGGCTCCCGCAAACCCCACGCCGCCCAGGTCCTCTACGGCGCCGACATCGACGGCAAAGGCATGTTTTTCGAGGCCCGCCTCACCATCCGCACCGATGGTAAAATCATCGCGGATGCCGGCGCCTTGCGCGTCGAGGGCGCGACTGAAGCCACCGTCTTCGTGACGGCCGCCAGCAGTTTCAACGGCCCGCTCAAGAGCCCCAGCCGCGAGGGCCTCGACCCGTCGCTCCGCACCACGCACGACCTGCGCGAAGCCGCCGCGCAATCCTACGCCGCTCTCCGCGCCGCCCACCTCGAAGACTACCAAGCCCTCTTCAACCGCGTCTCGTTGCGGCTCGACGGTGATCCCGCCAAAAACCAATCGCCCACCGACGCCCGGATCGCCGCATTCCGCGCCAGCGGCGATCCCGGCCTCGCCGCGCTGCTCTTCCACTACGGCCGCTACCTCATGATCGCCGGCTCCCGCCCCGACACTCAGCCTCTCAATCTCCAGGGAAAATGGAACCCCTCGGTCATCCCGCCCTGGGCCTCCAGCTACACCCTCAACATCAACGCCCAGATGAATTACTGGCCCGCCGAGTCCACCAACCTCTCGGAGCTCCACGAACCGCTCTTTCGCCTGATTCGAGAAATCGCCGCCAACGGCACCCGCACCGCCCGCGATATGTATGGCCGCCGCGGCTGGGTCGCCCATCACAACACCTCGCTCTGGCGCGACACCTTCCCCGTCGACGGCCGCGCCAGCTCGGCCTTTTGGAACATGGCCGCCGGCTGGTTCAGTTCTCACTTGTGGGAACATTGGCTCCACACCGGCAACAAGACCTTCCTCGCCGACGAAGCCTACCCGATCATGAAAGGCGCGGCGGAGTTCTGCGCCGACTGGCTCGTGCCCGGCGACAACGGCCAGCTCATCACCCCCGTCAGCACATCGCCGGAAAACACCTTCCGGGCCCCCGATGGCCGCAGCGCCTCGATCACCGCCGGCGCCACCATGGACCACGCCATCATCCGCGAACTCTTCACCCGCACCATCGCCGCCGCCGAGATGCTGGGCCGCGATCCCGCTCTCGTCGCCGAGCTCCGCGACAAACTCGCCCGCCTCGCCCCCTACCGCGTCGGCGCCCGCGGCCAACTCCAGGAGTGGCGCACCGACTACCAAGAGCCCGACCCCAAGCACCGCCACCTCTCCCATCTCTACGGCTTCCACCCCGGCAACCAAATCAACCCCGACACGGCGCCCGAACTTTTCCGCGCCGTCGCCCGCACCCTCGAACTCCGCGGCGACGAAGCCACCGGTTGGTCCATGGGCTGGAAGATCAATTTCTGGGCCCGGATGTTGGACGGCGACCACGCCTACAAAATCATCCAAAATCTTTTCAATCTCGTGGGCACCTCGGAGACCTCGATGAAAGGCGGCGGCCTCTACCGGAACCTGCTCGACGCGCACCCGCCCTTTCAAATCGACGGTAATTTTGGCTATACCGCCGGCATCGCCGAACTGCTCGTGCAAAGCCACGGTGGCGTCCTCCAACTCCTGCCCGCTCTGCCCGCCGCCTGGCCCAGCGGCGCCGTCACTGGCCTCAAACCCCGGGGCGGCTTCGAAGTCGATGTCGCCTGGGCCGAGGGCAAACTCACCCGCGCCGTTATTCGCTCCAAACTCGGCGGCAACCTCCGCCTGCGCACCGCCACGCCCGTGTCCATCACCGGCGCCCAACCCAAACCCACCGCCGGACCCAACCCCAATTTATTCTTCGCCACCGTAGCCGCGGGCACGCCCGAGATCGCGGACCCCGCCACCCTCCCCGTCCTCACGCTCCGCCCCGCGACCACCGTCGATTTTACCACCACCCCCGGCGCGACCTATACGCTCACGCCAGCCCCGTAATTCCGCGTAGGGGCGTCGCTCGCCGACGCCACCCTCGTCGCCCCTTCCGACCTTTCCGTATATTCCGCGGGCCCCCTCACACTTTCGCATCCTTCGCGTCGATCACGGGCCACTCCGACTTTCGTATATTTAGTGTATTTCGTGGTCACCCTCGGGTTCCCCACGACCTCGCCCACGCCACTTTTCCATCCCTGCTTCCCCTCCGATTTTTCCGTGTCTTCCGTGTATTCCGTGGGCACCCCTCCGACTTTCGCGTGATTCGCGTGTTTCGCGGGCCCCTTCCGTTTACCTACCCCACCTCAGCGCCGCTTCAACAATTCCGCCCGCGCCGTTTCCAGCCGCGCGCGCTCTTTTGCCGTCAGACTGCCGATGCCCGACTGCGCGATCTTATCCAGAAGCGCGTCGACTTCGCTCGTCGCCGTTTTATCCAGCCCGACCCGTGCGGTCGTCGCCTCGGCGCGCTTCGGCTCCACTTTGGCACTCGTCTTCGCCGCCGGCTCAAGATCGGGTAAAACCCGTAATCTGGTTTTCGGCTGCTTCTCCAGCCACTCAATGCGCGGGAGCGTCAAATCTAGCCGACCCTGCTTCCAGCGCACATAGGCTAACGCAAATCCTGCCGTCGACCAGAGCGTGATCAGCGCCGTCCAATTCCGCGCGCTCAGCGCCATCAGCGTATACAGCCCGACCAAAATCACCGCCATCCAGGCCGCCAGCACGTTGAAGAACATCGGCACGGTCGGATAGATCGCCGCAAACGCCACAAACAACGCGAGCGAACCCGATTCACCCACCAGCTTGGCGGGCAACCACGCACCGAAAACTGTGAAGATCAGCGGCGAGACCAAATACAGGCACCCATAAAACGCCAAAAATGAATTCCGGCCATAGACGCGTTCTACCTCTCGCCCGAACCAACCGATCATCGCCATATCGATGACGAACCCGAGGCTCGGGGGATTCACGAGGCCGTAGGTGAGGATGCGCCACACATCACCGCGCAGCACCGCTGCGCTTTCAAACGTCAGCCAGCCGAGCCAAGCCTCCAGCTTAAGGGCCAGTAACAACGTGGTCGCGAACAACGACACCACGTAACCCAGCACGACCAAATGCGCCGCATACACAGGATATCCCTTCACCCAGGTCACGGGCTGATGTTCATCGGTGTTCTCGTAAGGGTTCATTCGGGGCTGAGGTGAAACCGTTGCCGCTCGTCCACCACTCCGCAAGCCGCGAGCAAAAGAAGTAGGGCAGGGTCTCCGACCCGCCCTCCGCGCCCACGTCCCACGCCCGCGCCCACGTCCACATCCCGCGCCCACGTCCACGTCCCACGCCCGCGCCCGCGCCCACGTCCACATCCCGCGCCCACGTCCCACGCCCGTGGCAACGTCACACCGCGCCCTCCGCGCCCAAGCCTCGATCCGCCCTCCGCTCGCCCACCCGCCCGCTTCCTCCCTCACCCATACATCTTCCTCAACCGCGCCACCGTCGCCTTGACGCTCGCGCGCAACTCCACCGGGCCGACCACCTCGGCCGCCGCGCCCCAGCCCAGCACCCACTGCTCGACTTCCACCAGCGCGCCTAGCCGCAACTTCAACTCCAACGCGCCGCCCGGCAGTTCGCGCATCTCCTGCGATTCGTGCCATTCCCGCTCCCGCACGCGCTCCGCCACCGTGGCATCGAACCGGATCACGACCATGAAATTCCCTTCCCCGCCCAACACCCCCAACGCACTGGAGAAAAACTTTTCCGGCGAAAAATCTTCCGGCCGCTCGAACTCGACCACGGTCGTCACGACGTCGCTGATACGCGGCAACGCAAACGTCCGCAACGCCCCGCGCTCCAAATCAAATCCCACAAGATACCACGAGTTCTCCCGGTTCGCCAAATGGTAGGGCTGCACCCGCCGCGGCTCCGCCTTGGTCTCGCCCGGTTTCCGATAGGCAAAGCCCACTTCGGTTCCCTTCAGCACGGCGGCGCTGAGCGCGTTGAACACCGTGAGATCCGTTTTCCCGAGCCCGATGTTCTTAAACGACACCGCGCGCAGTTCGTCCGCCGGCGAAAACGAAATCTTGTCCCGCAACCCGCCCGACAACTTCGCAAACGCTACCTCCAGCTGATGGTGAAACGGCGTCCCGCGGTACTGCTCGAGCGCCCGTTGCGCCACGAGGAGCGCGAGCAGTTCGCCCTCGGTCACATTCACCGTGGGAAACGCACTCACCTTCTCCGTGTAGCGGTAGGCCTGGATGCCGCTGTCGAACTCGATCGGCAGCTCCAGCCGGTCCCGCATGAACGCGATGTCGCGCACCACCGTTTTCCGCGACACCTCGAGCGCATGCATGAGCATGGTGCAATTCACGAGCGCGCCGCGCCGCAGTTCCTCGTGGATTCGCAGCATCCGCTCCAAAGGGGGCCGGGAAGACTGGGATCGAGGATTCATGCTGATTCACTCCATCCGGCCCCAGCCGTTTCCCCGGCGCAATTCGATTCCGCGCCCGCCCGGTTTTTCCCGATCCAAAAACAATCCGCCCGCAAATCCCGCGAATCTTCGCGAATAAAACCCGAGCCCAGAAATTCAAAAGAGGAGCTCCCCTCCCTCCGCAATTCGCGCCCATTTGCGTGATTCGCGGGCACCCCGTTTTTCCTGTCGCATTATTCTAATTCTCCTTCTCCGCCTCTTCGCCCCTCAATTCTTCCGTGTATTCCGTGTGTTCCGTGGGCAGCTCTCCAAATCTCTCCTCCCTCCTCTTTCGTGTATTTCGCGGGTTTCGTGGTTAAAAAAATCTTCCATCATTTCACCCCTGACCCAGCCAATGTCCCACCCCATGCGCTAGAGTGGGTACATGATCTCACTGCCATCTCCCCTCCGCGCCCGCGCCTCCTCCCGCTCCGCCACCGTCACCGGCCGCGCCCGCCGCGTGCTCTGCTCCGTCCCCCTCGCCCTCACCTGGTCGCACAGCGGCGTCCTCCACCGCGTCACCCACTGGCCCGAGGTCCAGTTCGAGCGCCTTTACGGCACCGAATGGATCGCGCTCGCCCCGAGCCCGGAATCCCTGGCCACCGCCGCCAAGACTCTCACCGCCGCCGACTGGCAACCCTACCTCGAATTCGTTCCCGCTGCCGTCCGCGAATTTATCGCCCAATTCGCGTTCGCCCGTCTCGAGGCACTCCAAGTCGCCGCCCGCTGCCCCGGCTTGCTCGCCGATCTCGCCGAAACCCCCGCCCTGACCGCGTTCGTCTCCGCCCACGTCGAGCTCCGCGGTACCTCCGCCCCGCGCTGGTCCGAGATCAACGTCGTCCACGAGCGCAACGGCGTCTTCGGTATCCTCGAATGGCTTGGCCTCCCTGCGTCGCGCCAGACTCTCGCGATCCTCCGCAACGTCGTTCAACCCAATCTCCCCCGCCGCTTCCTCGATCCCCTCCGCAGCATGTTGTGGGAACCAAAAGCCCTGACCGCCCTCCAGCGCGACCCCGCCCTCACCGACCGCCAGCTCTCCCACTACATCCACGCCCTCGCGGCGTGATTTAGGCTGGGCACCGGTGACCCTTAACCCCGTCGCCTCCACCCTGAGCCGCCACATCGTCGTGCTGGATTGGTTTCGCGTCACCCGGAACGCCGTCGCCTCGAAGCTGCGCTCGGGAGCGTGGGTCAGATCCGTCCCGGCCATCGTCGCCCGCCGGTCGTATCGGCACCGTTGCCCGCGATGCCGAGTAAGTGTTGTTCACGTTCGGATCAACCCGCCCCGCCCCGCTTCGAATCGCCGCGGTCACTGCACCGGCGCTCCGCGCATCCGCCCGGGGCGCCACTTTCTATCGAGGTCACCCTGTAGAAATCGCCGTTGATCGGCCCACGTCCTAAACCGAGGGCAAGAACTCGCCAGCGGTGAAAGCGCCGCGCCGGCTTTCTTGGAGCACACGGAAAACTTTTTTGCCTCCGCGGCCAACCGTCCGTTTCGTCTCCCCATGCGCCTTCGTGTCTTCGCTCTCTTGCTCGCCTCCATCGCCCTGTTGCTCGCCGCCTGCGGCAAACGTGAGACCTCCGCCGAGGCGGGTCTCCGCACGAAGACTCTCCTCCTCGGCAATCAGAACGAGCCCGCCTCCCTCGATCCCCATGTCGTCGATTCGCTCACCGATGGCATCATCCTCGCCTCGCTCTACGAGGGACTCACCGTCACCGACGAAAAATCCTCCGCCGCTCTCCCCGGCGTGGCCGAGCGCTGGGAAATTTCCGCCGACGGCCTCGTTTACACGTTTCACTTCCGCGCCGACGCCCGCTGGTCCAACGGCGATCCCGTCACCGCCCGCGACTTCGCGTTTTCCTTTCAACGCATTCTCACCCCGGCGTTCAGCGCGGGCTACTCCTACATGCTCTGGCCGCTCAAGAACGCCGAACGTTTCAACAAGGGCGACCTCAAGGATTTTTCCGAGGTCGGCGTTGAAGTCATCGACGACCGCACGCTGCGACTCCGCCTGACTCACCCCACGCCCTACCTCCCCGCGCTCGTCGCCCACAACACCTGGATGCCCGTGCACCGCGCCACGATCGAGAAATTCGGCCGGAGCGACGACCGCGCCAATCCGTGGACCCGCCCCGGCAATCTCGTGGGCAACGGCGCCTTCACCCTCGCCGAGTGGTCGCCCAACGCCCGTCTCGTCGTCGCGAAAAATCCCCGCTACTGGGACGCGGCCCGCACTTCGCTCGAGAGCGTCGTCTTTTTTCCCACCGAAAAATCCGACACCGAGGACTTCAACTTCCGCGCCGGCCAGGTCCACGTCACCTTCGATGTCCCGAAGTCAAAGCTCCCCACTTACCGCGCCCAGTCCCCCTCGCCCCTCCGCATCGATCCACTCCTGAACATCACCTACCTCAACTTCAACGTCACCAAAGTCCCCTTCACCGATCCACGCGTGCGCCGCGCCCTCGCGCTCGCGGTGGATCGCGAAGCTCTTGCCCAAAAAGTCCTCAACGGCGCCTTTCTCGCCGCCTCCGTGATGGTTCCGCCCAACTGCGGCACCTACGTCTCTCGCCCGCACGTCGCGCTGGATACGGCCGAAGCCCGCCGCCTCCTCGCCGAGGCCGGCTTTCCCGGCGGGAAAAATTTCCCCTCCATCCCCGTGCAGGTGCTCAACGATGAAAATCAGCCCCGCATGATGGAAGCCATCCAAGCCATGTGGCAGCGCGAGCTCGGCATCCGCGTAACGATCGAGCCCTTCGAACAGAAAACCCTGTTTCAAAACCAACAAAACCTCGCCCATACCCTCGGCTTCCTCGGTTGGACCGCCGACTTCCCCGACCCCGCCACCTTCCTTGAAATCTTCCGCACCGGCAACGGCCAGAACTGGACCGGCTGGGGCGACAAGGCCTACGACGCGCTCCTCGACCAAGCCACCGCCACCGCCGATCCGATGCGGCGCTTCGCCCTTTTCCAGGAGGCCGAGGCGCTCCTGCTCAACCAAGCCCCGGTCGCCCCGCTCGTCCACCGCGCCCGCACCTACCTGATCCATCCCACCGTGAAAAACTGGGAGCCCGCTCCGCTGAGCATCCGTCGTTTCCAACTCGTCCGGCTGGAACCGTAAGCAACCACGCACGCGCTTGTCGCCGACCCTTCTGTCCCGCATCGTTCGCTGGATGAGCCGCAGCCGCATTCTGACCTTCGTGTGTTTTGTGTTTTTCGTGGTGCCCTTTCTGGCGCACGCCGCCGACGTCGAATTCGTTCGGGTCTGGCCCGCGTGGCGCACCGCCGAGTCCTTCGACCGGATCTCGGAATATTTCGACGGCCAAGAAAACACCGGTCGGCACACCGTCCTTCGTAGCCAACCCGACACCCGCGCCGGTTACTATTTTCTCGTGCGGACCAAGACGACGCTCAACGCCGCGGACGCAAAGTTTGTGCTCCAGATCATCAAACCTGACGCCCCGCAGGCGAAGACCTACACCTTTCCCGTCGGGCTCATCGGCCGGGAGGTCGTCTTCAACCTCGGTCTTACCGGTATCGATTGGACCGATCGCAAAACCCATCCCGTCGCATGGCGACTCGCCCTCGTCAACGGCAAGGGCGAAGAGCTCGCGAGTCGCGAAAGTTTCCTCTGGGCCAAATCCGCACCGTGACGACGGCCCGTTGGACTCCTTGGCAACCCCTCGCGCTGACCCATGCGCCGTCCGCGGCGGTCCTCGCGGAGACGGTTGACGGCGGGCAAGCATTTCGTTGGCAGCCCGAGCCGGGCGGCACCTACCTCGGCCAATGGAATCACCACGTCGCGCGCCTCAGCCTCGACGCCGACGCCCGGCTGCACTGGTCCGCCCTCACGCCCGATACCGGAGCCGCGTTGCTGCGCTACCTCGATGGCAACGGCGATCCCCGCACGCTCGCCGATACGCTGCCGTGGCGCAGCGACGACCATCTCGCCCGGTGCATCGCCGCGTTTCCCGATCTGCGCATTCTGCGCCAGCCCTTCGGTGAAACCCTGCTCGGCTTCCTTTGCAGCGCCACCAAGCAGATCGTGCAGATCAAACAAATGATGGCACTCCTCGCCGAGCGCCACGGTGCCGCCATCGGTGACGCCGGTTCGCGAGATCCCGCCCTGCTCCGGTTTAACCGCCTGCCGACGTGGGCGGAAATCGCCGTCATCCCCGAAGCCGAGCTACGCGGGTGTCTCCTCGGCTTCCGCGCCCGCTACATCCACGAGACGGCGCAGTTTATCGCCCAACATCCCGGCTGGCTCGAAGCGACGGAGACCGCGCCCTACGCCGAGGCGAAGACGCGGCTCATTTCGCTCCCGGGCGTGGGCGAGAAAGTCGCCGACTGCGTGCTCCTCTTCGGCGCCGGCCGACTGGAAGCGTTTCCCGTCGATGTGTGGATTCTAAAAACGATGGAGCGACGCTACGGCCTCGTCGGCTGGAAGCCCGCGCAAGTCGCGCAGTTTGGCCGCGCTCACTTCGGGCCGCTCGCTGGCCTCGCGCAGCAATACCTCTTCGCGTGGGAACGCGCCGAGGCGCGCCGCTGACCGCTCAACCGCGGATTTGCAGCGCCGCCACCTGACCGCGTAGGACCTCGCCCAGCGCCAGCAAATGGGGCGTCGCCGGAAAATTAGCCCACGGCGCCAGGGCCGCGCACGCCTTGGCAATCTCTTCGTGCACCGCCGCCGTGACGGCGGCGAATACGCCCAAGTCATTCATCTGTTGCAAGCGGAGCGCGAGCTGGGCCGGACGCTTGCCCGTGATCTCCTCAGAGAGCGCCTCCCGCTCGGGAACCGACAGCCGCTCGCTGAGTTTGATCAACGGCAGAGTTATTTTTCCGCTCGCGAGGTCGGTGCCGAGCGTCTTGCCGATGCGGGCTTCGTTGCCGAAGTAATCGGCGAGGTCGTCGTAAATTTGGTAGCCGATCCCGAGATGGCGGCCAAATCGGGCCACCGCCTCGGCACAAGCGGGCTCGGCGCCGGATAGCTTCGCGCCGAGATAGCATGACACCCGGAACAGCTCGGCGGTCTTGAGATCGATGATCCGCTGGTAATCGGCGAGAGTGATATTGAGGGAGCCGCGGCGCAGCGTCTGCACAATCTCGCCCGCGCAAACCCGGCGCGTGGACTCCGAGACCGCCGCGCACACCTCGGTCGTGGGAAACTGGGTGGCAAGATGCAGGGCATGGGCGAAAAGTGCATCACCCAACAAAACGGCGGCAACCGGACCAAACTCACGAGCCGCCGTGCGACGGCTTCGGCGCACGTCGGCCTCGTCCATGATATCGTCGTGCACGAGGGTCGCCAAATGGACGAGTTCGACCACGGCGGCGACTCGCACGAGGTCCGGCGTGATCACGCCCGGCCCGCGCCAGCCGCTCAGGAAGACCAAAGCGGGGCGAATGCGCTTGCCCGACGTATCGATGCAGTAGTCGGCCATCGCGCGAATCTCCGGTTCGAACGTGGCAAGTTCGTGCTGAAGAAAGCGGTCAAGCTCCGCCATGTGCGGCGCAAGGTGCCCAAATCCAGCCGCAAAGGTGGGCGGAACTGATTTTGCGGGAGAAGCGAGGCTAGTCATAGGACAGGGGATGTTTTATTGGGATATTCAAAATAGACAACCCCCGGAGACGCCATAAGCCGATGAATCAGCTCCTGCTCCTCATTCTGATGACCTCCGCCGGCCTGTAGGGCGCGTGGTTATGGCGCGAAGATCTACGGGCCAACCTCGCAGGGGCTCAACCTTCCGGATCAAAAAAGCCAGCGACGGAAGCCTCCCCGGTGCTACACCGGCAGCCGCCCGCGAGAACCAAAACGAAATCTCTGGCGGGTAATAACTGGTAGCCGCCTGCTCGGCTTCGATTTGAAGTCTGAAGAATTCGGGGTGAGGCGTCTTGGAGGATTTTGCGGGGGCAGAGGAAGCGCTCCACGCCCCCGGCCTTTTCTGACTCCGCCACCGCGCACCAACCAAGACCGAGCAAGACTCTCCTTGGAATACACCTCCGCCAGTCTAATACCGGCGGCTGATGATTTTTGGATTTTCGTAGGCCGTCCGCTCGCGGACGCTCCGAGCGCCTGCAAGCAGGCGGCCTACCGCCTGAAGTCTAAACATAATCAGGCGCAAGTCGGAACCGGGTCGACTCGCCGAAACCACTCTCGAACTTCGAGCCGCAGCTTGTGCTGGAATTCCCAGAGCTTAGATCGGACGAAGCCCGATTTACGGCCATAAAAAACCCGCCACAAATCTGGGGCGGGTTAGAGCTCTATGGGCGTTCGCTAAAAGCGAGCCGTCCGATGCTTACTGCTGCCACGAACGCTTCTTATGGCGATGGGACTTCAAGCGCTTGCGACGCTTGTGCTTATTCATCTTTAAACGACGTTTCTTTTTCAGGTTGCCCATGGTGCTTGAGAGTTGGTGAGGGTCCAACGTGTGAGTGCCATTCCCCCCTGTAAAGCCCGAAGTTATTAAGTTTCACGGCCCACCCAAGGAATTCGCGTCGCGCAACGCAGCCGGGTAAAAACCACCTCGCAGCGGATGCGCGAGATCTCGATTTGAGTGAGCGTCGCGACGACGCGACGGTACAGATTTAGTTGGGCCGTGTGCTTATCGGCCGCACTTCTGATCCCGGCCTCGCCCGATATCCGATCAGTTTTGAAATCAACCACCGTTGCCTCAACCGCCCGGCCATCGGAACTCCTTGTGACGACCACCCGGTCGAAGACGCCCGATATCCACTCGCCGTCGAGCACAACCTCGAACGGCCGCTCGCGCCACACTTCAACCGCCGATTTTCCCATGCCGGACGAACTCGGTTCGACCCAAATTTCGGCCAAGCCCGGCGCCGAAAGACATGCCACCGCTTCGTCCGTCGCCTCATCCGGGCCAAGTCTGGCCCGCCACTCCGCCGCCTGGTCCGCGATGCGTGAGGGCAGTATCCATTCGATTTCCGCAAATCGCTCATGCACCGCCGTGCCGAAATCGGCCG
>CAMBRG010000110.1 GCA_945869845.1 Opitutus sp. GAS368 | reverse complement strand
CCTGCTCCTCCACCGTCACACCAAGCTCCTCGAGATCGCCCGCGAGCGCCTCGGCGCGATGCGCCAGCACAACCAGCTCGGCGCCGGCTTCCGCATCGCCATGCGCGACCTCGAACTCCGCGGCGCCGGTAACCTCCTCGGCTCAGAGCAAAGCGGCCACATCGTCGGCGTGGGCTTCGAACTTTACTGCCAGTTGCTCCGCCAATCCGTCGCTCGGCTCAAAGGTGACAAGACCGCCGCCGCCATCCGTGCCAGCGTGAAGCTCGACTTCGTCTTCGTCGGCGACGGCACCCCCCGGGACGCCCAAAGCCGCGGCCGCCACGTCGATAGCTACACGGCGATTCGCGATGCCGAAGCCGCCGCCAACGAAGGTCCCGCCGTCGAGCCTATCCAAGCCCGGATTCCGGCCGCCTATGTCAGCGAAACCCGTTTACGCATCGACTTTTACCGCAAACTCGCCCTCGCCGATAGCCTCGAAAATCTCAAACAAGTGGAAGCCGACCTCCGCGACCGTTTCGGCAAGTTTGGCGACGAGGTCAGGGCCTTGCTGCTGATCACCGAGATCCGAATTCGGGCGGAACAAAAAGGCATCCTTTCCGTCGAAACCGAATCGACGCGTCTGAAGTGTCGGCGTCAGAGCAGCCAGCGCGACGACTGGGTGATGCACGGCACCCGGTTTCCACGATTGACCGCTCCGAAGCCACTTCTACGTTTGAAAGAAGTAATCATATTTTTGAATAACCTGCCGACCCCATGACCCTCTCTCGACGTCTCGCCTTCATCGGTTGCGCACTCGCTTCGCTCTCCTCCGCCCTAGCCCAAGACGACGGCTTGAACATGCGTTTCGCCAACGGAATCGCCGCGATCGCCGAGCAAAAAGTCATCACCGTCGACGACATCCGCCGCGAGATCGCCCCGCTCATTCCCCAAATCCAGCGCGACGCCCGCAACGAGAAAGAATTCAACGAGAAACTCGAATCCCTCCAAGACCAAGTCATCCAAGACCTCATCGACAAGGTTTTGATCGTTAAAGAATTTCGGAAGGCCAAAGACGAAAAAGAGGTCCGCCGCATTCCCGAGAGCTACATCGACAATCGCATCGCCGATATCTTGACCGAGCAGTTCGACAACGATCGCTCCAAGTTCCTCGCCTACCTCCGCGGCAAAGGCGTCACCCTGCGGGAATACCGCTCGGAAATCGAAGAGGACATCATCTATCACTACATGCAGCAGCAGCAGCGGAAATCGCAGAGCGTGGTCAGCCCCGTGCGCATCGAGACGTTCTACCGCGAAAACAAAGACCGTTTCTTCCAAGAGGACAGCGTCCACCTCCGCCTCATCCAGCTCTCCCGGGTCGACGATACGACCGACGCCGGCCTCCGGGCCAAGGCCGACGAACTCATCGCCAAATTCCGCGCCGGCTCCAAATTTGAGGAGCTCGCCCGCGAATACAGTCAAGACTCCCGCCGCGCCAAGGGCGGCGATTGGGGTTGGCAAAAACGCTCGGACCTCAAGGAGGAATTTGCCAAGCCCCTCTTTGATCTGAAGGCCGGTGAAATCACGGCGCCCGTCGTTCTTCCCGAGGGCTGCTTCATCCTCTTCGCCGAAGAGCGCAAGTTTGCCGGTAACCAAGCCATCGACGAGGTTCGCGACCAGATTGAGCGTCTCCTCGTGTCCCAGATGGCCCGCACCAGCCAAGAGCGCTGGCTCGAACGCCTCCGCCGCAACGGCTACGTGAAGCACTACTGAGTCCGGCCCGAGTCCGCCTTCGCGCGGGCCCACTGCGCCGGCCAGTTCCACCTTTTCACGCCGGGAAGTTAGCCATAACTTTTCGCCGTGCCGCCCTCCCGGTTATCCCGCCTCTATCCGCTCCGCGGCCTGCCCCGCCAAGGCCAACTCTGGTCCTGGATCTCCTTCGATGTCGCGAACCAGTCGTTCACGCTCATCATCAATACGCTGCTGTTCTCGATTTTCTTTCAAAAGGTCGTAGTCCGCGATCCGGCGAGAGATGACCTGATCTGGACGCTCACGTACGCCGCGAGCATGGTGCTCGTCGTCATCGTGTCGCCCTTTGCCGGCGCCCTTGCCGACGCCCGCGCGTGGAAAAAAGCCGGTCTGCTGATCACCGGTTTCAGCTGCGCCGCCTTCACCTGCGCTCTCGCTCTGATCCAGCCCGGCCAGATCGCCCTGGCCATTGCCCTCTACATCCCCGCGAACTTCATGTTTTCCCTCGGCGAAAACTTTCTCGCCTCCTTCATGCCCGAGCTCTCCGCGCGCGAACACTTCGGCCGGGTCTCCGCGTTTTCCTGGGCCTGCGCCTACTCCGCCGCCTTGCTCCTGCTGATCGTCACCGCCGCCCTCATGATCGGCCTCAAATTAGAATCGCCCGACCAGTGGCGCCCAATCTTCGTCTTCGCCGGCCTCTGGTTCTTCGCGCTGGCGCTGCCCACGCTCCTCGGACTTCGGGAACGGCCCGTCCCCGCCGGCGCGCCCGCGCACCGGCTCTTTACCGACACCTTCCGCCAGTTCAAAAGCACCATCGGCCAAGCCGCCCAATTCCGCGATCTCGCCGTGCTCCTCGGCGCATCTCTACTCTACGGCACCGGCATGACGGTGATCGTGATGTTTGCCTCAATTCTCGCCGCCGAGTTCGGCTTCAACGAGGTCCAACTTGTTCTCTTCGTCGCCGTCATCACCGTATCCGGCGTGATCGGAACGCTCATCCCGGCATTTTTCCAAGACCGCTTCGGGCACAAGCGCATGACGGTGGTGCTCCTCTCGGTTTGGATTTTCGCCGCCCTCGGCTTCGCCTTGTTTTCGTGGCTCCGCGCGCAGTCCGCCGATCCCGCCGCCTATCCCCGCTGGCCACTTTGGGTCGTGGGCAACTTCATCGGCTTCGGCCTCGGCTCGCTCGGGGCCGCCAACCGCGCGTTTTTTTGCTACCTCACTCCGGCCAGCCGCTCCGCCGAGTTTTTTGGACTCTGGGGTCTCGTCTTCAAGTTTGCCGCCGTTCTCACCATCCCCTTTGGCTTGGCCAAGGACTTCCTCGGCACGACCGCCGCACTGCTCGTGCTGGCCGGCTTTCTCGTCGCCGGATTGATCGTCACCTGCTGCATCGACGAACGCCGCGGTCTCGCGGCCGCCCAAGCTGCCGACGCTCCCGCGACCAACTCCTGAGCCTCAGGCCTTCGGCGCGATCCTCTCCGGCGGATTTTTTGCGTTCGGGCAGGAATCAACCCAGCGCGTCGCCGGCGGTCGCGCCCACTCCACGGCGTTGGCCAGCACCCGCCGCACGTTCGCATCGAAATACGTCGGGTACGTTTCGTGCCCTGGCCGGAAATAAAATATCTTCCCGTTACCCCGCGTGTAGCAGCACCCGCTGCGAAACACTTCCCCGCCCTCGAACCACGAGATAAACACCTGCTCCTCCGGCGGCGGCACCCCAAACGGCTCGCCATACATTTCCTCCCGCGGCAGTTCAAAATACGGCCCGATGCCCTGCGCAATGGGATGCCCGGGATTGCAGACCCAGAGACGCTCTTTCTCGTCCGCCTCGCGCCAAATCAACGAGCACGTCGTGCCCATCAGCCGTTTGAAAATTTTCGAATAATGCCCCGAGTGCAGCACGATCAGGCCCATGCCCTCCAGCACGCGTTTATGCACGCGCACCACCACTTCGTCACTCACGTCGCCATGCGCCTTGTGCCCCCACCACGTCAGCACATCGGTCTCCGCCAGCCGCGCCGCGGTCAAACCGTGCTCCGCTTCCTGCAACGTCGCCGTGCTTACCTCGGCCGTCGGCAGCAACTCCCGCAAACCGGCCGCGATCACCGTGTGCATGCCCTGCGGGTACACCGCCGCGACCTTGGCGTTGCTGTGCTCGTGCACGTTCTCGCCCCAGACGACTACCCGCAACGTTGACGAAGCCATACCAAGAACAGGAATTGCTCACCTCCGCTTCATCAACCAGAAACCTGTGTCCCCCGATGAGCGATCCTGTCCCGACCCCCTTCCCGGAGAATCGTCTGCAAGCGACGGCACTCGGCGAACGCCCGCAGGAGCGGCTCCAAAAATTCGGAGCCGCCGCTCTCGGCGACGCCGAACTGCTCGCGATGCTCCTGCGCAGCGGCACCCGCGGCCAAGATGTCCTCACTCTCGCCCAGCGCCTCGTCGCGGACGCCGGCTCCCTCGCCGGTCTCATCGGCTGGTCCGCCGCCGACTTTCGTAAATTCAAAGGCATCGGCCCGGTCAAAGCCCTGCAACTCGTCACCGTCATCGAAGTTGCCCGCCGGGTGTTGGGCCAACAGACCGGTGAAACTCCGCTGCTCACCCGCGCCGAGCTGATCGTCGCCTACATGCAACCCATCGTCGCCGGGCTCGAAGTGGAAAAATTTTGGATTCTTAGCCTCAACCGCCGCAACCGGCTCATCCGCCGTGAGGAAATCACCTCCGGCACCGCCAACAGCACCCTCGCCCACCCGCGCGAAGTGTTCCGCGCCGCGATGCGCGAATCCGCCAGCGCCGTGATTTGCATCCATAATCACCCCAGCGGCGACCCGTCCCCCAGCGCGCCCGATATCGCGATGACCCGTCAGATTCACGCCGCTTCCAAAGCCGTCGATATCCCGCTCATCGATCACATCATCATCGGCCGCCCCGCCGCCGACCCCGCCGGCCTCGGCCACTACAGCTTCGCCAACGCCGGGCTCATTTGAAGCAAGGCAGAGCGCATAACCCAAACGAACCTTTTCCGCGTCGGGGGGCCGCTTGCTGGCACCCGCCTCAGCCTCGCTCACTGCCCCACCGCGACTCGCTACTAGGAAAGTGGTGGTAGGACTCGGATTCGAACCGAGGAAGGCGTAAGCCGGCGGATTTACAGTCCGCCCTCGTTGGCCACTTGAGTATCCTACCCCAAAAATGAAGGGTGAACGTCTCGCCTCGACCCGCGGAGTTCAAGATATTTTTCCGACCAATCTTGAACGCTTCCCGGCGGACGTTCCCGCCCCCTCAACCGCTCGCCAGCTTGTATTCCACCGCGTCGCGCAAGGCTTCCCAGCTGGCGTCGATGATATTGTCGCTCACGCCCACCGTCCCCCAGACGGCCTTGCCGTCGCCGCTCTCGATCAGCACCCGCGTGCGCGAGTTCGTCCCGGCTCCGCTCTCCAAAATCCTCACCTTGTAGTCCCGCAGCACCAACTCTCGCAGTTGCGGATACGTCTTCTCCAACGCCAGGCGCAGCGCCTTGTCCAGCGCCCCCACCGGCCCCGTGCACTCCGCCACCGTGTGCACCGACTCGCCTCCGACGCTCACCTTCACCGTCGCCTCCGACCACAATTCCTCGCCGTGTCGCTCCATAATGACGCGGTAGGTCTCCACTTCGAAAAACGTCTTTCGCTCGCCCAGCGCCGCCGAGATCAACAACCGGAACGACGCATCCGCCGCCTCGTATTCGTAGCCCCGAAACTCTCGCTCTTTCAGTTGTTCGATCAAGGCCTTCATCTCCGGCCGTTTTTCGTCGAGCTCGAGCCCGAGTTCCTTCGCCTTCAACGCGAGACTGCTCCGTCCCGCCATGTCCGAAACCAACACCCGCGTGCGATTACCCACCAGCGCCGGGTCGATGTGCTCGTAACTCCGCGCCACCTTTTGCGCCGCGTTGGCGTGCAACCCGCCTTTGTGGGCAAACGCCGACAATCCGACAAACGGCGCCTTCGGGTCCGGGCGCAGATTCGCCAGCTCGTCGAAGAAGAGCGAAAGATCGCGCAGCTGCGCCAGATTCGCCGCGCACCGCGCCGTGCAGTCCATCTTAAGAAACAGATTGGCCAGCACCGTCGTGAGGTTGGCGTTACCCACCCGTTCGCCGTAACCGTTCGCCGTGCCTTGCACGAGGGTCGCGCCCGCCGTCACGCCCGCGAGGGTCAGAGCGACCCCGAGGCCGCTGTCATTGTGGCAATGCACGCCGATCTTTTCCGCACCGAACTCCCGCACCGCGTGGCCCACGATCGCCTTGAACTCATCGACCAGCGTTCCGCCGTTCGTGTCACAGAGCGAAAGATTGCTCGCACCGCCGCGCACCGCCGCCGCCAGCGTGCGGATCGCATACTCGGGATCGGACTTGTAGCCGTCGAAAAAGTGCTCGGCGTCGTAGATCACCTCGCGGCCTTGGGCGACGAGGTAGCGGGTCGAGTCCTCGATCATCGCGAGGTTTTCTTCGAGCGTGGTCCGCAGGATCTCAGTCACGTGGAGCGTCCACGTTTTCCCCACAATCGTCATCACCGGCATTCCGCTGTCGAGGAGGGTGCGCAATTGCGGATCTTCGTCGGCCTTCGCGCCCGCGCGCCGGGTCGAACCAAACGCCGCCAGCCGCGCGTGCTTTAACTTCAAGTGCTTCGCCTCGGCGAAAAACGTGATATCGCGCGGATTGGAGCCCGGGAACCCGCCCTCGATGTAGTCCACGCCAAACTGGTCGAGCCGCTCGGCAATGCGCAGCTTGTCGGCGACCGAGAAGCTGATCCCTTCACCCTGCGTGCCATCACGCAGCGTGGTATCGTAGATTTTGACGGCGGTGCTCATGGAAACCCGCCACGTTGCAAGTCGCGCCCACCCTGGCAAGGGAGCTTTTGCCGACTTCGGTGCACCGGTAAATTCCTGCACCTCACCGCCCTCCGGGCCGCAATAGATTCAGGCTTCTCTCCTTTCACTTTACCGCCGTAGGGTTCGGCACGTTGTCTCACCCCCTTATGACCATCCCGAAAATTTCCCTTCTCGTTGCCGCTGCCTTGGCGTTGTCCGCGTCGATCCACGCCGCCCCTCCGATCGTCCAGGAAGTCGCGGCCGATACCGGTCAAAATCTAGCCGCTAAACGACCTGAACGCGCGGACAAGCCCGCCGCGAAGAAGGCCCCAGCCGACAAACAACCGCCAAAAATCTACGACGCGCCACACGCCTTCAAAGCCGAACCCGGCTCGGCAGCCAACCGTCGCCCGCAAGTCGTCGCGCCTCCGGCCAAAAGCGAACGCATCGTGCTCATCGGAAACGGTCTCGCTGAGCGCGATGTCTATTATCACCGCATCGAAACCGAACTCGCCCTCCGCTACCCTGAACACGCGTTGTTCTTCCGCAACCTGGGTCACGTGGGCGACACCCCCGGGTTTCGGCCGCATCCATCACGCTCTTCCCAGTGGGCGTTTCCCGGTGCCGAAAAATTCCACCCCGGACTCAAAATCCACCGGGGCGAAGGTTTCTTCCCGACCCCCGACCAATGGCTCACGCACCTCAAAGCCGACACCCTCGTCGCCTTTTTCGGTTACAACGAATCGTTCGACGGGCCGGCCAAAGTCGCCAATTTCGAAGCCGAGCTGGCCGCTTGGGTGCAGCACACATTGAGCAAAGCCTACAACGGCCAAACGGCACCCCGCGTCGTGCTCGTGTCGCCGATCGCCTACGAAAACCAATCCGCCAAGCGGGACCTGCCCGACGGGGTTAAGGAGAACCTCAACCTCGCGCTTTACACCAAGGCCATTCGCTCCGTCGCGCAAAAACACGGCCTCACCTTCATCGATCTCTTCAACCCGATGCTGGCGCTCTACAAGGACGCCCGCGAGCCCCTCACCACGGGCGGCTTCATCCCCAACGACGAGGGCTACAAGCACGTCGCCAAGCTTCTTGCGACCGGCCTCTACGGCGAGCAACCACGCGTCTCGAAAGCCGATCCCGCGCTCGTGCACCGGGCGGTGACGCAGAAAGACTACTTTTGGAACAACGACTACAACCTCGTGAACGGCGTCCATGCCTACGGCCGGCGCTACGGCCCCTACGGCCCGCAGAATTATCCCGACGAGGTCAAAAAAACCCGCGAGATGACCGCGTTGCGCGACCGCGCCATCCACGATATCGCCGCGGGTCGTAAGCACGACCTCGTCGTCGACGACAACACCACGCACGTCCTGCCGCCCGTACCCACGAATTACGCGCCGAGCATCAAAAACGGCACCACCCAAATCCTCCCGGCCGACGAGGGCGCCGCCGCACTCACCGTTCCTCCGGGTTACAAGGTCCAGCTTTTCGCGAGCGAAAAGGAATTCCCCAATCTCGCCAACCCGATGCAACTGTCGTTCGACAACCGGGGCCGTCTTTGGGTCGCAGTGATGCCGGCCTACCCCGCCTATCGCCCCGGCGACGCCCTGCCGAACGACAAGCTCTTGATCTACGAAGACACCGATGGCGACGGGAAAGCCGACAAAGAAACGGTCTTTGCCGATAATCTCTATCTGCCCATCGGTTTCGAATTCGCCCCTGAGGGTGTCTACCTATCCCAAGAGCCAAATCTCGTCCTCCTCCGCGATACCGACGGCGATGACAAAGCCGACCGCCAGGAGATCATCCTCGGCGGTTTCGATACGCATGACACGCACCATGCCATTAGCGCCTACACCGCCGATCCCAGCGGTGCGTTCATGCTCTGCGAGGGCGTATTTCTGCACAGCAATGTCGAGACGCCTTACGGCCCCGTGCGCTGCGTCGACGGCGGCTTCTTCCGCTACAGCCCGCAGCGCGGAATGCTCGAGCGCACCATTCAGATGAACATCCCCAATCCCTGGGGATACGTCTTCGACCGATGGGGACAGGATTTCTTCCTCTTTACCTCAGGCACGACGATGAACTGGGCCCTGCCCATGCAGGTAAAGCCCACCTTCGGGAGCAAGACTCCGGCGACCATCGACCTCATTCCCGCCGCCGAAAAAGTGCGGCCCACCTCCGGACTCGAGATCATCTCCTCCCGCCATTTCCCCGACGAGGTCCAAGGCGACATCATCCTCGGCAACGCGATCGGCTTCCTCGGCATCAAACAACACCAGATCGAGGATGACGGCACCGGTTGGAAGACCACGTTCCGTCACGACTTACTCACCAGCACCGACCGTAATTTCCGGCCGGTCGACCTTGAATTCGCGCCCGACGGTTCCCTCTACGTGATCGACTGGCACAACATTCTCATCGGGCACATGCAGCACAACGCGCGCGATCCTATGCGCGACAAAAACCACGGCCGCATCTACCGCATCACCTATCCCGGACGGCCCTTGGTGAAGCCCGCGCAAATCGCCGGAGCCCCGCTGGCCACCTTGCTCGAAAATCTGAAAGAACCCGAGAGCCGCACCCGCTATCGCACTCGCCGCGAAATCCGCAATCACCCCGTTGCCGAAGTCCTACCCGCTGTGAAAAAGTGGGCCTCCGCCCAAACCGACATCCACGCAAAACTCGAAGCGCTCTGGGTGACCTGGGGCATGAACGCCGTGGACGAAACTTTGCTGCGCGAGTTGCTGGCGTCGTCCGATTTCCGCGCCCGCGCGGCGGCCGTCCGCGTGTTGCGCTACAACACCCACCGCATCGCGGACCACGCCGCTTTGCTGGAAAAGGCCGCGGCCGATGAGCAGGGCCGCGTGCGCCTCGAGGCCGTGGTCGCGGCATCTTGGTTACCAGCGGTGCCTGCGGCGAAAAATATCGTGGCCATCGGTGCAGCCCAACCGCTCGATCGCTGGAGCAAAGAGGTCGTGAAGACTGCCTCCAACCGCCTCGCCGGCGTCACGGAAACCGAGAAGCCCGAGCACCCGCAACGCCCCGCCCCGCTCTACCTCAACACCGCCGGTCAGGAGCAATACCTCGCGGGCCAACAGATCTACCTGCGCGAAGGCTACTGCGTCACGTGTCATCAGGCGGACGGCAAAGGCCTCGACCCCGCGTTCCCTCCATTGACTAAGAATCCTTGGGTCACCGAGGACTCCGAACGCCTCATCAAGCTCACGCTCTACGGCCTGATGGGACCGCTCGAGGTTAACGGCAAAAAATACGACGGTCAGGTGCCGATGACGCCCTTCGGCGGCATGTTGAACGACGTGGAAGTCGCGGCCGTGCTCACCTTCGTGCGCAACAGTTTTGGCAACGAGGCCGCTCCCATCAAAGCCGAAGAGGTCGAAAAGGTCCGCGCCAAAAACCCCGGACGTATGATGCTCTACACCACGGAAGAATTACTCAAAGAGCACCCGCTGCACTAACGGCCGAGCGCCGCCCCGCGGGCCCAGCCAGTCGTAATCACGGCCCGACAAAACCACGATTCGGTGAGCGCGCCGCAGCCGAAGTCCATGCGCCCTTTCCTCAGGCAGCGCCTGCCTAATCCACTCCGATGCCGACCCGATTCCTCAATCGCATCCTAACCGTGGTCGGTCCCACGTTCCTCCCGCGGCCTCCCTCGGCCGCAATTCACTGCTTTCCACCCAATTCTTTACCCATGCCCCGCTCGACCCTCGCTCTCGCCGTCGCCCTCGCGCTTTCCCTCGCGACGTCCCTTCACGCCGCCAAAATTGTCCTCGTCGCCGGTGGCCCCGAAGCCCCGGCCGAGGCTCAACTCCGCGAGCCCTTCGGCGTCGAATTCAACGCCGCCGGCGATGCCTTCATCATTGAAATGGCCAAAGGCAATCGCCTGCTCCGCCTCAACCCGAAAACCGGCGTTCTCACCCACGTCGCCGGTCAATCCAACCCGGGTGACTCCGGCGACGGCGGGCCCGCCCTCCGCGCGCAGTTCAACGGCCCCCACAATCTCGCCGTCCACCCCGACGGTCGCGTCTTCATCGCCGACACGTGGAACGGTCGCATCCGCATCTACGATCCCGCCACCGGCCGAGTCTCCTCGCTCGCCGGCTACGGCGTCCCCGCTGCTCAGGGCCGCGCCAACGGTCCTTACTGCGTCGCCCTCAACCCCTCCGGCACCCACCTCTTCGTCGCCGATCTCCGCCGCGTCCAAGCGCTCGACCTCGCCACGGGCAAACTCGCCATCGTCGCCGGCAACGGCGAGAAAGGCATCCCCGCCGACGGCGCCGTCGCCACCGCCGCACCGCTCACCGACCCACGCGCCGTTGCGATCGACCGTCACGGCCACGTTTACATCCTCGAGCGCAACGGCCACGCCCTACGCGTCGTCACGCCCGACGGCCGCATTCGCACCGTCATCAACGTCACCGGTAAAAAAGGCGCCACCGGCGACGGCGGCGACGCCCGCGACGCCACTCTCAACGGCCCCAAGCACCTCTGCATCGACCGCGACGACTCCGTCCTCATCGCCGACGCCGAGAACAATCTCATCCGCCGCTACGTGCCCGCCACCGGGAAAATTCTCCGCGTCGCCGGCACGGGCAAAAAGGGCGCCGCCGGCCTCGACGGCCCGCCGGATCAAGCCGAACTCGCCCGCCCCCACGGCGTCACCGTCCACCGCGATGGCACCCTTTACATCGCCGACAGCTACAACGACCGCGTTTTAAAGATCGTGCCTTGATCGCTCCACCCGGCGGGCGCCGGATCGAGTCGGAGCGCGGGCGCCCGCGCCCCGGCCGTGCCACTCTCGGCCACCCTCACAAAAACCCCTTGGCGTCGCACCCGCTTCCCCCTCCCATCTCCGGTCTCCTTCCCGAATGCCACTGCCCGAACTGTTACCTATCACACCGTTCACCCGGCCCGTCCGCGGTGAGGTCATCGTGCCCGGCTCCAAGAGCCTAACCAACCGCGCCCTCTTACTCGCGGCCCTCGGCACCACGCCCGTTACGCTCACCGGCGCGCTGTTCAGCGAGGACACCCGGCTCATGGCCGATGCGTTACGCCGACTCGGCTTCACCGTCA
>CAMBRG010000109.1 GCA_945869845.1 Opitutus sp. GAS368 | reverse complement strand
CGGGTCGTACCCGAAAAGTTACCGCCGATGACAATCTTTCCACCGTTACCCGTGCCCACCGCGCCGGGATAGATGGCAAGGGATCTGACTCCTGAACTTAAAGTCGTCCCCACGGCCGCGCTGAACGCCGTGTCCAGTACACCCGCGCTCGAGAGCCGAATAACTCGATTAACTACGCTACCATCGTAACTGGTAAAGTCTCCCCCCACTAAAACACGGCCGCTGGCATCGATGGCGAGCGCATAAGCGGCGCCGTTGAATAAACCGCCGAGAAAGGTAATATCAGTCGCACCGCTAAGACCATCGACTCGCCTAACTGAGCCACCGTAGCCTACAATTAACTTTCCATCGCTTTGAAGCGCTAATGCATACGCCCAATCATTGGTGCTCGGGGTAAAACTTGAGTCGAATGCGCCCGTTGCTGCATCAAGGCGGGCCACACCCTGCCGGTTGACGCCAGCGACCGTAGTAAAGATGCCACCGATAATGAGCTTGGCGGATGCGCCGGAACCTTGGACCACGGCTGCCCTCACATTACCATTAATAACCGGGGGCACAAAGTTAGGATCGAGGGCGCCACTCGCCAAGAATCGGGCGACACCGTAGCGGGCTACACCGTCGACGGAGGTAAAATCACCGACCAGATAAAAGGCTCCGCCCGGGGCAGCAATCACCGCCGAGGCCGAGCTATTGGTTTCAAACTTGGGATTAAATCCTGGGCGGGGCCGCAAGATTCCACTCGGAAACGAGGCGGGGCGCACATCGAGACGGGCAGACTGAGACGCAAGCGTAGAGCCGTCGGTGACGACCACATCGTAAAGAGCCGCATCGGTCGCCCCGACGTTAGCAAGCGTGAGGGAATTCGTGGTGGCACCGCTGATTCCGGCGCCGTTGGCCAGTGACGTGCCAAGCTTGCGCCATTGATAGGTGGGAGTGGCGACGGTGCCGGTAGCGACGACGGAAAACGTGACCGGTTGCCCAGCGACAATCACCTGCCCGGCCGGCTGGGTCGTGATCGCCGGCACGGCCCACCCGCCGGTAGCAGCCATAAAAAATGCCGCAAGCGTAAGCAGGCGGTGAACGGCGAGGCGGCGGGCGGCGGCGCTGCCGACGAAGGTACAATGAAAGAGGTCAGGTTTTTTCATAACGGAAAGTGCAAATCAGGAGGACGGCTGCGCGAGGACTGGGGGGGGCCCGTGAGGGAGGGCTCGAGTTTATAAAAGGGACAAGTCAAAAACATATAATTTTTTCAAAATGAGTAGAAAATGACCTGTTCGTGACATTCGGCCTCTTGGCCGACTCACCTGAGGAGCCGAGCCACGACGAGGGCCGATACGATGAGAAACTTCATGCTCCACCTTACCGTTTTCTTGCCCGCAAAATCGTGGAAGCATGCGAAAAGATTTCGGGAATTTATCCCGTGCGGAGACCATCTGAGCCGCCTCGATTCATTTGGGCTGCAGTCTCCGACCGAGAACGAAAACATCGAACGGTGAAACCCGAAGTCCTCATGGTTTCCCGATCGTTCGCTTTCGGATCAGGCCGTCGAGGACAACGGACTCCACCCCGCGCTGGGTCTATAACGCTGCGACCCAATTGCTCTGAGCCCGCCCTTCGAGACGCTACGCCCCGTCGCGCGATTTCAACGCTTCCAAATTGTAGCCGTGGTGGCCGACCCCGATCCGACCCCCGCGCGCACCCTAACCGCAGTCACCGACCCCGGCTACATCGGCCACGGTTCTCCACACCCGCACGACGGGACGCCCCGTTGCGCGACCGCTCAATCCACGTAGAGCTCGATGATCGCCCACCAGCCGTCCAGGCGCTCGGCGACGTTCTTGATGATCACGTAACGACCCCGCGTGCCCGCCGGGAGCGCGATCACCGTCTTGCCCGTCTGCCCGGTGCCGGTCGCCACCGCCGCGCCGGGATTGGCCAGGTCATCCGTCACCTGCACCACATACGATTCCGGAAAGTCTCCCGCCCGGCCGGATTGGTCCAGCGTCAGCCGGTTCAACGGCCGCGCCACTTTGAAATCGATCTCCACCCACTCCTCGCCGACCTGCGCCACCGTCCAACGGGTGTCCGTTTTGCCATCCATAATGTTGCCAGCACCCGACGGCGACGACGCCCGCACTTTGGCCGGGCCCGCCAGATTGGCCGTGATGATTTCGACCGCTTCGCGCGCGGCCGCGCCCACCGCGCCATCGGCCTTGAGCCCCGAAGCCAACGCCAACGCCGTCGCGTCGCCGGCCCGACTGAGCAGCTTCAGCAGCCGGCCGCGCACCGCCGGATCGGCCTCCACCGGTAGCAACCGGGCGACCACCGCCGTATCATCCCCGGTCCACGCCACACGGGTGCGTTCGAAATAAGCAATCACGCCCTCAACCGCCGCCGTCCGGGCCGCCGTTAAAGTCGTCTTCTCGGCCACACCCGCGAGTGCGGCCAACGCCGTGGTATCGCTCCAACGGGTCAGCGCCGCGAGCGCCGCTTCCGCCACCTTGGCATCCGGCCCGAGCGCGAGTCGGGCGGCCGATGCGGCACTGGGCTCGCCCCCGATGCGCCCCAGCGCGGGCAACAAACGCAGCGCCGCTTCGGCACTCGCGCTCTCGATCGCCGCATACACCGGCGCGCCACGGGTCGCGATCATGGGGTTGCGCAACGTCAGCGTGACGAGCGCGCGCAGGGCGCGGCTTTGTTCGTTGGCGTCGGTCGCCGCCAGCGTCCAGTTGAGCAAGGTCTTCACGTCGGTAATCGGCGCGAGATCGCCAAACGCCGAGGCCGCCGCCGCGCGCACCGCCGCGTCCGAATCGGCCCGCAATTTCAAGAGCAACGGCAGGCCTTCGATCTGATTGCGCAGGGCGATTTGTTCGATGAACGCAGTCCGCAGGGCGGCTTCGCCCTGCTCGGCGCCGGAGAGAACGGCGGCACTCACGCCCGGACCATTCAGGCGGGCCAAGCTGACGCGGGCGGCCTTGGTCTCAGCGGCGTCGGAACCGGCCACGATTTTCGCCAGCACCCGCGCCGTCTCGGCCGAGCCCGGAATCGTGCCCAGCGCCGTGATCGCGGCGCCGCGCACTTCGGCGTCGGCCTGCGCGGTCGCCGCGACGGCTACTGCTGCCGCCGTCGGCTCACCCCGACGGCCAAGCGCATGGAGGACGCCGCTCTGCGTGGGCGCATCCCACGAGGCGAGCGACCCCAGTAGCGCCGCCGCCAAGCCAGGCGCGCGCGAGGCGTAAAGTGATTCGAGCGCGACTTGCTTCATCGCCCAATCATCGCCGCCGAGCACTGCGACCGTCGTGGCCGGAGCGTTAACGGCGTCGATCTCGATAAGTGCACGCAACGCAGCCGCGCGGTGCACGGGATCGCCGGCCGCAGTGCGGATGCCTTGGAGCAAGGGCACGGCGGCGGCCGCCGGCAAACGAGTGACCGCGATGAGTTTCGCGGCGGTCACGGCGCGCGGCGCGGGCTCGGGTGTCGCCTGCAGGACGGCGAGCGCCTCGGAGCCGCCGATCGCGCCAAGCGCTTCCGCGGCAGCCGCGGCGGTGGGCGCATCTGAGTTTGCGAGGAGTTTGGCCAGCACCGGGACGGCGGCGGCGCTCCCTCGGCGGGCGACCGTATCAATCAAACCGAGACGCGTGCGCCCGGAGGTTTTACCGAGCGCGGTCACGAGCAGCGGATCCGCCACGTCGGAGGCAACCGGCTCGAGCGCCGAGCGGGCGAGATCGGAATCGCGATCGTCGGCCAGCATCGTGCCGAGCGGGCGAAGCGTGGCGGCGGTCGGCTTTACCGGGCTGAAGGCGAGGACAAGGCCGAGGCGTTGTGCGGCGGCTTGGCGCGCGGCAAAGGTGGCGTT
This sequence comes from Opitutus sp. GAS368, assembly GCA_945869845.1. Taxonomy (GTDB): domain Bacteria; phylum Verrucomicrobiota; class Verrucomicrobiia; order Opitutales; family Opitutaceae; genus Tous-C4FEB. Next base: position 7,926 of record CAMBRG010000109.1, on the reverse strand, counting down.
TTTGTTCCGCAGCACAGCGAGCAGGCGCGCTTCGATCGCCGCGAGTTTGGCGGGAGCGGTGCCGGCGGCTTTGAGGTCGCCGTCCAGCGCCTCGAGGGCGGCTTGGCTGCCGGAAAAACCGAGGGCGGGTAGCGCCGAATCGGCGGCGGACAACGGGAGCACCAGCCCGGCGCAGACCAGCAGAGCGGCGAGAAACGGGAAAAGGGAGCGCGACATAGCGAAAATGTTTTTTTTGGGGGGGGTTAGAGGGCGTAGCCAGCGCGACGGGGGCGGTCGAGCAGCCGGGCGGCCATCGGGTCGCCGACGATCTTCTCGGCGCGAGGATCCCAACGGATCGCGCGGCCGACTTGGGCGGCGATGGCGTTGAGGTGACAAATGCTCGCGCTGCGGTGACCGGCCTCGACGTCGGCGATGGGGCGTTGGCGGGTGCGCACGCAGTTGAAAAAATCGGCGTGGTGGTCGTCGCTCGCGTAGAGATGGATGTCCTCGCCGCGCAGGGGGCGGGAGGCGAGCTCGGGCGGATCGGAGAAAAACTCGTCGTTGCGCGAGACCCAGACCGTGCCCTTGGTGCCCTGAAACTCGATCATGCCCTTCAGGCTCGGGTCGTCGAAACGTTCGACGCGCACGCCGTTCGCGTAAATGTGCGTCTGGAATTTGCAGCCTTCGTGGCCGATGGGGATGAACTCAACCGGGCCGGAATCGTCCGTGCCGAGCGCGGTCTGGATGATGTCAAAATGGTGCGCGCCCCAGTCGCCGTTCTTGCGGCTGCCATATTCAAGGAAGCAGCGCCAACCGCCGCCGTAGTCACCTTTGACCCGCTGCTCGTTGTAGGGGCGCCACGGCGTCGGGCCGAGCCAGCGGTCGTAGTCGAAGCCGGCGGGCACGGGTTCCTCGGAGAGCGCGGGCGAGGGCGGGAATTCGCCGAGGCGGGTGCGGATGAGTTTGATCTCGCCGATCCAGCCGTTGCGCACGATCTCGGCGGCCTTGCGGAAGGATTTGTTGGAACGTTGCTGCGTGCCGGTCTGGAAAACCCGGCCGGTGCGCCGCGCCACGTCAACCAGCACGCGGCCTTCGTGCACGGTGAGCGTCTGGGGCTTCTCACAGTAAACATCTTTGCCCGCGAGCATCGCGGCCTTGGCCACCGCCGCGTGCCAGTGGTCGGGCGTGCAGACAAAAACGACGTCGATGTCCGGACGCGCGACCAGTTCCTCGTGGGTCGCGTAGATGTCGGGGCCGGTCGCGAGCGAGCCCGAGCCGCTGGACTTGCGTTTACCGTAGGCGACGCCGATGCGGTCGCGCATTTTTTCCGCCTTGCTGCGCATCACATCGCAGGTGGCGACGATCTGACAATCGTCGGGCCGGCCGAGCAGGGTGCCGGCATGGGAATTACAGATGAGGCCATTGCCCACGAGACCGACATTGAGGCGGTTGCTCGGGGCGCCCTTGCCGAAGAGCGACGAGGGGAAAATGTTCGGCGCGGCCGCGTAGGCGATGATGCCGGCGAGGCCGCGTTTGAGGACGAGACGACGGGTGAGGAGAGTGCTCATAGAGGAAAAGACGGGGGACAGCTGGGGCAACCGGGGTGGTTCGGGACGAAAATCTGACGCGATAACGCAGGCGGTTCATCAACAAATCAAGCCTGTCCAAGGCCCGTTCATCAAAACCGGCTCAACCGAAAGTGACGTTGGGGCTTAACGTGGCATGGACGCCCCGCCCATGGGTTCGGAAACGACCGGGCAAGAGGCCCCCCCTTTACGAGCGAGAGACCCGTGCCACGCGCGCGGTCGCACCGGCCGGCACTAGCGCGCCAGCGACTCCGCCCGCTGCATGTGCTGCTGCTCCAGGCTGCCGCACACCAGTTCGCACAACTGGAAAATCGATTTGTCGCCGATCCCGTAGAAAACCTGCAGGCCCTCTTTGCGCCGCGTCAGCATCCCGGCGTCCATCAGCGTTTGCAGATGACGCGACACATTCGCCTGCGTGCCGCCGCTGAGCTCGACCAACGTGCCCACGCTCTTTTCCCCATCGAACAACGCGTGCAACAGCCGCAGCCGCATCGGCTCGGCCAGCGCCGCAAACCGCCGCGCGATCAGCCCCAGCGCCTCCTCCGTCAGAACTCGTGGTTTCTTGGCCATGCCCAGACGAAAGCACGTTCTTGACTTTGATTCAAGTATATGCTCATATGCTCATACACTAATAAATTAAACCTCCCAACCCTCCCTTATGAAAACCGAATCCTTCATCCGCAGCCTCGCCGGCGTCATGATTTTGCTCAGTGTGGCCCTCACCCATTTTGTCGACGCCCGCTGGCTATTCTTCACCGCGTTCATCGGCTTGAATCTTATCCAGTCCGCACTCACCGGCTTCTGCCCGCCGACGTTTGTGCTCGAGAAACTCGGCTGGATCGACGCCGACAGCCGCATCCGCTTCGGCGGCGCCCCACGCGCCTAAACCGCGGTCCGACCACCATGCGCTCGCTCCCCTCGATCCTCGTCGCCGCCGCTCTCCTGTTCGCCGGTTGCAGCCGTCACGAACGCCCAGCCGCCCCGGTGCCGGCCGCGGTGAACGCGCGCACGGCCCGCGTCGAATCGGCCGCTCTGCCGCTCACGCAAACCCTCACCGCCACCGTCCGCCCCCTGGAGCGCGCGACCCTCGCCGCCCGCGTCATGGGTAGCGTAACGGCCGCCGACTTCACGGTCGGACAAACCGTCAAGACCGGCGATTTCCTCCTCACGCTCACCGCCGCTGAAGTCCCAGCCCGTCTCGCCCAAGCCCGCGCCGCCCTCGCCCAAGCCGAACGCGAGGCCGCCCGCGAGTCCGCGCTCGTTAAACAAAACGCCACCGCCGCCGACTCCGCCCTCGCTGCCGAGGACCGCCGCCGCATCGCCGCCGCTGCCGTCACCGAAGCCGAGGCCCTCCTCGCCTACACGCGGGTCACGGCCCCGTTCGCCGGCACGATCACGCAAAAATCCGTGAACTCCGGCGACCTCGCAACTCCGGGCACTCCTCTGCTCGTCCTCGAGGCTACCGATCGCCTCCGCGCCGAGGTCCAAGTCCCGGAAACCTTCTCCACCCTACCCCTCGGCACCGCCATTTTCGTCGAACTCGCTCCCGGCACCGCGCCCGTCTCCGCCAACCTCGTCGAGTTCTCCGCCGCCGCCGATCCGAGCACCCGCACCCGCCTCGCCAAACTCGCCCTCCCTGCCACCTCCGCTGCCCGCTCGGGCCAATTCATCCGCGTCCTCTGGCCAGTCGGCGAAACCACCTCGCGGCTCATCCCGTCCTCGGCGCTCACTCACCTTGGCCAAATGGAGCGCGTCTTCGTGGTCGGCGCCGATAATCGCGCCGTCCTCCGCCTCGTGAAATCCGGCGCCACCTGCGCCGACCGGGTCGAAATTCTCGCCGGCCTTGATGACGGCGAACGCGTCGTCGTCGCCCCGCCCGCCAGCCTCCGCGAAGGCCAAACCCTTGCGATCATCCCGTGAGTTCCCCCGCCTCCACCCCTCCGTCCGCCCCGGCCGTCTACGGTTTCTCCGGCCGCATCGCCGCCGTCTTCGCCACGTCGAAGCTCACGCCGATCGTCGTCCTCGCGTCGATTCTGCTCGGCGCGTTCGCCGTCTTCATGCTCCCGCGCGAGGAGGAGCCGCAGATCAACGTCCCGATGATCGACGTTTTCAGCGCCCTCCCCGGCGCCACGCCCGCCGAGGTCGAGAACCGCCTCACCCGCCCCCTCGAAAAACTCCTCTGGGAAATCCCCGGCGTCGACTACCTCTACTCCACCTCCAGCCCCGGCCTCAGCACCATCATCGTCCGCTACAAAGTCGGTACCGAGATCGAGCCCGCCCTCGTCCGCCTCAACCAGCGCCTCCAAGCCCACCTCGACCGCCTCCCGCCCGGCGTCGCCGCTCCGCTCGTCAAACCGCGCACGATCGACGATGTCCCCATCCTCGCGCTCACGCTTTCCAGCTCGACCTACGACCACCTCGCCCTGCGCCGGCTCGCCGCCCAAGTTGACGACGCCCTCAAGACCGTCCCGCAGGTCGCCGAGACCACCGTCACTGGCGGCGTTCGCCGCGCCGTCCGCGTCCAACTCGACCTCGCCGCCCTCGCCGCTCGCAGCCTCACCGTCGCCCAACTCGCCCCCACCCTCCAAGCCGCGAACCGCTCCCTCCAGGCCGGCTCCCGCTCGTTTGCCAACACCGAGTTCCTCCTCGAAACCGGCACGTTCCTCCGCGACCCCGCCGATGTCGGCGCCGTCGTCGTCGGCACCCACGCCGGCACGCCGATTTACCTCCGCGACGTCGCCACCATCACCGACTCCGGCGAAGAACCCGCCAATTACGTCCTCCACGGCTCCGCGCTCACCGACCTCCAACCCGCCGTCACCCTCAGCCTCGCGAAGCGCCCCGGCGCCAACGCCATCGACGTCGTCAACGCCGCCCTCGCCAAGGTCGACACCCTCCGTGGCACGCTCCTCCCCGCCGCCGTCACCGTCACGATCACCCGCGACTACGGCCACACCGCCGCCGAGAAGAGCAACGAGCTCCTCCTCCACATGGGCATCGCCGTCTTCGGCGTCGCGATCCTCATTTTCATTTTCCTCGGCTGGCGCGAATCGCTCGTCGTCCTCCTCGCCATCCCCGCGACCCTCGCGCTCACCCTCCTCGTGTTCTACCTCTACGGTTACACGCTCAACCGCATCACGCTCTTCGCGCTGATCTTCTCCATCGGCATCCTCGTGGACGACGCAATCGTCGTCGTCGAAAACATCGTCCGTCACACGCGCCTCCCCGGCGCCGAGAAAAAATCCCTGAGCGAGCTCGCCCTCGCCGCCGTCGACGAAGTGGGCAACCCCACGATCCTCGCCACGTGGGCCGTCATCGCCGCGATTCTCCCCATGGCCTTCGTCGGCGGACTCATGGGCCCCTACATGCGGCCGATCCCGATCGGCTCCACCGCCGCGATGCTTTTCTCCCTCGTGATCGCCTTCACCGTCACACCATGGGCCGCCATCCGCGTCCTGCGCCGCCGCGCCGCCTCTCTCGCCGGCGCCGCCCACGATCACGACCACGCGCCGTCCGATTGGTTCACCCGGCTCTACCACCGCATCATGGAGCCGCTGCTCGACCGCGCCCGCTGGCGTTGGGCGTTCCTCGCCGGCATCGTCGGCCTGCTCCTCGCCTCCGTCGCCTTCGTCCTCTTCGGCGCCGTCACGATCAAGATGCTCCCCTTCGACAACAAGTCGGAGTTCCAGATCGTGCTCAACACCCCCGAGGGCACCACCCTCGAGCAGACCACCCGCATCGCCACCGAGATGGCCGCCGCCATCCGCACCGATCCCGCCGTCCGCGACTACCAGATCTACGCCGGCACCTCCGCTCCGTTTAACTTCAACGGTCTCGTCCGCCACTCCTTCCTCCGCCGCGGCCCCAACGTCGCCGACATCCAGGTCAACCTCGTCGGCAAGGGCGAACGCTCCGACCAAAGCCACGCCATCGCCAAGCGCCTCCGCCCCCGCCTCGCCGCCATCGCCCAAAGCTACGGCGCCGCCGTCGCCGTCTCCGAGGTCCCGCCCGGTCCGCCCGTCCTCCAATCCATCGTCGCCGAGATCTACGGCCCCTCCGAACCGCAACGTCTCGCCCTCGCCACCGCCGTCCGCGCCATCATCGAGCGCACGCCCGGCGCCGTGGACGTCGATTGGTTCGTCGAAGCCGACCAGCCCAAGATTCGCTACGTCATCGACCGCGAAAAAGCCGCCCTCCACGGCGTGAGCGTCGCCGCCACCAACCAGACCCTCGCCCTCGCCACGCAGGGCAGCGCCGTCGATCTCCTCCATCAGCCCGCCGAGCGCGAAGACTTGCCCATCATCCTCGACGTCCCTGTCGCCGACCGCGCCCAACCCGCCGCCGTCCTCGCCCTCAACGTCCGCGCCGATCTCAACCCTGCCGCGCCGCTCGTCCCACTCTCCGAACTCGTCCGCGTTGAGCGCACCGTCGGCGGTCGCAATCTCTACCGCAAGAACCTCAAGCCCGTCACCTATGTCACCGCCGATGTCGCCGGCGTCGTCGAGAGCCCCGCCTACGCCCTCTTCACGATGCACCGGGAAATCCAAAAACTCGACGCCCGCACCTTCGGCGCCACCGCTGCCGAGCTCCCGATCTATCACCTTAACCAACCCTTCGACGACCTCACGCCCGCCCTCAAATGGGACGGCGAATGGCACATCACGCTCGAGGTCTTCCGCGACCTCGGCCTCGCCTTCGCGGCCGTGCTCGTGCTCATCGCGTTGCTCATGGTCGGCTGGTTCAAGAGCTACATCACGCCGCTCGTCGTGATGGCCGCGATTCCGTTTTCCCTCATCGGTATCTTGCCCGCGCACTGGGCGATGGGCGCCTTCTTCACGGCCACGTCGATGATCGGCTTCATGGCCGGCGCCGGCATCGTCGTCCGCAATTCCATCATCCTCGTCGATTTTATCGAACTCCGCCGCGCCCACGGTCTCTCGCTCCGCGACGCCGTCGTCGAGGCCGGCGCCGTGCGCTTCCGCCCGATGCTGCTCACCGCCCTCGCCGTCGTGATCGGCGCGAGCGTCATCCTCGCCGACCCGATTTTCCAGGGCCTCGCCATCAGTCTCATGGCTGGCGAAATCGCATCCCTGCTCATCAGCCGCATGGCCGTGCCCGTCCTCTACTACATGGCCAACCACGACGAGGCCCCCGTCACCGCCGCCGCTGCGCCCACCGCCGCTGCGCCCACCGTTTCATGAACCCGCTAAAGTTCTTCAAAGCCATGCTCACGCCGGTCCCCCGCCTCACGCCCGCCGACTGCGCCGCCCGCATCCACGCTGGCGAAGCCCTGCTCATTGATGTCCGCGAAGCCCGCGAGTGGACCGACGGCGTCGCCCACCACGCCGCGCTCCTCCCGCTCAGCGACCTCCAGAGCGCCCGCACCCAGTGGCAGCCCTTCCTCGCCCGCGCCGGCCAACGCGAACTGTTCATCTACTGCGCCGTCGGCGGCCGCGCCGGCATCGCCGCCAAGCTCCTCGCCGCCGAGGGCTTCAAAGTCGCCAACACCGGCGGCCTCACCGACTGGCTCAACGCCGATTGGCCCCTCGTGAAGCCACCGGCCCGCTGATTTTTCCGCGTCTCCCCCATCGTCTCCAAAAACCAAAAGGCTCCCATGAAACCCAACGTTGGCTCACTCGACCGCATACTCCGCATCATCGCCGGCCTCGCCATCCTCGGAGCCGGTTACTACTACCAATCCTGGTTCGGCCTCATCGGCTTCGTGCCGCTGCTCACCGCCACGTTCCGCTTCTGCCCCGCCTACCTGCCCTTCGGCCTGAGCACCTGCGCCCGCCCCAAAAGCAAAACGTAGCCTGAACCGACCTCAGACCGGAAAGATCCTAGTCGTCTCAGGGCTCGTTGTGAATCTGAGCCCCGAAAAGAGTTGGTTACGCGGTTTCGCGCCCTGACTCCGCTCCGCCGCAGTGGGGATCGACACCCACCGCAACCGCCCATCGAAGTTCCCTCGCCCGGATTTGATTTGGCTTTGCTGCGCCCGGGGCCCTCGCCTGGCCCAATCGACTTTTTTTGCCTATCCACTTTGGCTGACCTTGACGGCCCCAAACACTTGATACCCGCTCAAACGCGCGAGCTCCATCTCGGGCCCGCAAGCGGGCTGCCCGGGCCCACCCTGCCGCACTTCTGCCCTTCGAATTCCTCACCTCGCTTCCTCCCTCCCGAATTCCCCACGCCTACCATGTCCACCCGTCGCACCTTCCTCAAAGCTTCCGCCGTCATCGCTACCGCCCTCCCACTCGCCCGCTGGCCACTCGGCGCAGCAGAGACCGGCGGCGCCAACCCGGCCGGCGCGCCCACGCAAAAGGGCCTGCTCTTCGCCCCGTCCGACCTGCCCCGCATCCGG
>CAMBRG010000108.1 GCA_945869845.1 Opitutus sp. GAS368 | reverse complement strand
TTCGGCTACGCCACCTTCCGCCCGCTCCAGCGCGAAATCATCGAAGCTAATCTGGTCGGCGAAGATGTCTTTGCCCTCCTGCCCACGGGCGGCGGCAAGTCGCTCTGTTTCCAACTCCCCGCGCTCGCCCGCGACGGCCTCACGGTCGTAGTTTCCCCGCTCATCGCCCTCATGAAGGACCAGGTCGATGCGCTCCAGGCCAGCGGCGTTGCCGCGACGTTTCTCAACTCGACCCTCAGCGCCGAGGAATCTCGCACCCGTCTTCGCGGGCTTCATCGCGGCCAGTACAAGCTGCTCTACGTCGCGCCCGAGCGGCTGATGCTCGCCGGTTGGGTTGAAAATCTGAAGACTTGGAACGTCTCCTGTATCGCCATCGACGAGGCCCACTGTGTCTCCGAATGGGGCCACGACTTCCGCCCCGAGTATCGTCAACTCGCCAAACTCCGCACCGCCTTGCCCGACGTGCCGATGATGGCCCTCACCGCCACCGCCACCGGCCGCGTGCGCGAAGACATCGTCACCCACCTCAAACTCCGCGACCCGCAAACCTTCGTCGCCAGCTTTAACCGGCCCAATCTCACCTACCGGGTTGTGCCCAAAGACGAACCGGCGAAGCAAATCATCAACTTCGTCCGCAAACGCGAACACGAGAGCGGTATCATTTACTGCGCCAGTCGCGCCACCGCCGAGCGCGTCGCCGAAAGCTTGGCCGGCCGCGGCTTCCTCGCCCGCCCTTATCACGCCGGTCTCGACGCCGCCGAACGCGCGCGCAACCAAGAGATGTTCCTGCGCGACGATACCCGCATCATCTGCGCGACCATCGCCTTCGGCATGGGCATCAACAAACCCAACGTCCGCTGGGTCATTCATCACGATCTCCCGAAAAACATCGAGGGCTACTACCAAGAAACCGGCCGCGCCGGTCGCGATGGTCTACCCGGCGATTGCCTCCTGCTCTTTAGCCCCGGCGATATCGCGAAGCAGACTCATTTCCTCGACGAAATCACCAACGAGCAGGAACGCTCGATTGCCCGCGCCCAACTCCGCCAAATCGTCCATTACGCCGAAAGCTCCGGCTGCCGGCGCGCCGAGCTTCTCCAGTATTTCGGTGAGACGTTTCCGCTCAACAACTGCGGCGCCTGCGACAACTGCGCCGAACCGCGCGAGAGCTTCGACGGCACCATCGTCGCCCAGAAATTTCTTTCCTGCGTCTTTCGCATCCAGCAAGCCAGCCGTTTCGGCGCGGGCCTAAACCACGTCATCGAGGTTCTCACCGGCGCCAAAACGGACAAGATCACCCGTTGGGGCCACGATCAACTCTCGACCTACGGCATCGGCGGCGAACTTTCTCGCTCCCAGTGGGCCAGCATCGGCCGCGAGCTCATGCGCCTCGGCTATGTCGGGCTCGGCTCCGGCGAATACGCCACCCTCGAGCTCACCGCCGAGGGCATGACCGTCCTCCGCGCCCGCACTCCGATCACCCTGACCAAACCAGCCGCCGACGCGCCAAAATCCCGCCGCGCCGCCCCACGCCGCGAGGGCGACATCGACTGCGATGAAATCCTCTTCGAAAAACTTCGCACGTTGCGCAAAATTTTGGCCGACGAACGCAAGGTTCCCGCCTACATTATTTTTGGCGACAACACCCTCCGGGCCCTTGCGCGCGAATATCCCCAGTCCCTCTCCGCCCTCGAAGGCATCCCCGGCATCGGCGAAAAGAAGCGCGCTGAATTTGGCGAGGTCTTCACCGCCACGATCGCCGGCTACCTCAAGCACAACTCCCGCCAGAGCTTCGACTGAGCTCCAGGACCGTTACGGAGTCGCCGCTTTGCCCGCGGGGCCCAGCTTTTCGAGCGTGGAACGGTAGTCCGACAGCCCATCGGCAATCGCCTCGGCCAGCCGCTGACGATACGCCGGCGTCGCGATCTGCTTCGCCTCGGACATGTTCGACATAAAGCCGCCCTCGATCAAAACGGCCGGACACGACACCAGACGGAGCACGGCGAATCGCTCATGTTTGAAACCGCGATCCTCCAACTTCAACCGCGTGAGCATCGCGTTCTGGATCGAATGCGCCAACAGAGAATTCCACGCGTCATTCCCATTGCCCGGACTCAGTTGGGCGTCGTCGAGGCGGCGCATCGCCCGCGAGATCGGCGGCTGATGCTGCGGCGTAAAACGGAACACCTCCAGCCCGCGCACCTTCTCCACTTGGTCCTCCACGGCGTTGAAGTGGATGCTCACAAAAACATCGGCTTCGACCTCATCCGCTATTTCCGCTCTCCGGCGCAGATCGTCCGCCTTGCTCGGTTTTAACTGCCGGTCGTCATTCCGAGTCAGGACGACTTTCCAACCGCGAGCCTCGAGAATTTTTTTCAACCGCTGCGAGGTATCGAGCGTAAAAGTCTTTTCGAAAAGATTGAGCCGCTCGTTGATCATCCCCTTGTCCGGACCACCGTGTCCGGGATCGATCACGATCACCTGCGGTCGACGCTTCACGTTTCCGATCAACGCCGGCCGCACCAAGGGCACCAAACATCGCTCGAGATCAATCTTCGTGACAAAAAGTTCGCCGCCGCGGGGCAGCAGCGCTTGGCCCAAAAAAATCCGCTGGCCATTAAGATCGACTTCGATCCGGTCCGCCGCGACCTCCAACCTCGTTGCTTTGTCCGTCAAAAGCGCCTCACGACCACGGACCTTCCAGTCCAACTTCAAGCCCAACCGCCGCGCCGCCGTCGTGATATTGACCCATTCCGGATCGGGAAATCGGGGGGTCGTTGCTTGCTTGCGCCCGGCCGGGGCTGGCACCGCTGGAGCGGCAACCGATTTATTGGCCCGCGGTGTCGGCGGTGGCACCTCGACGCGGGATAAACTGCTTGGACGGGTCGGCGCGGAGCGACCTCCCGGTTCTTGGCCCGCCAAGGATTGGCCGACCAAAAGCAAGCCGACCCCAAGGGCAACTTGCCGGACGCACCGGAATTTCATTCCCCAATCGGTTAGGATCCGCTCGCCGGTTTTCCCGCCGCCGCGTCCGAAGAATCGTCGTCGTCGTCGTCACCCGACTGATCCGGACCGTCGTCAATGGCCGGCGAATCCGCCGAGGGCTTGTACTTCGGCTTGCGCTTGTTTGGCGCGAGCGGCGTCAGCATGACGTGAATATTTCGACCGATCAACTTCGGCGGCGCATCCGGCACACCCATGCCGACCAACTCGGCGACACTCCGGGTCATCACGGCGAAACCGATCTCGGTGTGCGCCATTTCGCGACCCCGGAACTTGAGCCGCAATTTCACTTTATTGCCGTGACCCAAAAACTCCTCGGCGTGACGCACCTTGGTGAAAAAATCTCCGTCTGCGATCCGCGCGCTGAATTCGATTTCCTTGATCTTGCTCGCCGTCGATTTGACGTGGGAGGTCTTCTTCTGCTCTTCGTAAACATATTTACCGAAGTCCATGATGCGGCACACCGGCGGCGTGGCGTTGGGCGCGACCTCGACCAGATCGAGGCCCACTTCGAGCGCGAGGGAGATGGCCTTCTGGGTGTCGAGGATGCCTAGCTGACGTCCCTCGGGTGAGATGCAGCGGACGGCAGGGACTTTGATGCGATGATTACGGCGAATGGCCGCGAATGGGTCGACATTGCGACGCTGATAAGAGCCGGAGCGGTTGCCACCGGCGCCGACAGAAGGGAACGAAGTAGCCATCAATTAGTTTTGGTCAGAGAGAAAGATTACTCGGTTTCTCGCCGCTCGTTGCGCCGGGGGCAACACCAATTTGGAAACCAGCCAGCGACTCGGATCATACGCTGAAACTTTCGCCGCACGAGCAACTCGCCTTGGCATTGGGGTTTGAAAATTTGAAACCTCCCGCGACCATTGCCGCCGAGTAGTCCAAGTGCGTTCCTTTTAAATAGAGCGCGGTCTTCGGATCGACCACAACCTGAGTGTCGGCCGTCCTGACCAAAATGTCCCCCCGCTTCGGCGCCGGCACAAATTTCATTTTATAGCTTAGTCCGTTACACCCGCCTCCCGTGATCGCGATCCGCAGGAACGCACCTTGGGCCTCCCGCGCAATCAACGCGGCCACTTTGCCGCCGGCCGCCGGCGTGAGCTTCACCAGGTTCTCATTTCCCTCGCGCACGCCTTCCGGGAACGCAAGCGGCACGCTGATTTCGGGTGATGCAGGAGAGGACACAGCGCCAACCATTGCGCTCTGCGTCCATTTATCAAGCGCAGCCCTTTGATCAGGCCTCGGTCTCTCCCGTCGCCGCGCGTCGTGCCCGGGCAAAACTCCGTTTTCCACCGCTGAAGAATGCCAAAAATTTTTGCGCCTCCGCACTCCCAAATCGCCCGCTCGCCGCCAAGCCCGCCGCGACTTCGCGAATGTTGCCCGCGGTGAAATAAACTTCTTGGAAAGCCCCTTTAAGCTCCGCAATCGCCGCACGACTGAAGCCACGCCGTTTCAGTCCGACCACGTTGAACCCAATGACCTCGTCCCGCTCGGCGACCAAAGTAAAATGCGGCACGTCGCGCGTGACCGCCGCGTTGCCCGCCACCATCACGCCTTCACCGATCCGACAAAATTGATGTAAACCCGCCCCGCCGCCTACAAACGTGTGCGCGCCGATCTCGACGTGTCCGGCCACCATCGCGTTGTTCGCGAGCACGACGTGATCCGCCACCGCGCAATCATGCGCCACGTGGGCGTTCGCCATGAGAAAGCAGCCCGCGCCGACGGTCGTCGCCTTGCCGGCATGGATCGAGCGGTTGATCGTCACATGTTCACGAATCACCGTGCCGGGCCCGATCCGCACGCCCGTGGCCAGCGTCGCGTCGAATTTCAGATACTGCGGATCCCCGCCCACGACGGCGAAGGGGTGAATCACTACACCGTCACCCAGCACACAGTGCCGCGTCACGATCGCGTAAGCCATAATCGCACAACCCGCGCCAATCTGCGCGCCCTCCTCAACGATCGCGGTCGGGTGAATCGTGGAGCTCATTTCAAAATCTCCGCGCGTAGTTTGCGGGCCGTCGGCTCTCTTCCGACCGGCAACTCCAACTGCGTGTCCTTGATCAGGTCGTAGTTCTTCAAAATGCGCATAACTTGGAGCGTGTCGCTCTTGCTGTAGTTCTGGTTGCTTTCGATTTTGTCGATCAAGTCGGTCAGCATCGCCCGGAACGAGATAATCGCATCCACCCCGCGCTCCTTCAGCAGAGCGACACTCTGCGAGCGAAACGGCTCCGCCGTCGGCAGTGCGGGCAGCACCAGAATTTTGGTCACGCGCGCGCCCGCCTCATTGCCCGGCGCATCCGCCTCGAAAAAGCGCGGCATTTGCTTGAGCACGTTCTGCTCAAGAAACCCAAAAATTTCCGGAGAGCTCTTCAGGATATTTGGCGTGAAGACGTTCGTATGCCATGGCTTTACCGAAACCACCGCCCGCTGGATAAAAGGCAGTTCGCTCGCAAAGAGAAAAAAATCCGGCTCTCGTCCACCCCGCAGCCACGCCGGATTTGAGACCAGTAGATCGATTTCCTCTTCCCCGGTTTTCTTCCGCGCGGTCACCGAATACTTCCGCGCCTGTCGCACAAAAAATCCGTTCTGCTCGAAATACTCGCGGACGATTCCTTCATCGATGGCGGACATGGGGGCGTTTTAGACTACGTCCGTTGTTTCACGAATTCCCGCACGCCGCGAGCTTTCACCCGGCCGCTCCCACCTCGCGAAAGCTTTCCGCCACCAACGCCGGGGCGATTCCGCTCTGCGTCGCCGCCTCCCCCAGCCGGTTCAACACCACAAAACGGAGCCCGCCTGCCCGCACTTTTTTGTCCCGCGCCATCGCGTCGACCAAGTCGGCCAGCGGCAGCGGTTCGCTCAGCCGCGTTGGCAGACCATGCGCCGCAACCACCGCTTCAACTCGAGTTGCGTCACCCGCGCCGATCATTCCGAGTTTTGCCGAAAGTCGCGCCGCCGCACAGAGGCCGACCGCCACGGCCTCGCCGTGCAAATAGCCGCCGTAGCCCGTCACTTGTTCGATCGCATGGCCGAAGGTGTGGCCCAAATTCAACAGCGCCCGCCCGCCTTCTAGCGCCAACTCACGCTCATCGGCTTCCACGATCCGCGCCTTCAACTCGCAGCAGCGCCGCACGACCCCCGCCAAGTCCGGCGAATCCACCGTCAAGGGCGAGCGCTCAAGCCGGGCAAACAACTCCGCGTCGCCCAACAGCCCCGTCTTGATCACTTCCGCCATTCCCGCCGCGAACTCCCGCACCGGCAACGTCGCCAACATCTCCGTCGCAACAAACACCACCTTAGGTTGGTGAAACGCTCCGACCAAATTTTTTCCCGCCGCCAGATTGAGCCCGGTTTTGCCACCCACCGAACTATCCACCATCGATAATAAGGTCGTCGGCACCTGCACGAAATCTATCCCGCGCAAATACACCGCCGCGGCAAATCCCGCGAGGTCGCCGATCACCCCGCCGCCGACCGCGACCAAGACCGCGCGGCGGTCGATCTTGTTCGCCGCCAAAAAATCCAGCACCCGCCCCAACTCGCTCAACGACTTGGTCCCTTCGCCCGGCTCCAGCTCCAGCGTCGGCGCTTCACCAAACATCGCCCTCAGCGCCCCGGACTGCCGGGCAGCCACGTTGCGATCGGACACGATCACCATCTTTCTTCCGGCACCAGCCCACTCCGCCAATTGGGCCTTCACCTCCGACTCCAAGTTCTCTCCAAACCAGATCGGGTAACTCCTTTCACCAAGATTAACTGTGAACTTCTCAACCATGCGGGAGGATTAGTTGAACCCTATCATCTGAGGTCAAACGTCCAGTAGCGTTGATATTGAGAGGCTGTCTCAACATACCATTTGACATGATACTAAGTCTCAATTTCTGAAGCATCATGCCGCGCGATTTGCGTCCTTTTTTCCGTCTCCGCCTCACGTTTATAAACCACGGCCCAGCGAGCATCGTACGCCGCCCTGGGTTCCTGCTCGTGCTTACCGTCGGCGCAGTCGGGTCCCTTTATTCGAATTCGGCTCAAAGCGCCTCTTCTTTTTCAACAAACTCAGCTCCCATCCCACTCCCTGCGCTGCGCGTCGAGGCCGAAGCGGAGCAAGATCACACCGTCCAAGGCCCGTTCCTGCCCGATCTCCAAGGCACAAAAATCAACGTCGGCAAAAAGACCACGATGCTCGACCTCGATGCCCTCCCCCGCATCAACGGCAACAACTACCGTCAAGCTCTCGCCCAAGCCCCCGGCCTCATTCTCAGCGAGGAAACGTCGCCGCTCCTCAGCATCGGTTATCGCGGTCTCGACCCGCACCGCACCCAATTCAGCCAAGTCCTCAAGGACGGCATTCCCATTCACGCCGACCAATTTGGTTATCCCGAGGCCTATTATGCGCCGCCTTTGGACACGGTTGACCGCGTTGAATTCATCCGCGGCGGCGCCGGTCTCATGTATGGCCCGCAGCCCGGCGGCGCACTCAATTATGTCACCCACCGCCCCCGCACCGATGCGACTCTGGGCGGCGGCACACTCCACACGTTCGGCGACGACGGCTACTACTCCACCTTCAGTTATCTCGACGGCACCACCGGTCCGCTCGGTTACTACGGCTACTACAATCATCGCGAATCCGACGGCATCCGCTCCGCCAACAGCGACTACCAACTTGACGCCGTCACCGGCCGCCTGGTCTTCGGCGCCGCCACCCGCTCGCGCCTTCTGCTCACCGTTGAATCTTACACCGAGATCCACGGCGAGCCCGGCGGCCTCACGTTTGCGACCGGTCCCGACTCGGTAAATTACCTCGCTGACCGCCGCGCTCCTTCGCGCCTCTATGACCGCTTCACCCTCGACCGGCGGGCCGCCTCGCTCGTTTGGGAACGCGACTTCTCGCGCGGCACATTTGTGGGTCGCCTTTGGGCAATCGACTACACCCGCCTTAGCCAGCGGCAGGGCGGCGGCGGCTTCGGCAACCTCCCCACGGGCGCTGCTGCCCAGACCAACACGATAGAGCGCCAGCAATTTCACCAACTTGGCGCCGAAGCCCGCGTCCGCCTCGATTGGGGCCGCGACGAGCGCCACGTCTTTACCGCCGGCGGCCAATTCTACGACAGCAACTCCCCGCGCACCGACTCCCGAGGCGCCACTCCTGCCGCCGACCAGGGCGAGATCCGCACCAAGTCCCAGCGCGACATCCTCTACACCCCGATTTTCGCCGAAAACCTCTTCCGCTTCCGCGCCCTCAGCCTGACCCCCGGCCTACGCCTCGAGTTCAGTGATCAAAACGTCCGCGAGCTCATCAACCTCACCCGTGCCGCCACCCCGCTTCAAAACCGCCGCGCCCGTGCCGCCGAGCCCCTCCTCGGCCTCGCCGCCGCCTACGATTTCGCGCGCTCGATTTCTCAGCTCTACCTCAACGTGTCCGAAAGTTACCGGCCGCTCATATTTACCCAAGCTGTCCCCAACAGCGCCACTACCCTCGTCAACACCGACCTTGCCGCCAGCCGCGCTCTCCAATCGGAAATCGGCTGGCGCGGTCAACCCGCCCTCGGTCTCGTCATCGACGCGAGCCTCTTCCACCTCGATTTCAAAAACCAAATCGGCAACCTCGCCTTACCCGGCGGTCTCTCGACTCTCGTCAACGTCGGCCGCTCCGTCCACCGCGGGGCCGAATTCAGCGTCTCTTACGACGTGCTCGCCCGCCGCCCCGATCCGACCGCTTCCGGTCGCCGCGCGGCTCCTCCGACCGAAGCCCCCGGGCTCAGCCTCTACGTCAACGGACTCTTGCTCGACGCCCGATTCCGCGCCGGTGCCAATCGCGACCGCACCCCCCAATACGCCCCCGACCACGTCCTCCGCTCCGGCATTGTCTACACCCGGGGCGCCGCGCTCAAAATCGCGCTCACGGCCACGTTCACCGCCGCCAGTTTCGCCGACGACAACAACACCCCGACCCGCGCGATTCCCGCTCACGCCGTCACCGACCTCACCGCCGAGTGGCGCATTCCGGGTTCGCCCGTCCGCCTCATCGGCGGTGTGAACAACATGCTCGACGAGGACTACTACAGCCGCATCCGCAACGACGGCATCGACCCCGCCCCCCGCCGCAACGTCTACCTCGGCGCCGCCCTTGAATTCTAACTGCTCGCTCGCCCCCGCCGCGTCTGACGTTTTCGCTTTCGACGCCTTCCATGACTTTTCGCAAATCCATTTTTTGGCTCCACCTCGCCGCCGGCCTCATCGCCGGCCTCGTGATTGCGATCCTGTGCTTCACCGGCACCGCTCTCGCCTTTGAGCAAGAGATCATCGCCTACGCCGAGCGCGACGCCCGCCGCATTGCGTCGCCCGCGCCCGACGCCGCCCGCCTTCCCCTCGCCGATCTCTTGACTCGCATTCGCACCGCGCACCCCAGCGCCCGACCCGATGGCATGGTCCTTCACAACCACCCGCTCGCTGCCGTCGCTTTTACCGCCGGTCGCACCACGACCTTTTACGCCGATCCCTACACCGGCGAAATCCGTCAACCCGCCTCCACCAGTGCCCGCGACACCTTGCAACTGATCGAAGATTGGCACCGCGTCCTCGCCCTCGGCGGCGACCAGCGCCCCATCGGCAAAGCCATCACCGGCGCCTGCAACCTTGCTTTCCTCATTCTTGCCGTCTCCGGACTTTATCTTTGGTGGCCGCGTAAATGGCGCACCAAAGGGCTCCGCCGCTCGATCTGGTTCATCCGCCGGCCCGCCGACGCCACAGCCCGCGACTGGAATTGGCACAACGTCATCGGTCTCTGGACCGCGCCCATCTTGATCGTACTCACGCTCACCGCGCTGCCGATCTCTTACAAATGGGCCGGACAGATGCTCTTCACCATCACCGGCACGCCCCCGCCCACCGCGGCCAATCCCGCGCCCGCCGCCAAACTCACTCCGCCCACCCCTGACGCCAAACTTCTCTCCTCCGAGGCCTTGATCGCTGTCGCCCAGAAACAGTTTCCGACCTGGCAGACCCTCACCTACCGCGCCGGCACGACCCAGCCGGCCACCGTTGCGATCCGCACCGCCGATTCCTGGCCGCGCACCGCGACGACCACCCTCTCGCTGCATCCTTTTACCGGAGAAATTTTGAAACGCGCGGGCTACGCCGAACTCAACGCCGCCCAACAGCTCCGCTCGTGGACGCGCTACCTCCACACGGGCGAGGCCGTCGGTTGGCCCGGTCAATTGCTCGCGGCGATTGCCTCCCTCGGAGGCTGCGTTCTCGTCTACACCGGCTTCGCCCTCGCTTGGCACCGCTGGCGCCGTTGGCGATCGTCCTCGCTGACGCCCTAGCCCAACACGCCGCCTGCGTTCGATTTTGAAAAACATCGCCAACCCCGAGGATTCCTTTGCTCCGGGTCTTCGCTGAACGTCGCCTTCACGCCTACCTCGCTTACGATTCTCGCCGACGCCGTGTTTGTTTCATCAGGCCCTACGGCGCGCGCGCAGTTCACCCGTGGCGGGTAAGGCGCCCCGTGGCAACATCCACCAAGGGTCGCTTGCAGCCGGCCTAAACACCGCCAACTTCCCCGATGCGTCCCTTCCCGCTGCTCCTATTCCTCTTTTTGTCCATTTTGCCTCCCTTGCCCGCCGCCCCAGATCAGCGCCTCCTCGTCATTGCCGCGCCGTCGCTCAACGACGACGCCTACCGCACCCAAGCCGCGCTCCTGCTCCCCGCGCTCGCCGGGCTCAACGAGCGGGACTTTGCCGTCCAAATCCAATTCGGCACCAAGTTTTTCTCCGTCGTGCTCATCGGCAAAGACGGCGGCGAAAAACTCCGCCGCACCACGCCGCTCTCGCCCGAAGAACTCTTCGCCATCGTCGACGCCATGCCCATGCGCCGCGCCGAAATGCGCGAGCGCAAATAGCTCGCTCGCCTCCAGCCCACACCCGGCTTGGAACCCACCAGCCCCATCGGGCTTCCCCGCCCCGGCTCCGCCTTTTCCGAATATTCGTAAAAATAGTCCGTATTTTGATTGGCCCCCCCGCGGCGACTGCATCCGATTTCAATGTGCATCCGTTCGGCCTCCTCGCTCGGTTCCTGATCGTCTCTGGCGCCTCCTTTGCCTCCGCTTTTGCCGCGGCTCCCACGCCCATCGATTTCGGCCGCGAGGTGCGTCCCATCCTCTCCGATAAGTGCTACAAATGCCACGGCCCCGACGAGGGTTCGCGCAAAGCCAAACTTCGCCTCGATACCCGCGCGGGCGCCCTCCACGTCGAAAACGCCACCGCATCAATCATCCCCGGTCGCAGCGCGGAGAGTGAACTCATTTTCCGCATCACCAGTGATGATCCCGAGGAGATCATGCCGCCGCCCGACGCGAAGATCGGCCGACTCACCCCCACCGAAGTAGCCATTCTCAAACGCTGGATCGACGAAGGCGCCCCCTATCAAAACCACTGGTCCTTCGAACCGCTCAAACCCGTCGCTCCGCCCGCGACTCCGGTCTCTCCCATTTCAACCCCAGCCACTCATCTCCCAAAAAATCCCATCGATCGCTTCGTCACCGCCGGACTCGCCCGCCGGCAACTCGGCCTTCAACCCGCCGCCGATCCCACCACCCTGATCCGCCGCCTCACTTTTGACCTTACCGGCCTGCCGCCAACGGTCGCCGAAATCGAGGCCTTCACCTCAGCTTTTGTTGAGAATAGGGAATCCAAAATCGAAAATCTGATCGACCGCCTGCTCGCCTCGCCCCGCTACGGCGAGCGCATGACCGCCGATTGGCTCGACCTCGCGCGCTACGCCGACAGCTACGGTTTCCAAGTCGACCGCGAACGCGACATGTGGCCATGGCGCGATTGGGTCATCAAAGCGTTCAACGAAAATCTCCCGTGGGACAAATTCGTCACCTACCAACTCGCGGGCGATCTGCTGCCCAATCCCACCGACGAGCAAATCCTCGCCACCGCGTTCAACC
>CAMBRG010000107.1 GCA_945869845.1 Opitutus sp. GAS368 | reverse complement strand
GCCCTGGATATAAGGGCCGCGCCACCGATCGGCTTTATTGGCCGGAGCGGCGATGAGGGCTTGGATGCCGTCCGACGTGGACGGGTAATCGCCGACATGGATACGGTAGGTCGTGAGCGAGGTCTTCATGCTTTCGCGGACGAAGAGCGCGGCCGTCGTGGTCTGGGCGCCGCCGAAAATCTTATCGACGTTGCTGATCGCGAGGCCGGCGAGCAGGCCGATGATCGCGAGCACAACGAGGATTTCCAGGAGCGTGAAGGCGCGGCGGCTTTTCGAAGCCCGGATCATGGGGTTGGTTTGGACGCGGTCGGAACGGAAGGTCGAGTGCATATTGGAGCTGAAGTTGGAGATCGGCGGACGATTGTCGAGACGCCGACGAGCGTGCAAGGTTGCGTCAAAATTCGACGGAGTCACACCGGCCGGGCCGGACTCAATCCCACCGACCAGCGGTCGGTGCTACAGTCAAAGCGGCGGCTCACCGCCGGGCCGTGGCGGAGGCGTCAAGCGGGCGTCGTCGGGCGTGCCAAATTTCTTATCGGGGCCGGCGGAGCGGAACTCCATGCGGTCTCCGGCGAGCGCGTGAAAGAGGAAGGGCGTGCCCCAACGATCAACCAGTTCGCCCGCGGCGTTAATCGCGGGATGGGTGCGCGGAATCAGGCGAAGACCGAGGGAGTTGTCCCCGGTGAGCGCCGCCGTGATCTCGGCGTTTTCACCCCAAGGGTTGCCGGCATTGGGGAAATTGAGGCGCCAGTCGCTCAACAAGTCGCGCAAAAGCGCGAGGTCGCGAACGATGTCGTTGCCGGGAGCATTCAGCGCAGCGGCGACAGAAACGGTGGGGGACGAATCAACAAAAAGGGGCCGATCGTTCGCTCCCGCAGAAGGAACTGGAGCGGCGGGGAGCGACGGAGCGGCGGGAACGGCCGGCGCGGTGGGGGCGGCGGGAACTGCGGGCACGGCGGGGGACGGCGTCGCCGGGGAGAAATCGGCCGGGCGCGGGAGCAGCCACCAAACCAAGGCTCCACCCAGCAGGACCAAGCCGAAGACGAACAGAAGGCGGCGGAAAGACATTCCGGAAGGCAGGTCGATCAGGAATCAAGGGCGAGGCGGCTGGTCGCCCGTGGGGCGACCACCTCCGGGGCGCGAGGAGGGCGGGTCGGAGACCCTGCCCTACTTATTTAGAGGAAAGCCGGAAGGGCGCGGGAATCGGTGAAGCGGCGGATGTTGGGCAGGACGGTGGGCAGGTTGGTCGGGCTGACGCCGAACCAGTTGGCGAGCGTCGCGCTGTATTCATCGACGCTGGTGGTCGGGATCCAGTTGCCGCGCGAGCCGGAATCGTCCGGGCCGCTGCGGGTGAGGTCGGGCATGCGGCCGTAGATGTCGCCGCCCTTGACCGCGCCGCCGACGACGAAGTGGTGGGAGCCCCAGCCGTGGTCGGAGCCGTCGCCGTTGGTGTTGAACGTGCGGCCGAAGTCCGAGGCGGTGAACGTCGTGACTTGTTCCGCAGCGCCGAGTTCGACGGTGGCCCGGTAGAAGGACGAGAGGCTACGAGAGATGTCGGCGAAGATGTTCGCGTGGGCTCCGGTCGCAGTGTTGCCGGCGGTGACCTGCGCATCATGGAGGTCGAAGCCGCCGATGCGGGCAAAGAAGACCTGGCGTTTGAGCCCGAGCGTGGGTGCGGCGGCGATGAGGCGGGCGATGGTGCGGAGCTGTTGGCCGAGGCTGGTGTTCGGGAACGCCGTGGTAAACGGCACCGCTCCGGCAAAGATGCTGGACACGAGGGCGCTGTCGGAAATGGCGTTGGAGGTGAGTCCGGCAAACGCGGTCTCGAAGAGGTTTTGGTTTTGCGCGGCGAGCAGATCGTTTTGGGCCTTGGTGCGGATGCTCTGGAAGCTCGTGCCGACGGGGGAGGCGGAACCGGAGACGGTGATGGCGCCCGTGGGGCTGACGGCGTATTGGGCGACCTTCGGGCTGGAGCCGACTTGGAAGGCGTTTTGGCCGTTCAAGGTGATCGACATCGAGATCGAATTATTCGAATTCATCGCGTCGGTGAGATCGGCCATCCGGCCGCCCCAGCCGGAGGTGAACGCGCGGTCAGGAATGCTGCTCTGCCACTCGACCTGTTGGTCGTTGTGCGAAAAGAGCTGGAGCGGCAGCGGCACGGAGCGGGCCATGTATTGGGCCTTGGTCGTGGGCACGGCGAGGGTGCCGACGTTGGCGAGGAGAGCCATCTTGCCCGAATCAAAGAGGGACTTGAGGCCGGTCGTGTTGGTGCCGGCGAGGTCGAAGTTGAGCGCAGGGTGCAGGGCCCAGGCGCGGCCGTCGGAGGTCTTGGGGTTGAGGCCGAGCAGGGAGCTGCGCGGCAGGGCGAGCGCGCCGCGGCCCCCGGCGATCGAGGCGTAACCGGTGGCGGCGGCGGCGGAACCGTAGCCGGCATCGTCGTTGGGGATCAGGAGATTGTTGGCGTCATTGCCGCCAGCGAAGAAGAGGCAGACGAGGGCCTTATAGTCGGAAGGCAGCGCGCCGGCGGCGGTGGGGGTGACCGGGCCTTGGTCGGGGCTGGCGAGGGCGCCGGTGAGCCGGAGCTGCGCGAGGGTGGACAACATGCCGGTTGCACCGACGGCAGCGCAGCAGGAACCGATGAACTGGCGGCGGGCGGGATCGAAAGAAGGATTTTTTGGATTCATGGGAGCGGTGGCTTTTCGGTGGGGACGCGCGGATTATTTTTGAATCGAACCCTCGGGGGAGGAGACCACGAGGTAGAGGGTGGAACGCACGCGCTCGAGGTCGGACGTGCTAGCGGGCATACGGGTGAGAGCGGAAACAATGAGCTCGGTATCCGCCCGGACCATCGTGCCACCGGCCAAGACCAAATTGGCATAATCCACGAGTTGCTGCGGGGACTTGGCGAGAGGGAGCAGGTCGGTGAGCGTGAGACCGACGTTCGTCGCGTTGCGGGTCGCGTAGAGCATGTTGTAAAGATAGTTGGGGATGGTGATCGCCGTCGTATCCGTAAAAATCTGAAACTCGGGAGCGAAAAGACCGGCGGCGGCCAACACTCCGGGATGCACGTAGTCAGGCTCGAAGAAATTAAACACCGTCGGGGCGCTTAGGGCCGTTTGGGCCAGCCCGTTTCCCGCTGGATTTGAATAGGCCCCCAAGTAACGACCGCCATCGGAAGCGCCATTGAAGGCGCGGAGGAGGGCCGTGGCGCGGAGCAGCGGTTCCTTCGATTTGCCGAATCCGACTGAGTTCAAAAAGGCCGGCGAACGGGCTTCATAATCGGTCAGGATCGCACGCACAACCGCGCCGAGATCGCCGCGCACGCCCGCTCCGTTATTTGCGAACGCGGAGGCAACCCGGAACACGTAGCTGGGGCTCGGGTTGCTCGTGACGAGGCGTTGGATGAGCTGACGGGAGATGAACGGCGCCGTGTTGGGGTGATTGAAGAGCGTGTCGAGCGTGTCCTTGAGGTCTTTGACTCCGCCTTGGTTGGCGGGGAGAACCTTGCCGGTTACGATCGTTTTGGCCGTGTCGTCGTGGAAGGTAGGAAAGAGCACCATCGGCCTGAGGTAACTCTCACTGCCGGGGCCGATGCCGCGGAAGTTGGGCGTGGCCACACTTTGGAAAAAGCCCCAACCGGTGAAAACCTTGGCGGTCTGGACAATCATGTCCTGGGTGTAGGTGGGAATCGGCTGGCCGTTGACGTCGAGTTTGAGGGTGCCGTCGGGCTGGAGTTCGTTGCGACCGATGGTGAACAGCTGCATCAGCTCACGGGCGTAGTTTTCATCGGCCTGAGTGATTTGGACGCCTTGGGCGTTGAACGTGGCCTTGGCGTTTCGGAGCGAGCTGAGGTAGATGCCCATGTTGGGGCTCAGCGTAACATTCTCGAGGACCTGGCGGAAATTTCCAAAGGCGCCCCGAACCAGCAGGTCGTAGTATTCAGCATGGCCGTCCTGCCAGGCGTTGATCGTGCTGTTGGTATCGGAGGTGACGAGAATCTGGCTCAGGGCAAAGGCGACGCGCTGACGGAGCTGGTCGGGGGCGTTGACGGCGAGCTTCCACCAGGCGTGTTGGCGGTTGGTGTTGCTGATGCGGGTGTTCAGTACCGGGGGCACTGCATTGGCGTTACCGCCGGCACCGCTGGCATTATTGAGCTCGAGATCGGCATTGGCTGCGGCGAGGTGCAACGACGCCGGTAAGGCCATTTGCTCGTTGAGCCACGCGGTGTAGCCCTTGTTCGTGAGCGCGTAGATCTCGTCGTTTTTCGGGCCAAACGTGGCTTGGGCCAAGAAACGCGAAGCATCCTGAGCGTTGATCCGAGCCAGATCGACCGCCGGAGGGGCCAAGGGGGGATTAAATACGGACGTCCCCGAGTTCCGCACAAAACTCCCGGCAATTTCGCCCGTGGGGTTACTGGCCGAATCGATCGAAATCGTGATCCGCCCAGCCTTGAGCGCCGCAACGAGGTCTGAAGTGCTGTAGCCAAGGGTGGGCGCGATGTCCCAACGCGCGTTATTGACCTGACCTTGCGGCAATTTGAGGAGGTAGTTTCCGTCAATGTAGAGGTACCCAAGCACCTGCGGCGAACTCAAGTTTGAGAACGAAACGTTGATGTAGGCGGACTTTTCGTCCGGCGCCAAAAGGATGGTGCCGGTGCCGTTCGCCGTGGAACCAGTGACGGCCGAGGGGGGCCGAAGATTCGAAACGTAAAGCGCCCCTGAATTATAGAAAAAAGAAACACTCGCCGACTCGGTAGCCGCCACCCCGTAGGTCTGGTTAGCGATCAGGGCGAGAGTGGCCGTGCGGTTGTTGAGATTACCGGAATTGATCCGTGGCGTCAGCGTCACCGTGGCCGTCGAGGCGCCGGCGGCGAACGAAACCACGCCGCTGACCGGCGAGTAATCTACTCCGGATTGGGCCGTTCCGCCGATGGAGTAGGCGACGTTGATCGCCGAAGCGATATTACCGACGCGATTGAGCGTGAAGACCGCAGGAGTGGTTCCCCGCGCATCGACGCTTACGACGGATGCCGCGACGCTGACCGTCGACAAAACCTCGGACGTGAGATCGTAAACCTCGATCAAGGCGACGCCGCCGGTGCCGCCGACGCCGGCGACCTGAATCGTGTAACCGCCCGGGGGCAGGTCGATGAGCACGGCCGCGTCTTTGGAGCCGGGCGCGAAGGGAAACGCGCCGTTGGCGGCAAAGGCGGCCGAAAGCGCGGCGGTGTCGGCGGCGGTGCCGCTGTCCCAGTTGTCGTTACCCGCCCCGGCGACGATGATGCCTCGCCCGTTGAAAATCGAAAAAACCGGATCGCTGAGGAAGCCCGCAAACCCGAGCGTGCCCAAGGCCGGGCCGGCGGCGCGGATGAGCAACCGGCGCGAACCGCCGCCCGGCGCGATATTCACGCCGGCGATCAGAATCCCGTTGCCCGGAGAGACGAGCGCACGGGTCGAGATGTTGAGCAGGCGGGCGGAACCGGTGAGATCGTAAACTTCGAGCAGGCCGATGCCGGAAGTGTTGCCGACGCCGCTGACCGAAGCGGTGTAGGTGCCGGGGGAAAGGGTGGCGATGAGGGCGGAGTCGTTGTTGGCGGCCGTGCCGAATGAAAACGCCCCGGCCGAAGCGGTGGCGACGGCCAGCGCAGCTTGATCGTTGTCGCTGCTGTTCCAATTGTCATTCTCGAGCACGAGTTGCCCGCTGCTGTTGAACACGCGCAAGATCGGATTGGTTAAAACCCCCGAGAGCCCAAACGGCGCTTGGCTCAAGCGCTGCCCGACGGCCCGGATCAGAATCCGCTTCGGCGCGCCGTCGGTCACGATGAAGCCGGTGATCATGACATTGTTGCCGGTGCCGACTTGGCCGCGGGTGGCGAGGCTCGTGACGCGTTGATCATACTGGGCCGCGCGGGCGGTCGAAAGCGCGGAGAACAGAGCGACCAAGGAGATGAACAGGCGCGAAGTTTTCATAGGGAATCGGGCGAGGGTTGTGGCTGGGAGTGCCGAAGGGGTTCGGCGTCGGCCGGGGGACGTTCTTGATAGATAACTGAGTGATCGGCGCCCCAAAGTCGAGCAACCGATGGCAAAAAAAAGTTAAATTTTTGATTAACAGCGTTTAAACGTCCGCCACAAGCGCAGCCTCAGCGTCCGCACCA
Source organism: Opitutus sp. GAS368 (assembly GCA_945869845.1). Taxonomy (GTDB): domain Bacteria; phylum Verrucomicrobiota; class Verrucomicrobiia; order Opitutales; family Opitutaceae; genus Tous-C4FEB. Next base: position 6,007 of record CAMBRG010000107.1, on the reverse strand, counting down.
ACCGCCGTCCACCGTCATGACGTGGCCGCTCACGTAGTCGCTGGCGGGCGAGGCCAAAAAGACAATCGCGCCCTCCAGGTCGCCCGGCTCGCCCCAACGGCCGGCGGGAATCCGGCTAATGATTTCTTTCGAGCGCACCGGATCGGCCTGGAGCGCAGCCGTGTTATCGGTGCGCATATAACCGGGCGCGATGGCGTTCACCGTGACGCCTTGGTTAGACCATTCATTCGACAGCGCTGTGGTGAGCTGACCGACCGCGCCTTTACTCGCGGCATAGCCGGGCACCGTGATGCCGCCGAAGAACGTGAGCAGCGATGCGATGTTGATGATCTTACCGGAGCCGCGACCGATCATGTGCCGACCCGCGGCTCGGCAGGCGGTGAACACTCCGTTAAGATTAACGTCGATGACCTCATCCCAATCGGCATCCGTGCGGTCGACGGCCGGCGCGCGCTTAATGATGCCGGCGTTGTTGACGAGGATGTCGAGCTGACCCTGCCAAGCCACGGCTGCGTCAATGAGCCGTTGGACGGCGGCCCGGTCGCCCAGATCGGCGGCGATCGCGTGGGCGCGGACGCCCAGGTTGAGCGCGGCTATCTCGGCGACGACGGGAGCGAGTTTCGCCGCATCACGGCCATTAATGATCACGTCCGCCCCGGCGCGCGCGAGGGCGATGGCCATGGCTTTGCCGAGGCCTTGAGACGACCCCGTGACGAGGGCGACTTTGCCGGCGAGGCCGAATTTTTGCTGGAGAAAAGAGGACATGGGAGAGATCGGGACGGAAGATTACTTCAGCGTCGCGATCGGCGCGGGGTCCATGTCGGAGAAATTTTGATTGTCGCCGCCCATCGCCCACACGAAGCGATAGGCCCCGGTGCCGACGCCGCAGTGGATCGACCAGGCGGGCGACAAGACCACCTCGCGATCGCGGACGACGAGGTGCCTCGTGGCCTGCGGCTCGCCCATGAAGTGCATCGCGATGTTTTCGCCGAGGTCGAAGTAGAGGTAGATTTCCGTGCGGCGGCTGTGCGTGTGCGGAGGCATCGTGTTCCAAATGCTGCCCGGTTCGAATTCGGTGAAACCGAGGACGAGTTGGCAGCTTTTGATGCCTTCGGGATGGATGTATTTCAAAATCGTGCGGCGGTTGGCCTTGGTGGCGTCGCCGATCGGGGCGGCCGAGACCTCGGCGCGGCGCGCAACGGTGGTCGGATGTTGGGCGTGGGCAGGGGTGCTGACGAAGTAGAACTGGGCTTGGCCGGCCGGGCCGTTTTCAAAGACGACATCTTTTTCGCCGAGTCCGATGTAGAGACAGTCGAGCGTGGACAAGGTGTGGGCAATGCCGCCGACGCGCACCACGCCGGCGCCGGAGCCGACGTTAAGAATTCCGATTTCGCGGCGCTCCAGGAAAAACGACGTACCGAGTTCTTTGTCGGTCGGCAGACCGAGGGGCGCGCCGGTGGGGACGGCGGCGCCGCAAATCATACGGTCAAGATCGGTATAGTGCGCGATGAGTTCGCCGGGCCGAAAGAGACCACCGATGAGGAACGTTTCGCGCAGCTGCTCGGTGGAGAGCGTGTTGGTCGCGGCCGGCGTGGGGAAGTAATGGAGTTTCATCGGGAAGGAGTCGGAAAATCAAAGCGGCGAAAGCCAAATGCGGCGAACTTCAAAGGGGAATTTCTCCAACTGGAAACCGACGGCGCCGGAATCGATCGGCAGGCCTTCGATGCGGTTTTGCCGCACGCCATTGATCGAAACTTCAAGGGTGCGACCCCGACAGACGATCTCGTAAGTATTCCACTCACCGATGGGCTTTTCGGACGATTCGCGGAGTTTGGGCGCGCGTTTCTTGCCGTTGATGAGAGGCGCGCCGGGCACGTCCGCCCCACCCTGCCCCACGAGTTGGCCGGCGTTTTTGTTGGCCAACTGGGCCTCGATGCAGACCGGCCAAAGGGCGTCAGGTTTGCGGAGGTGGACGAAGACGCCGCCGTTTGTGTTGGCCGGGGCAGCAGCCGGCCAACGCCACTCGAGACGCAGGCGGTAGTTGGAAAACGTTTTCTCGGTGACAAAGTAACCGGTCATGTTCGCCCCGAAACGGATGACGCCATCGGCGTTCACCACGACGGCATCGGCCGCCGGTTTGACGTCGCCAAGGTAGAGATACCAACCGGCGAGGTCGCGGCCGTTGAGCAGCGAAACCGCTCCGGCGGGCGGCTCGTCGGCCAAGGCGGCGCGCGTGAGCGGCCCGGAAACAAGGCTCAGAGCAAGAGCAAGCAGGGGAAGTTTCATCACGACGTAGAAGCCTCTTTAATCATCGCCAAGGCAACCCGAACCGCAGGGCTGGAAAATGCCGCTCGCTGGGCGTCTTGGTCGACGTGGGTGAGATTGCGGGCGCTGAGGAAGAACCCGACCAAGTTGGTGTCACGGTAATTGAAATTAACGTCCGGGTAGACGCGCGGCTTAAAGTAGTCGAAGAAACCTTCGTTCGTGCGGGCCAGGCCGTTGTAATACCAACGTCCATTGATCAACAGACTATCATTGCGAGAAGCGCACCTGCTCTTGAACTCATCGGGTTTGTCATTGCGAGCCCGGCTTGGCGGGCGCGGCAATCCAGCTAAAATGCCAGATGGATGGCCACGTCGCTGCGCTCCTCGCCGTGACAAACCGCGTGCATCGGCTCCTTCACCCAACGGCCCGACGTTGGTCCTGCTCACGCCCTGACAAACGTCTAGAAATTAAGGTACGTGGGTATGAGTGACGGTCGGCTGGGCGAGGTGCTGGCGGCGTCCAGCGCCTAGGAATAATTTAACTCGAGGCCTGTAACGCGCGCGCGGCCAAAGTTGAAGCGCGCCGAGAGGGTCGCCCCGGCGCCCAAAATCTAACCGCTCGCTTCGACTCGCGCTTGATTCATGGCTTCGAAGCGTTGACTTCTTCGACGGGCTTTTCCGCCGCCGTAATCTCCCCGCCGTGAGCAAATCCAAATCCACGCCCCGCCCCATCTTGCGCTCCACGGCCGATTTTGCCCGCCATGTCGGCTTGGCGCGCACCACCGTCTCGCGGGTGCTCAACGGCCAGCCCGGGCTCAAGCCCAAGACGATTGCCCGCGTGCACGCGGCGATGGAGGCCACCGGCTTCACGCCCAACGCACACGCCCTGCACCTGAAGGGCAAAAACTCCGCCACCATCGGTATCTGCATGGAGGACCTGCTCACCCCGCCGGCCATGCGGAAACTCGCCGCTTTGCAGCGCCTGCTGCGCGCACAAAATTACGCGTCCTTGATCGAGGTATTGGACCCGGGCGAAAGCCGGCGGGTGGTCCGTCACTTCTTGTCCATGCGCGTTGATGCGATCGTCTTTATCGGGCTGTTCGACGAAGCCGAGATCACCGCCCGGATCTCCGAACTGGTCGCTCACGGCACGCCGCACCTTCTCATCGACCACGCGGGGATCGCAGGCGCCAACACCGTGTCGCTCGATCGCGCCGCCGGCATGACTGCGGTCGTGAACCACCTGCTCGCCTTCGGCCACACCCGGTTCGGTCTGCTCGGCTTGAGCTCGCCCGCCCTCACCGCCGGCGCGCGATTACACGGCATCCGCGCAGCCTTGGCCGCGCATCGGCTCGATTTCGATGCCTGCACCCAATCCCTCGATCACCTGCACGTGCGGGCCGGCGACTTCGAATACGGCCGGGCCCTCGCCACCACGTTCGCTACGGCCCCCAACCGCCCCACCGCCTTTCTCGCACTCAACGACGAAATCGGCGTCGGCGCGCTCCATGGTTTCCAAACGTCCGGGCTGCGCGTGCCGCACGATCTTTCCATCTCCGGCTTCAACAATCAGGACATCTGCGCGATGACGACGCCCGGTCTCACCAGCGTGGATCAACAAATCGCGCCCACCGTCGCCGCCGCCGCCAAATTGATCCTTGAACAACTTGCCGGGCCCGCCCGGCGACGGCCGGTCTTGCGCACCATCGTCCCTGAACTCGTCGCCCGCGGGTCAACCGGTCCAGCCCCGACCTGAGCGTGAGCGTCACCCGGCCGAAATCAGGCCGGTTCAAATCGGGAAAATCTCATTCTTCCCATTCGCGTCCCGCTGGCTTTATCTCACGCTTAATCTCCGTGAGTTCCCTCGCCACCCCTCCGCTTCACCCTGCCGTCGCCGACCCCGCGCGTTGTCTCCGCCGCCTCGCCGCTCTGCTCCCAGCCTCGCGCGTGCTTTCCGGCCCGGCCCAACTCGCCGCCTACGAGAGCGACGGCCTCACCGCCTTCCGCACCGCGCCGCTCGCCGTCGTCGTCCCCGAGACTCAGGCCGAGGTCATCGCCCTCGTCCGTCTCTGCCACGAGGAAGGACTCCCCTTCGTGGCCCGCGGTAGCGGCACCAGCCTGTCCGGCGGCTCCACCCCCGTCGCCGGTGGGCTCGTGATCACGCTCAACCGCCTCAACCGCATCCTCCGCGTCGACCCCGCCCAGCGTCTCGCCGTCGTCGAGCCCGGCGTGATCAATACCGCCGTCACCGTCGCCGCCGCGCCCCACGGCTTGCATTACGCGCCCGACCCTTCGAGCCAGTCCATCTGCACCATCGGGGGCAACGTGGCCTTCAATTCCGGCGGCGCCCATTGCCTAAAATACGGCATGACCTCCAATCACGTCCTCGGAATCAAGGCCGTGCTCGCCACCGGCGAGGTCGTCGAATTCGGCTCCGCCTCCCGCGAACAACTCGGCCCCGACTGGTGCGGCCTGTTCTCCGGCAACGAAGGCCTTTTTGGCATCGCCCTTGAGATCAAGCTGCAACTCCTGCCGCGCGCCGAGGTGTTTCACACCGTCCTCGCCGGCTACCGCACCCTCGAGCAGGCCGGCGACGCCGTCTCCGCCATCATCGCCAGCGGCCTGCTCCCCGGCGCGATCGAGATCATGGACGCACTCGCCCTCGAGGCCGCCAGCGCCGCCGTCCACGCCGAGTATCCGCCCGGCTGCGAAGCCGTCCTCATTGTTGAGCTCGAAGGCCCGCGCGAGGTCGTCGCCGCCCAGCGCCCCCAACTCGACGCGCTCATCACCGCCAGCGCGCCCGTCGAGGCCCGCCCCGCCCGCGACGCCGCCGAACGCGCCGCCATCTGGAAGGGCCGCAAGAGCGCCTTCAGCGCCGTCGGTCGGCTCTCCCCCGATTTCATCGTGCAGGACGGCGTCGTCCCGCGCCGCCGCCTCGGCGAGGCCCTGCGCCGCATCGCCGAGATGTCCCGCGCCGCCGGTATCCGCTGCGCCAATGTCTTCCACGCCGGCGACGGGAATCTTCACCCGCTCATTTTATACAACGGCGCCGAACCCGGCGCCCTCGACCGCGCCGAAGTCCTCGCGGGCAACATCCTGAAAATGTGCGTCGAGATGGGCGGTTCCATCACCGGCGAACACGGCGTCGGCCTCGAAAAACGCGACTACCTCGCCTCGATGTTCAACGCCGACGAACTCGATTGCCTCCAACGGATCCGCGCCGCCTTCGATCCGCTCGGCATCGCGAATCCGGGCAAAATGTTCCCCGACGGCACCGCCCCCGCCCTCGCCCAGCACGGCCTGCACCCGCTCGAAAAAGCCGGCCTCATCTCCCGCGAATGAACGCCCTGCTCTCCCCCACTACGCTCGCCGAGTTGGCCGACGCCGTGCGCTCCGCCCCGCGCATCCTCGCCGTCGGCGCGCGCACCAAGCCGCGCCTCTCCGCCGTCGCGCCCGACGTCACCCTCGTCTCCACCCTCGGCCTCAGCGGCATCACCGAATACCAACCCGACGAATTCACCTTCACCGCCCTCGCCGGCACGCCTCTCCGCGAGATCGCCGCGACGCTGGCCGCCCGCGGCCAATATCTGCCGTTTGATCCCTTGCTGCTCGCCGCCGGCGCGACCCTCGGCGGCACGCTCGGCGCGGGTCTCAGCGGCTCCGGCCGGTTCCGCTTTGGCGGCCAACGCGACTTCATCCTCGGCGTGCGCTTCGTCGACGGCACCGGCCGGCTCCTGCGCCTC
>CAMBRG010000106.1 GCA_945869845.1 Opitutus sp. GAS368 | reverse complement strand
TCTTCCTTACGCGTGCCGGAAGCGGCGATGTTGATCGCGGGCCAAAGGCGCATCTCGGCGGCCTTGCGGTCGAGCACGAGCTCCATGTTGCCGGTGCCTTTGAATTCTTGGAAGATCACATCGTCCATGCGACTGCCGGTCTCGACGAGCACAGAGGCGATGATAGTGAGCGAACCGGCTTCCTCGGTGTTGCGCGCGGAAGCGAAGAGCTGGCGGGGTTTTTCGAGGGCGCGGACGTCGAGACCACCGGAGCCGGTGCGGCCGGAGTTCTTAGCCGTGTTGTGAGCGCGGGCGAGACGGGTGATTGAATCGACGAAGAGCACGACGTGGCGTCCCGTCTCGACGAGGCGACGGGCGCGCTCGATGCAGAGATCGGCGATGCGGATGTGGTTCTCGATCTGCTCGTCGTTCGACGAGGCCCAGAGTTCGGCGGGCACGCTGCGTTTGAAGTCGGTGACTTCCTCCGGGCGTTCGTCGACGAGCAGAACCATCACGAAGCACTCGGGGTTATTTTCCAATACTCCGAGCGCCATGTCGCGGAGGAGGGTAGTCTTGCCCGTGCGGGGTGGAGCGACGACGAGGCCGCGGGTGCCTTTGCCGACGGGACAGAAAAGATCGACCGCGCGCGTGGTGAGGCGGCCATCCTTGAGCTCCATCTTGAGATGCTTGTCCGGCGAGATCGTCGTAAGCGCGGGAAATTCCCATTTCGAGCGACGTTCCTCCAACGGCACGCCGTCGAGGGTCTCGATAAATTTCATTTTGGGATTCGGGAAACGGCCCTCGGCCGGATAAGCGGTGCCGCCGATCATCATGCCGGGCTTCAGCTTGAAGCGGCGGATGAGTTCTTTGGGCACAAAGGTATCGCTCGGGCGACGCTTGCCGTTTTTCGCCATGTCCAACAGCTGGCCATTGCCGCCTTGATTCAGGTCGATATCGAGGACGCCCTCAACGTGGACCGTGCGTTCGAAATACGGGACCGGGGCGGGTGCCGCGGGCAGGGGAGCGACCGAAACCGGCGCCGCGGCGGCGGTTGGTGCGGCTTCAACGCCGGGGGTTGCAGGTGCGGCTGCGATCACCGGCGGAGCGCTCACGGGCGGAGTGACCACGGCCGGGGTCGGCACAAAAATCGCGGCAGGTGGGGTCGGCGCGACCACCGCGGGCGCCGCGGCGATGGGCGCGGGCGGAGGCGGAGTTGCCTCGGCCGGCTCAGCAGAGCTGGGCGCGGAAATTAAGGGCAGGGTGGGATCGGCGGGCGCAGCTACTTTGGCGCGGGCTAACGACTTTTTTCTTTGCATAACGAGATACGAATTAGGAAATCGCGCCGATGCTTGACGCTTAAAACTCTGGGCCGAATAAGAAGCGCGCATTTACTGCGACGCGTCCTTAAACCCTAAAATCGAACACTATCGTGAGCGACCAGACGATTACCTCAGTTTCCCGGGAACACCGGTCATTCAGGCCCTCGGCCGAGTTCAAAGCCCAAGCCAATCTTGGGAGCGAAGCCGCTTACAAAAAGCTTTATGCGGAGTCTGTCAACTCCCCAGAAAAATTCTGGGGCCGGCAGGCCACCGAGCAGCTGGTGTGGCGCAAGCCGTTTAAAAAGGTTCTCGATTGGAAGCCACCGCACGCGAAGTGGTTTATCGGCGGCAAACTGAATGTTTCCGAAAATTGCATCGACCGCCACCTCGGCACCGCGCGCGAAAACAAGGCTGCGCTTATTTTTGAGGGCGAACCGGGCGATGTCCGTACGATCACCTACAAGCAGCTGCATTTCCACGTGTGCCGACTCGCGCACATTTTTGAAAACATGGGCGTAGGGGCGGGCGACCGCGTCGCGCTTTATCTGCCGATGATCCCGGAGGTGGTGATCGCGATGCTCGCGTGCGCCCGGGTCGGCGCAATTCATACCGTCATTTTCGGCGGCTTCAGCGCCGAAGCGATTAAAGACCGCATCAACGACTGTCGCGCCAAGCTCGTCATCACTGCCGACGGGGGCTGGCGGCGCGGCAAGGTCATCGAGCTCAAGGCGAACGTCGACAAGGCCGTCGAGGGCACGCCCACCGTGCAATCCGTGATCGTCGTCAAACGGTGCGGCAACGCCGTCACGATGAAGGAGGGCCGCGATATCTGGTGGAAAGACGCGTGGGACGGCGCGCCGAATTCGCACAAAGCCAAAGCCTTCGATTCCGAGCATCCGCTCTTCATTCTCTACACCAGCGGCTCGACCGGGAAGCCGAAGGGCGTGCTCCACACGAGCGCCGGCTACCTGCTCGGGGCCAAGCTCACCTCGCACTACGTCTTCGATCTCAAGGAAACCGACCGCTACTTCTGCTCTGCCGACATCGGCTGGATCACCGGGCACAGTTATGTCGTCTACGGCCTCCTCGCCAACGGCTCGACGGTCTTCCTCTACGAAGGCGCCCCGAACCAGCCGGAGCCGGATCGTTTTTGGCAGATGATCGACCGCCACGGCATCACGATTCTTTACACCGCGCCCACCGCCATCCGTGCCTTTATGCGCTGGGGCGACAACTATGTCCTGCGTCACCGCCTCGATTCGCTGCGCCTGCTCGGTTCCGTGGGCGAGCCCATCAACCCGGAGGCCTGGATGTGGTATCACAAGATGATCGGTAAAAAAAAGTGCCCCATCGTGGACACGTGGTGGCAGACCGAGACCGGCGCCATCATGATCGCGCCGATGCCCGGCGTGACCACTTGCGTGCCCGGATCGGCGACCAAGCCGTTCTTCGGTATCGCTGCAAAAATCGTGGACGATGCGGGCAAAGAAGTCCCGCGCAACACCGGTGGGAAACTCGTCATCACCCAGCCTTGGCCCTCGATGCTCCGCACGCTTTGGGGCGACGATGAGCGCTATAAAAAAGCTTACTGGAGCGAATTTCATGGCCAGCCCGGCGTGTATTTCACCGGCGACGGCGCGCGTCAGGACAAGGCTGGCAACTTCTGGATCGTCGGCCGCATCGACGACGTGCTCAACGTCTCCGGCCATCGCATCGGCACCGCCGAGATCGAGAGCGCGCTCGCCTCGCACCCTGCCGTCGCCGAGGCCGCCGCGGTCGGTAAACCCGACGAACTCAAGGGCCAGTCCCTCGTCGTCTTCGTCACGCTCAAAGCCGGTCAGATCGCCAGCGACGCCTTGAAGGAAGCCCTCCGTAGCCACGTCGGCAAAGAGATCGGTTCCCTCGCCAAGCCCGACACGATCCGTTTTGCCGCGAGCCTGCCCAAGACCCGCAGCGGCAAAATCATGCGCCGCATCCTCAAGGAAATCGCCAACGGCGGCGAAGTGAAGGGCGACACCAGCACATTAGAAGACTTCAGCGTGTTAGCCGCCTTGCAGAGCGAGGATTGATCCGCCCATCTCCCTCCCCAATCGCTGGAGACGCGACGCCCCCGTCGCGTTCTTCTCGATCGTTGGGCGTTCCGCCCCTCGTTTTTTCAACCCACTTGGAGACGCGACGCCCCCGTCGTGTTCCGCCCCTCGGCGGCGACGAGGGCGTCGCCGCTCCAACAAGGAAGCAAAGTTATCGTTTAGTGGCTCGCGTGGCCCGGGCGTCTCGCCCGTGAACGAGCGGGCATCTTGCGAGCCGTTTCCGATCCCATGAGTGGACGCCCGTGCCACTTCAATCACTGGCTTCACTCCCCGTTTTTACCTGAAACCACCGCGCCGCCACTTTCCGTTTGCCGCGCCCGGGAGTTGGCTCTTCATCGCTTGCACCCATGTTAATCGTTCGTCGACTCCGCTGCGCTCCCGGCTTTACCCTCGTTGAGCTGCTGACCGTGATCGCGATCATCGCAGTGCTTTCAAGTCTCACGTTTGGCCTCGTGCGCGGTTCGAAACAACGGGCGTCACTGGCCCGGGCCAAGGCCGAACTCTCGGCACTCTCGCAGGCGCTCGAGGCCTACAAGCGTCACTACGGCGACTACCCCCAGACCGGAGCTTTGGGCCAAGCCACCGCGGTCATCGCGGGTGATATTGGGGCAACCCAGGCTCAGTCCGCTCTCTTTAACGCACTCACCGGAGTTTTCTCGCCGCGCCAATTCACCGCCGCCACCCGCCTCAACGGCCCGATTTTCGTCGATCTCCAGAAATTCGCTCTCGAATCGACGGTGAACTTTCGGAACAACGTCAACCTCATCGCCCAACCCACCGGCTCGCCGCCGCTGAAGCCCGTCATCGCCACCTCATTTCTCGATCCATGGGGGAATCGTTATCTCTACTACTATAAAATCCCAATACCCGTGGGTCTGCCGATTCCGAGTCCCTGGCGTGCTCCCGCCTTCGTGCTTTATTCGGCCGGTCCGGATGGTTTGCATACTCCACCGCCCATCGCCACCGGAATTTATGCGGGCACGAATCAAACTGCCGGCACCAACGCCGATAATCTCTCCGCCACTTCTCTCCCATGATTTCTTCGCGTCAATTCTCGTTGCGACCCCTACAGGCCACTTCGCCCCGCCGCCGCTTGGGCGCATTCACGTTGATCGAATTGCTGACCGTGGTGGCGATTATCGGCATTCTTTCGGCGATCATCATCCCGACCGCCGGCGGTGCGCGTAAGTCCGCCAACAAAGCCAAGGTCCGCGCCCAGTTCGGCGCCTGGACTTCTGCCTTCGAGGCGTTTCGGCAGGAATATGGCGCCTACCCGCAGCTCTCCGCCACCGGTGCGCAGAAGCTCGTCAATCCGCTCGGCACTTCCACCAACAGCCGGCAGCCCCACCTGTTCCACGACATTCTCACCGGCCGGTTTCGCGATCCGTCGACGCCGTGGCCCGCGCCCCGGACAGGCAATCCTCCCCCTCCGCAGAATCAAAATACTCGCCGCATCCAATTCGTGAACTTCGCTGAGAACGACTTTGTGGCCCAAGCCGATGTGGCCGCCGGTCGAGCCGCGGCCAATCAGCTCAACTTCGTCCGCGACGCGTTCTACAACACCTCCATCGCCTGCGTCACCGACAGCAATCTCAACAGCGTCATCAACGGCAGCGACACCGCGGGAGGCTTTCCGCCGGTGACCGTTGCCGGCGGCACCACGGTGATCCGCGTCAGCGCCGCGACCCTGCCGGTCGGCACCACCGGCGGAGTGCACGCGGGCGTCATCTTTTATTCTGCGCCCCCCGGCGCGACGACCGAGGCCGACCTCATTTTGAGTTGGAAATGAGGCTTCGTCCGCCAGCTTTTACTTTCATTCGCCGCGCGCCGTCCACGGCCGGCACTCGGGCGTTTACCCTGCTCGAGCTCTTGATCGTCGTCGGGCTCATCGGCGTGCTCGTCGGCGGCGTCAGTCTCGCCCTTGGCGACAGCAGCGGACGCTCGCTCGCCACCGCGCAGCAGCAACTCGCTTCGCTGGTCGGTCAAGCGCGGGCGAACGCCGCAATCGGGCAAACCGAGACGCGCCTGCTCTTTTATGGCAATCCGCCGCCGGTGGGCGACGCCACCCGCTTCCTGCGCCAAGTTCAGCTCGTGCGCGCCGTCACTCCCGGCTCCGCCACCACGGCGTGGGAACCCATCGGCCCGGCGCTGACGTTGCCTCGGGGAATTTATTTGGTTCCGCCCACGACGGCGGGATTTATCGCGGCGGGCGTCGTCTGGCCGACCAACCCGGCGCCGCGCTCGACGCTCAATACGCGGATCAACTACACGCTAGTCTCCGGCAACACCCCGCTGATCCCGATTTTCGGTTCCGCCTATTGGATCGAATTTTTGCCCAACGGTTCGCTGCGCTCGGATGCCGCGCTGCTTGCCGGCCAGCCCTACCCAAAACTGGCCATCGCCACCGCCACGCTCTCGGCGACGAATTCACCGCTCTTCAACAATCCCGGCGCGGTGCGTGGACTCATCATCCGCCCGGCCACCGGGACCGTCACCTTCGTCAACGAAGCCGCCAGTTTCTGAACGCCCGTGCCCGTCTCTTCACGACCAACTCTTAACGCTCAACCGCCACGCCGGCTCCGGCCAGGCTCGGCTTTCAGTTTGCTCGAAGTCGTGGTGGCCGTCGGTGTTTTTGCGATCGGCATCGTGGCGATTCTCGCCCTCTTCGCGCCGGCGGCCAAATCCGTTTCCGCCAACGCCGAAGCCGAAGCCGCTGCCGCGGTGGCCCAAGCCCTCGCCGCGGATTTGCAGCGCCGCGTCGCTGCGGCGGACGCCGACCCGTTTGCCGCCATCACGGCGTTGTTGAAAAAATCATCCGCTGCCGGTGGCCACGAACTCACGGCTGACAATGCGCGCGCCGATTACGATATAGCCCGCGATCCGCAGCTGCTTTTTGCCAATCGCGACGGCACCAAAATCGGCACGTTCGCCGACACGACCGTTTGGGGCACGCCCAACTCCAACCGGGAGAAATTTTTTGAAATCGCCCTCATCCGCAATGAGACGCTCTCGCCCCCGGCCGATCCCGCCGCCGATCCGCCCGTGAATCCCGATGCCACCGCCGCGTTCATCGCTTACACCGCGCGCATCCGCTGGCCGGCTTTCGTGGCGCTCTCCGGCGCGGGCGCGCAACAGGTCGGCGCCAATCCGGCCGGTGCCGTGCGTTTCGACCACAGTTCAAAGCTTTCGTTGTTCGTCGCCGGAGCCGTGAAACGTTGAAAACGATGACTCAGCGCTCCCGCCACTTTGCGCCTCGGACCCCGGCTGCGCGCCGCGCCTTCACGCTGCTGGAACTGCTGGTCGCCGCGACGATCACCGCGTTGCTGGCGGGATTTCTCGCGGTCGTCGTGGGCGATGTCGCTGGTTTCTGGTCCCGCACGTCCGGCCGGCTCACGACCGAGGCCCAAGCCCGGATCGTGCTCGATCAACTCACCCTCGATCTGCAGTCCGCGCACTTCGAAGACGACGGCAACACGTGGCTCGCCGCGACGGTGCAGAACGCGCCCAGCGGCATTCCAAATTGGATTTCTAACGACCAAAATCCGGCCCGCGCCAAGCCGGTGACGGCGTTGTCGCTGAGTATGATCGCCGCCGATTTTTCCTCCGACGCCAATCGCTTCGGCGCTGCCGGCACGTGGCTCCGCTTTTATACGACGGCCCGAGGCACGAATCAAAACACCGGCGCCGCGCCGTTTGCCGTCAATGCTTCGGCCCCGGTCGCGGTGAGCTACCAGATTGTCCGGAGGATCGCGTCCTCGGCGACCACCACGGCGGCGGCGCGGCGTTATCTCCTGCATCGCGCGCAAGTCCGCCCGGCGCTCAACGGCACCGCGCTGGGCACGCTCGAGGCCGGCCAGAACATCACCGCCACGGCCTACACGCGCACGACTCCCGCCGCCGGCAACACCGGAGCCAACGGCGATCCGCGCACCGTGCGCGCGCCCACGCTCGACTCGGTCATCGCCGACAACGTCATCGACTTCGGCGTGCGCCTTTACGTGCGCGACGCCGCGACAGTGGGCGGGCTGCGACTCGTATTCCCGGCCAACACCGCCGGCGCGCCGGCCAACACTCCGCTGACCTACCTCGCCAACGTGCCCCCGGGCGGCAACGGCTCCGATTCCTTCGCCAACCGGATGCCGGATGTGGTCGATGTCTCCGTGCGCATTCTCACCGAAAAAGGCGCCGACCTGATTCGCGGCTACGAGAGTATCACGCAGACGGTTTTCGCCCCGCCGGGCGTGACGCCCCAAGCGTACTGGTGGGACCTTGCCCGCGCCAACTCCCGCGTCTTCACCCGCCGGATCGTCCTCCGCGCCGAACCCCTTTGAACGTGTCCGGCTCTCAACTCTCAACTCTCAGCTCTCGACGTGCGCCGGGTCCGCGGCGCTCCCGCGGTTTCGCGCTGCTCATCACGCTCACGTTGCTCGCGTTCGTGGTGCTGTTGCTCGTCGGTCTCGCCAGCTACACGCGGATTGAAACCGCCGTCGCCGGTAATTTTCAAAAACAAGCCCAAGCCCGCCAGAACGCTCAGCTCGCCCTCGACGTTGCCCTCGCCCAACTCCAAAAACACGCCGGCCCCGACACCCGCGTGACGGCCAGCGCGGAGTCGTTTGGCGGCAGCGCGAACACACGCCACTATGCCGGGGTTTGGGATGCTACCGCCGCCGGTGCGGATCCGGTTTCGTGGCTCGTGAGCGGCAACGAGATCAACCCTTTGGCCCGCACCCCCGTCGCGCCCGGCGCCAGCACCGTCGAGCTGGTCGGTCGCCAAACGACTGGCACCGCCAACGCGGTACTCGCGCCCCTCGTCGCCCTGACCTCCGTCGGCGTCCCCGGCCAAGCGGGCGCGACGGCCGCGACCATCGGCCGCTACGCCTGGTGGATCGGCGATCAGGGGGTGAAAGCTCCGGTCGGCCTACGCGACACCGCGGACGGCGTTGACTATGCCCCGTTTGATTCCGCCGAACTCCGCAGTCGCATCCGCCAACAGATTTCGCTCGGAGCCGGCCCGACCAACTTTGAACCGCGCGATACGGGCAACGCCTTGCTCGTCCCCAATCTGAAAGCCGCCAACCAACTCGCATTCCTCCGGACCCCCGGCGGAACCGCAGTCGGTCTCGCCACCCTGCAGGCCAACTATGCGACTTGGTCGTCCAATAACTTCAACGTCCTCGCCGACACCGCCGGCACTGGCCTGAAGCGCGACCTCTCAATCGACCCTTCGCTCCTCGGCGCGAGCGCGCAGGCGTGGCTCGATTACACGACTTACATGGAGAGCCCCGATGCCTCCGCAATCAGCGCGTTCCCGCCGATCCCCGCGATCACGTCGGAGTCGATCCGGCGTCGCTATGTAATGCAGCCGACAGGTGTTTCGACCGGCGTCGCCCCCGTGCTGAGTTTTTTCGGTCTTAGTTTCAGTTTTCGAAATGATTCTTCCAATACGGTGCTTGAAATCGCGTCACGCTGTGTAGTCGGACTTTGGAATCCCTATACAGCCGCTTTGGTGCCCGAGAATTTGGAATTGGTGATCACGGGGGGCTTACCCGATGTCGTGGTGCAAGACAGTCTTGGGATCAGTCAAACCGTGCAATTACAGTCGACGCTTGGCGCCGGAGTAGGCCTTAAGTTCTCGCTCTCTTTTACGGCCAACAGCACGGACCCGGACCGCTCTTCATGGCTGCCGGGCCGAGTTTACAATTGGTCGGCTGCGTCGGGTGCCGGTCAAACCGGTGGGACGGGCAACGCGATGGAATTCTATGTGCGTGACTCGACGCCGACGAGTGGCGGCGCGGGCATAGTTTGGCCCGGTGGCTCACCCTTGAGTGCCACGTCGTCTTCGGTTCCGGTGACTCGACAGTGCTTCATTGCAGATCCAACTACCCTCACGATCGAACTGCGCCGAGCTTCCGACGGCGCGAAGCTCGCAGAGTTTAAGTCGGCGATATTTGACGAGATTTCAGGAGGGACAAATCCCCTTGAGACCGATCAGAGAAGTTTTGATTTTGCGTTTATTTTTCGAATGCCCGACCGCGTCGAGCTTCCGGCCGGCGCTTCGGAGACTTGGCTTCAAGCTTCCGGTCGCGATCCCCGCGAAAATTCGTTTTCGGCCGATGGCTACCTCGTTCCCGGAGGGAACGGGAACAAGGCCGAGCAGTTTGGAGGACCCAACAAATCACAGTTTTCGGCTTCTTTTCCCGACCTGCTGTTAGATCGTTCAACGGGTGAGAAGACTTACAACGAAGACGCCCCGGTTTTCGAACTGCCGCGGGGCCCGTTGCTCTCACTGGGCGCGCTGCAGCACCTCGCCCTTCCCGGCGCGCGACCGTTTTCCATCGGTAATTCTTGGGGCGCGATCGCCGACATGAACGGCACGCCGGCCGCGCAGCTTTTTGATCAGTTCTTCTTTTCCGGTCTTACGCCGGCGGTGACTCCCGTAACCGAGGGTAACGCTCTCGTGCTGCCCAACCCGCTGCTGCGCGTCACCCCGCGTTCGGCGACCGGGACGCCGACTACGGTCGAGGATCTGCGCACGGCTACAAATGCTCGCTCGTCGAAGTTTCTCCTCCAAGGCGGTACCTTCAACCTGAACTCCACCAACGCCGCCGCATGGGCCGCCGTCCTCCGCTCCGTGCGCTTCCCCGCACCCGCCGCTTTCAATTACCTCGTCGCCGATGGCGCCACCGGCACGGCCGCCGAAACCGGCGAGACCACGGCTTCGGTGCAATCGGGCGACGCGCAGTTTTTCCGTTTCTCCCAGTCGGCTCAGGAAACCTACAACGCCGAGCCCGGCCTCGCCGCCGGGGCCGGCAACACGTCTGCAGCTAACACCCATCTTTTCCGTCAAGGCATGATCACGCTCGACGCCGATAAAGTCACCGCGCTCGCCGCGCAGATCGTCGCACTCGTTCGGGCCCGGCACCCGGCGAGTGGACCGTTCCGCTCGCTGGCCGAGTTTCTCTCTCCGGCACCGGATTTCCTCGATGCCGCCGGCGGGCAAATCAGCCTGCTGGAAAAGGCGATCGCCGATGCGGCCATCAATGTCGACGCCGCGGGCAATCCCATCGAGTTCTCCTCCCAGTTTCTCACTCAAGGCGACATCATGACGGCGCTCGCGCCCGTGCTTTTCCCGCGCTCCGACACCTTCGTCATTCGCACCTACGGCGAAGCGGTGAATCCCGCGACCGGCGCCACCGAGGGCCGGGCGTGGGCCGAGGCGACCGTCCAACGCACGCCCGAATATTTCGATCCCGCCGACGACGCGGCGGTCGCCCCGGCCGAGCTTAACGCCATCAACCAAACCTACGGCCGCCGCTTCAAGGTCGTATCATTCCGATGGCTCACGCGCTCCGATCTTTGATCACGCGCGCATCGTTGCCAACCGCGCCGGCGTGGCATGGGCGTCCCGCCCATGTTCCGAACCCACGGGCGGGACGCCCGTGCCACTTCTTGATATGCCTCGCCTTTGCCTTCGCGTTCGCCCTCGGTGCCGCAGCCCGCGCCGAATCCGCTCCGGCTGAGCAACGGGTGCGCTTTACCGTCGTCTCGGCCCGCGCCGCTGCCGGCCTCGCTTACGTCCCTCGCACCGGGCAGGCGGCGACGCCCCTTGTGCTTTATCCGACCGCCCGTTCGCCGCGGTATGAGTATCGTGGCGCGATGCCGCTGCGGATCACCGATGCGGCGACCAAGAGCGTGATCGCCGAGGCAACCGTCCCGCTGGAAATCACCGAAGCAGTGCTGTTGCTGGTGCCCATCGAGCCGGCCCCGGCGACCGGTCTGCGTTACCAAACCTATGTCCTCGACGACTCGACGATGCGCCAAGCCTCGGGCACGCTTTCAATTTTGAATCTGAGCGGGTTCGCGCTGGCGGGCACGGTGGGCGACAGGGCCACTTCGCTCGCCACCGGGCTCAATCTGCCGGTGCCCATCGCGCGATCCACCGCGGTTGTTTTGCGCACGATGGTAAAAAATCGCAGTCTCCAAGCCTACGCCGGCACGGTCGAACTGCGGCGTGGCGAACGCGCGCTGCTGGTCCTGTTGCCGCCGTTTTACCGGGGTTCGGCGGAGGTGCAGTCCCGCCTTTTGATCGACCGTCCGGGGAGCGCGACGCGTCTGTAAAACGCCGTCTGGGCGGGGGTGCAGATTTTTGCTTGGATTTTCTGGTGGGAGTCTGCACGTTCCGATTTCGGTTTTCGCCAGAGTAGCTCAGTGGTAGAGCAGAGGACTCATAAGCCTTTGGTCGCCGGTTCAATCCCGGCCTCTGGCACCAAATTATAGGGTATAGGTTGCGATGGGTTTGGACCAACGTCCCTTAATTCCTGGACGTTTGTCATTGCGGGGTGCGCGAAGCGCGCCGTGGCAATCCAGCTTGATTGCTTCGTCGCTGCGCTTCTCGCCATGACAGTCTGTTGATCAAGGACGTTGGTATGATACCAGCCCGTTTGGTTTTTAGACTTTCCGTCGTAGGCAGCCTGCTTGCAGGCGCTCGGTGCGTCCGCAAGCGGACGGCCTACAAAAGTCCAAATCTAATGTGCCGTTGATATTAGCTCTCGTGGGCGATGCGCTCAATCAACGCGGTCGCCGAAAGATACTTGATTTGACCCAATCGTAACGCCACGCGGTTGCGGGTCCAACGGCCGTGGCGCTGTCTGCTAAGGTATGCCGTCAAAGGTTGTGATCATCGAGGACGAGAGCGATATCAACGAGGCGCTCTCGCACAGTCTCAAGCATGAGGGCTTTCGGGTGTGGAGCGAGGTCGATGGCCGGAGGGGAATGGACCTCATTCGGGAGAAAACG
>CAMBRG010000105.1 GCA_945869845.1 Opitutus sp. GAS368 | reverse complement strand
AACGAATCCGACGCCGCCGATCCCCGCTATACCTTCGGCCTCGTCCGACTCGACGGCCGCAAGGGTCACGTCGAACTCGATCTCGCGGGCAACCTCACCCTTAAACTCCTCGGGCAGCCCGCCCACTTCCTCGACTACCCCCACCCCCGCGAGGGCTTCGCCGGCGATTGCGTCTACGCCCTCCAACGTCACTTCGTCGACTGCATGGCCAGCGGTGCTCCGTTCGAAAACACCGGCGAAGACTACCTCAAATCCACCGCGCTCATGGAGGCCTGCTACCGCTCGCAGGCCACCAACCAAGTCGTCACCCTAAATTAAAGGATCGGCGGCTTTCCGGTCGCCGCCATTAACTCCGCCCCATGCCCACCCCACCCCCAACGCCCGAAACCACACCCCGCGAATCCCGCACCGGCCTGCTTCCGTGGACCGTCGGCGAACTCGCCGCTCCTCCCCGCCGTAACTGGCGGCAACTCCTCGGTCCGGGTATCGTCATGGCGGGCGCCTCCCTTGGCGCCGGCGAATGGCTGATCGGTCCGGCCATCACCGCCCGCTACGGCGGCGCACTGCTCTGGATCACTCTGCTCACCCTGCTCGCCCAATACATCTACAACGTCGAAGCGAGCCGCTACACGCTCGCCACCGGCGAGGGCATTATGACCGGCAAACTCCGCCTGAAACCCGGCTCGCGGTTTTGGACGTTCACCTACCTCGCCATCGACTTTTGGACGATGCTGCCGTTCCAACTTTCCGCTGTCGCCGTCACCGCCGCCGCGGTGATTCTCGCGCGCATTCCCGACCCCGCGACCGAGACCGGCCTCATGCGCACCGTGACGTTTGTCCTCCTCGCGCTCGTGCCGCTGCCGCTGATTTTCGGCGGGACGATCTACCGCTTCGTGAAGGGGCTCGTGATGGTAAAAGTGTTCTACGTCCTCGGCCTTCTGCTCGTGCTGTGCCTCGCCCTTACCTCGTGGCGCACCCTCGGCGAAGTGCTCCTCGGCTTCGTGAGCTTTGGCTCGCTCCCGGCCGCCGACGGCAAAGTGGTGAACGTCTTCGTGCAACTCTGGTCCGGCGGTCCCTGGCCCGGCCTCGACCTCGAGTCGATGCAGCTGTTCACCACGCTCGCCGGAATTGCCGGCGTCGGCGGCCTCACCCAAACCGCCATCTGCGCTTACACCCGCGAACAGGGTTGGGGCATGGGCGCAAAGGTCGGCGCGATTCCGAGTATGATCGGCGGCGAACCCGTCGCCCTCGCGCACACCGGCACCATCTTCCGGCCCACGCCTGACGCATTAACCCGCTGGCGCGGTTGGCTGCGCATGGTGCATCTCGACCAGTGGCAAGTCTGGTTGCCCGCCTCGCTCATCGGTCTCGCGCTGCCCGCGATCCTGTCGCTAGAAGTAATCCCGCGCGGCACCACCGCCGATCGTTGGGTGCTCGCTGGCCTGATGGCCGAGGGCGTGAATTCGCGCCTCGGCGGTCTCCTCGGTCAGGTCTGTTGGTATCTCATGCTGGTCGCCGGATTTCTCGTGCTGTTCCCAGTCACGATCACGACGGTCGACGGTTTTCTTCGCCGCTGGGTGGATGTCGTGTGGACGTCGTCCGGCCACGCCCGTCGGCTCGAACCGCGCCATGTCTTCCGCATCTATTACGGCTTCCTCGCTGGCTACGTGCTGATGGCCGCGGGGTTTCTATCGTTTGCGAGCCCGCTCTGGCTCGTCGTGGTGGCGGCCAACGTGAACAACTTCGCCCTCGGCCTGAGTTGCCTGCACACGCTCGCCGTCAACACCCGCTTGCTTCCCCCCGAGCTCCGCCCCGGCCGCAGGTCACGCTGCGCTCTCGCGCTTTCGGGCACCTACTTCCTCAGCCTCGCGGCTCTCACCGTGTGGCTGTTCGTCGCCAACTGATCACCGAAGGAAAATGAAACTGCGTCATCTCCTCACTTGTTCGCTTCTCGCGGTCGCGCCGTTCGTTGGCTCCCTCGCCGCCGCGCCAAAAACTACGGTCTCCATCGCAGGGGACAAATTCTTCATCAACGGAAAGCCGACCTACGAGGGCCGCACGTGGAAGGGCAGAAAGATCGAGGGCCTCATGATGAACTCCCGCATGGTGCAGGGCGTCTTCGACGACCTGAATCCCGAGACCGTTTCCCGCTGGGCTTACCCCGACACCGGCACGTGGGACGCCGAGCGCAACGTCCGCGAGTTCCTCGCTGCCATGCCCACGTGGCGTGCGCATGGCCTGCTCTCCTTCGGCATAAATTTCCAAGGCGGTTCACCCGAGGGCTACTCCGCGAAGCAACCGTGGATCAACAACCCCTACCGCGCCGACGGCACGCTCTTTCCCGCGTATCTCGCACGCATGAAGCGCATCATCGATTTCGCCGACGACCTCGGCATGGTCGTCGTCCTCGGCTATTTCTACTTTGGCCAGGATGAGCGCCTCACCGACGAGGCCGCGGTCATCCGCGCCGTCGACGCCGCCACTCGTTGGGTCTTGGAGAACGGCTGGCGCAACGTGATCGTCGAAGTGAACAACGAGTGCAACGTCCGCTACGATCACAAGATTCTCCAGCCCGAGCGCGTCCACGAACTGATCGAACGCGTAAAGAGCGCCAAAGCCCCCAACGGTCACCGCCTTTTGGTCAGCACCTCATACGGCGGCAACACCGTGCCAAAGGAAAACGTCGTCCGCGCCTCCGACTATCTCCTCCTCCACGGTAACGGCGTCAGCGATCCCAAGCGCATCGCCGAAATGGTGCAGCTCACCCGCCAAGTCGCCGGTTACACGCCGAAGCCGATTTTCTTCAACGAAGACGACCATTTCAACTTTGAGGTCCCCGTGAACAACTTCACCGCCGCCATCGGCGAATACGCCGGCTGGGGCTATTTCGACTTCCGTATGAAGGGCGAGGGCTACGCCGAAGGCTACCAGAGTATCCCCGCAAATTGGACCATCAGCTCCCCGCGCAAAGCCGGCTTCTTCCGTCTGCTCGCCGAAATCACCGGCCACACGCCCGGCGCAAAATAAACCCCGAAATGTCGGCTCTCCAGCCCGGCCTTTTTCGTGCCCCACCACGGTCTCGACTCTCTCGCAATCTGCGCCCCGGCCACGGGCCCCCTGTAATCTCTTTCTCGCTAGGACATAAACCCCAAAAGCAAAGATCATAACCATGAAAAAACACCCCCATACCCTGCTGGCCGCGTGCGTCAGCGTAATCGCGTTGGCTGCGCCGCTGGCGGCGCAGACTCCCCCGCGAGCTAATACCGAGGCCCCCTCAACTACCGTCATCCTCTCGCCCTTCGAGGTCGCGGTCGAGCAAGACAACGGCTACCGGGCGAGTGGCACGCTGGCCGGCAGCCGGCTCCGCACGGATCTCCGCGATGTAGCCGCATCGGTCACGGTGGTCACAAAGGAATTCATGCAAGATCTCGGAGTCTCCAATCTCAACGAGTTGCTCAACTACACCACCGGCACTGAGGTCGCGGGACTGGCCGGCAACTTCAGCAACGTCGGCACCGGCGCGGATTTCTCGGACTTCTTCGGCTCGGTCCGCAGCGTGCAAGGCGCCAACCGCGTCCGCGGTGTCGCGGCCGCCGACCAGACCCGGGACTACTTCATCACCGGCGTGCCCTTGGACAGCTACATTGTCGATCGCGTTGAGGTGAATCGCGGGCCGAATTCCATGCTCTTCGGCCTCGGCAGCGCCGGAGGCATCATCAACAGCACCTTGATCAAGGCGCTGCTGCACAAGACGAAGACCAAGGTCGAGGCTCAATCCGGCCAGCACGGCACCGGGCGCGTCTCGCTCGACCACAACCAGATTTTGATCAAGGACAAGTTGGCCGTGCGGGCCGCCGTGCTCTACGGGGACAAGCGTTACCAGATCGACCCGGCTTACGTTCGCGATAACCGCTACTTTGTAACTGCGACGTGGCGTCCTTGGAAGGGAGCCACACTGCGAGCCAGCATGGAGGACGCGAAAAATTATTCCAACAAGCCCTACAACGCTCCCCCGACCGACAACTTTTCTTGGTGGTGGGCTCTGGGTAAGCCCGTCTACAACCCCACCACGGGAATTGGCAGCTATCGTGGCACCATGCCGACCGATCCCAACCTCCAAGCCTTTAACAGCGCAGGCGCCCCGATCAACAACCTGACCAGCGGTGGTTCATCGAAGTTTACTCTAATCCAAGAAAATCCAAACTCCGGTCGCTTCGGTATCTCGGGGTTCCCGGCCGACATCATGGGCATGGAGGGATTCAACGACCGAGTGCGCCTCACCGCCACCGGCGCCTACGCGAACGACGGCATGCGTTGGTTGAATTCGCCGAAGGCTTATCTTCAACAGCTGAACCGAACCTCAAGACCCGCACTGAATAATTTTTGGCGCGATCCCAAGCTGACCGATCCGTCGATCTTCAATTTCTACGATCAGGCCTTGGAGGGGCCCGCAAAGTATGAATGGGCGTTCTGGAAAAACTACAACGCCGTGTTTGAACAGCGCCTCGGATCCCAAGCCGGCTTCGAACTCGCGTTTGCCAGCGAGAAACTCAATTCGGGATTCGTCCAACCGCTCCAGTTCCGCAGTCACGCGATCAATGTCGATATCGCGACCCATCTCCCCAACGGCGATGTAAACCCGAATTTGGGCCGGCCCTTCATCAACACCGCGGATGGTTTCGTGCAAAATCCGCGCGCAGAGCGCGAGGCCTATCGAGCCACGGCCTACTACGACCTCGACCTAACAAAGGTCGGCAACAATTGGCTCGGTAAACTGCTCGGTCGCCACATCTTCACCGCGAACTTCACCAACCAAGCGACGACGGACGACCAAAATGGCGGTCGAATCTACGCGTTGGGATCCGATTATCTTCAGGCCGATGCCGTCAACCAGCCGACCCGCATCAACGAGCTCAATCTGTCGAGCAGTCGGTTCATGCAGGTCATGAGCTACGTTGGACCCAACTTGCTCGGCGCGGCTGGACCCGCCAACAACGGCATTCAAGGCTTAACGGTCGGCTACCCCCGGGGCTCCGACCTGACCTCGGTGACCGGTTTGCACTACGCCACGCCGGCCGCGACCCCGGTGGCCCTCTCCTCGTGGCAGAAGCGCACGTTCAGCGTCGTCCCGAACGAACGGTTCGACCTGCGGCCGACGTCAATGAACCCAACCCGTCGCGGCGACGAAGTCGACTCGCTCGTCTTCGTGGCGAACAGCTACTGGTGGGACAAAACCTTGGTGAGCACCTTGGGGTGGCGCAAAGACTCCTTCCAGACTTTCGATGCCGGCCTCCCTCCCCGCAATCCCGTCACCGGACTCGTCATTTTTGATCAGTCCGCCTGGCAGTGGACGAACCCCGTGCTGGATGATTCACAAACTTCCTTCAATTACGGCTTAGTTCTACACACCCCGCCGGTCCTGCGCGGCAAGCTGCCCGCTGGAGCCGACGTTTCGCTCACTTACAACAAATCGGATAATTTCCGTCCCAGTGCGCCGCGGGCTGATATCTTCAACAAGAGTATCGCCGCGCCGACCGGGACGACTCAGGAATTGGGTGCCCTCATTTCGCTGTTCGACAACAAGCTCGAATTGCGTGTAACCAAGTATGAAACTCAAGGGTCCTTGGCCACGGACGGAGCGTTCAGGGAACTCCACAATCAGGTCGTGCGCCGGATTGCCTCGCAGATTTCGAACAACTCGGACGCGTCTTACCTCGCGGTCGCAAATCCGGCTGCAGTGACGGCGTGGAATACCTGGCAGCAGACTCCGTTCGCCAAGCAGCTCTTGGGAACCTATCAGTTCTCCTTTGCCGCTGAACCCAGCACCGGCCGGATCAAAGTCACGAACAACGAACGAATCGACATCGTGGTTTCCACCACCGACGTGGTGGCCACCGGTTATGAATTTGATCTCGTTTACAATCCCACCCGGCAGTGGCGCATCTCGATGAACGCCGCCCGCCAGCAAACGGTCAGCGCAAACACCGGCAAGTCATTTGCCGAGATGATTACGTTGCTTGATCCAGTTTGGGGCGGCAGCGCTGGCGCTCTGGTGGACGGCACCAACACCACCAACAACCTCGGCCAAGCCTGGGCCACCACCAAGGCAAACGCGGAGCGCAGGATTTTCAGCGATGGGCAGCCTTCAACCGAGTTGCGCAAATGGCGGTTCAACGCCGTCACGAACTACAGCTTCAACCGAGGCCTCCTCAAGGGCTGGCGAATCGGCGGCGCCTATCGGTGGCAGGATAAGGCCGCGATCGGTTATCCCATCAAGGTTTTGGCCAGCGGCACTGCGCTTTATGACGTGCAGAATCCCATTTACGGCCCCACCGAAGGCAACGTTGACGGCTGGATCGGCTACAGCCGCAAACTGGGTGCGAAGATCATGTGGAGCACGCAATTGAACGTGCGCAACCTCGGCGTGGGCAATCGGCTGATCCCGGTCAGCGCGCAGCCCGACGGCACCTACGATTCGCTCCGCATC
Source organism: Opitutus sp. GAS368 (assembly GCA_945869845.1). Taxonomy (GTDB): domain Bacteria; phylum Verrucomicrobiota; class Verrucomicrobiia; order Opitutales; family Opitutaceae; genus Tous-C4FEB. The sequence goes on along the minus strand of CAMBRG010000105.1, from coordinate 5,816 downwards.
GCCGAGCCGCAGACGTGGCTGCTCACGACCTCGTTTGAGTTTTAGTCTCAGGAATCTCGCAGTTGGCGTCCTTTCCTCACGAAATGAAACCCTCGATTAAGCGCCACTGCGCGCTCGGGCTGCGACGCCGGAAGCGTCGCAGCCCCCCTCGAGGAACTTTTATGAAGACTATCAGTGACGCCTCAGCGCCGACCGAAAGCCCGCGCGCCGGGATTGTTAATCCCGGCGCGGATTTTCCCGTCGAACGTTTGCGCCGCCGCGTTCTCGATCGCGCCACCACCCCATCAGGGCACACAGGGTAAACGCGCCCTATTTCTCGCGAAAGCAACCACCCCAAACGTCCAAATCGAAGTCATCTGTGCCTGCTTCAACCCCACTCGCCAAAAGCGCGACCTTCGCCGCGCTGCCACCCGTCTGGCCGCACGACGTGCTCCCCGCCAACACCACCGCGTCCGCCGCTGCCGGTCGCACGCTCGTCGTCCTCGACGACGACCCCACCGGCACGCAGACCGTGCGCGCTATCGCCGTCGTCACCACGTGGGACGTCGCGACGCTCACCGCCGAACTCACCGCCGCGCCCGCTTGCTTCTACATCCTCACCAACTCCCGCAGCCTCACGCCCGCGGCCACGCGCGCGCTCCACGTTGAGCTCGCAACCAACTTGCATGCCGCTTCCGCCGCGACGCGGCGCCCGGTCGTCGTCGCCAGCCGTAGCGACTCTACGCTTCGCGGTCATTACCCGCTCGAAACCGACACGCTCGCGGAAATCCTCGGCCCCTTCGACGTCACCTTTCTCACGCCTTACTTTGAAGCCGGCGGCCGCTACACCCTGAATGACATCCACTACGTCGCTGAGGGCGACCACCTCGTGCCTGCGGCCGAGACGCCCTTCGCCCGGGACGCCGCCTTTGGCTACCGTTCCTCGCATCTTCCCGCCTACGTCGAGGAAAAGACCGCCGGCCGCACCCGCGCCGCCAACGTCACGACTATCTCCATCGACCTCCTCCGCGCCGGCGGCCCGATCGCCGTCGCTGAAAAATTCCGCGCTCTCCCACGCGGTTCGGTCTGCATCGTCAACGCCGCTGCCCCCCGCGATATCGAGGTCTTCGCCGCCGCCACGCTCGCCGCCGAGTCTGCTGGCTCGCGTCTCCTCTACCGCACCGCCGCCGGCTTCGTCGCCGCCCGCATCGGCCAATCCCCACAGCACGCGCTGCTCGCGCCCACCGCCTTCAGTCTGCCCAATGCCCACGGCGGCCTCACGATCGTTGGCTCCTACGTCCCCAAAACCACCGCGCAACTCACCGCCCTCCTCGCGACGCCCGACCTCTCGGCGATCGAGCTCTCCGTCGCGGATCTGCTCGATGAAACCCAGCGCGGCCCCGCGCTTGCATCCGCCCTTGGCGCGATGAACGCCGCGCTCGCTGCCGGCCGCGACACCGTGGTCTACACCAGCCGTCAGCTCATCACTTCAACCGACGCCGCGGCGAGCCTCGCCGTGGGTCGGCGTGTTTCCGACGCGCTCGTTTACCTCGTGCAACATCTCGCCGTCACCCCGCGCTACTTGATCGCCAAAGGCGGCATCACCGCCAGCGACACCGCGACCCTCGGCCTCGGAGTCCGCCGCGCCCTCGTCCTCGGCCAAGCCCTCCCCGGCGTCCCCGTTTGGAAACTCGGCCCCGAAGCGAAATTCCCCGGCCTCGGCTACGTCGTCTTTCCGGGCAACGTCGGCGCCGACTCCGCCCTCGCCGAACTGATCGGCAAACTCCGGAGCCCGTAGTGTGTACGGCCGTCTCAGTCCAACCTCACTCCGCCTCCAGTTCCTACTTTATCAGCAATGAAAATCAGCCCACTCCTGCTCGGAGCCGCCCGCTCGACGCTCGTTACACTCCTCGTCTTGTTGTCGCCTTTGCAGGGCGCCACCACCCCCAAGGCCGCGTCAGCCCCCGCTGGTGCACCCGCTGATTTTGCCGCCGCCGGCACCGTCTCCGCTGCGTCCCTCGCCCTCGCCGGCACTGGCTTTTACCTCGACCAGGGCAAGTGGGCCGCGGTCAATCCCACCGAGCGCAAAGAGGCCTCGGTCAAGTTCACCGTTCCTGTCCGCAACGGCGCCTACCGCATCGAACTCCACACCGTCGGCCAGAATGCCGGTGCGTCGAGCTACGAGGTCTATCTCGCCGACAAACTGCTCGGCCGCTTCACGCCTCCCCTCTCCAACGCTCAATTCGAGGAAGGGGAGCGCTACAACACCGCGTGGTTCGACGTCGATGTGAGCGAGGGCACGTTCGTCGAAGTGCGTGCGCGCATCGGCTCAAAAGACGGCCAAGAGTGGGCGCGCGCCCGTTGGTCCAAAATCGTCTTCATTCCCCGCCTAGCGGCTACCGTCGGCCACGGCCTATCCCAGCTCGCCCTCGCCGCCACCCAGCGCGAACAACTCTTCCGCCCTGTCCCCCGCCAGCCCCCCGGCAACGCCAGCGTGCAGATCGGCGGCGAACTCCGCCAATGGCACAAGATCACCCTCGATCTCGCCGGCCCCTTTGCCGCCGAGACCGACACCGCGCCGAATCCATTCACCAGCTACCGCCTCGACGTCACGTTCACCCACGAGTCCGGCGCGCCGTCCTACGTCGTGCCCGGCTACTTCGCCGCCGACGGCCATGCCGCCGAGACCTCCGCCACCGCCGGCACCATCTGGCGCGCGCACCTCTCGCCGGACCAGCCCGGCCAGTGGAACTACCGCGTCTCCTTTACCTCCGGCCCCAACGCCGCCACCGCCGGCAACGGCAAGGCGCTCGCTCCCTACGACGGCAAGACCGGCTCCTTCACCATCAGCGCCACGAACAAAACCGGCGCCGATTTCCGCGCCGGCGGCCGCCTCACCTACAACGGCAGCCACTACCTCGTCGCCGCCGGCACCGGCCAAGCTTTCCTGAAGGCCGGCGCCGATGCGCCGGAAACCCTCCTCGCTTACGCCGACTTCGACGACACCCTCGCGCTCAAAAAAGAGGTCCCGCTCAAGACCTACGCGCCGCATCTCGCCGACTGGCGCGCCGGCGATCCCTCGTGGCAAGGCGGCAAGGGCAAAGGCCTCATCGGCGCCCTCAACTACCTCGGCGCGAAAGGCGTCAACGCCGTCTCCTTCCTTACCTACAACGCCGCCGGCGACGGTGACAACATCTGGCCCTTCGTCGCCCGCGACGAGAAATTCCACTACGACTGCTCGCGCCTTGACCAGTGGGGCATCGTCTTCGAGCACGCGCAGGCCCGCGGCGTGTTTTTGCATTTCAAGCTGCAAGAAAACGAGAGCGACGACGATCGCATCGGCGCCCAACGCAAACCCGGTCGCATGCCCGAGTCGCTCGACGGCGGCGCCTGCGGCCCCGAGCGCCGGCTCTACCTCCGCGAGCTCATTGCGCGCTTCGGCCATCTCCTCGCCCTCAATTGGAATCTCGGCGAAGAAAACACCCAGACCCCCGACGAGCAGCGCGCCATGGCGCAGTTCATCCACGACACCGATCCCTATCGCCACCTCCTCGTCATCCACAGTTTCCCCAACCAGCAAGACGAAGTTTACGGTGCCCTGATCGGAAAACAATCCGTGCTCACCGGCGCCTCCACCCAAAACAGTTGGAAAGCCGCCCACCAGTGGACCCTCAAATGGGTCCGCGCCTCCACCGCCGCCGGCCGCCCGTGGGTCGTCTGCAACGACGAACAAAATCCCGCCAATCAAGGCGTGCCGCCTGATCCCGGCTACAAAGGCTTCGCTGGCCTCAACACCCTCGGCAAGCCCGTCGGCTACGATCTCCACGACATCCGCAAAAACACCCTCTGGGGCACGTTCATGGCCGGCGGCGCCGGCGTGGAATACTACTTCGGCTACCAACTGCCCGAAAACGACCTCCTTTTGGAAGACTTCCGCAGCCGGGATAAATCGTGGGACTACTGCCGCATCGCGCTGGGCTTTTTCCGCGATCAAAAAATCCCACTCGAAAAAATGAGCAACGCCAACGAGCTCGTCGGCAATCTCGCGCACGACAACTCCGTGTACTGCCTCGCGCAACCGAACTCTCTCTACCTCGTTTACCTGCCACGAGGCGGCGCAGCCACGCTCGACCTCACCGCCGCCGCGGGCGACTTCTCCCTCTCGTGGTTCAATCCCCGCGACGGCGGCCCGCTCACCGCCGCCACTCCTGCCACCGGCAGCGCGAAGCTCACCCTCAACGCTCCTTCCACCGACGATTGGCTCGCCATAATCCGACGTCGTTAACCTCAAGCCCCCTTCCAACCTCATGTCTCACTCCCTCATCCTTCGCGCCTTCTGCGCTTTGCTCATATCCTCGCTGCCCAGCTTAAGCGCCACCGCTTCACGCGACGAGCGGCCCAACGTCCTCCTCATCGTTGTCGACGACCTCGGCTACAACGACGTGGGCTTTCAGGGCGGCCGCGACATTCCCACGCCGCACCTTGATCGGCTCGCCGCGAGCGGCGTGCGTTGCACCAGCGGTTACGTCAGCTATCCCGTGTGCAGTCCGTCGCGGGCGGGGTTTATCACCGGACGCTACCAGCAACGCTTCGGCCATGAATTCAACCCACGCTGGGATCCGGCGAGCCAAATTGACGGCCTGCCGCTCTCCGAGAAAACCATGGCCGACGCCCTGCGCGATGCCGGCTACGCCACCGCCGCAATCGGCAAATGGCACTTGGGCGCGCACCCGCAGTTTCACCCCAACCGTCGCGGCTTCGATGAATTCTACGGCTTCTTGGGCGGCGGCCACCGTTTTCTTCCCGGCTCCCACGTCGACGTCGAAGTCGGTGCGGGCAAAAAAATGGAAACCCACGCCGACGCCGAGCACGCCTCGCCGATGCTCCGCAATGCCACCGAAGAACCGGAGCCGCCCGAGCTCACTACCAAACTCGGCGAAGAAGCCGCCGCCAGCATCACCCGTCATGCCCGCGGGACCAAACCTTGGTTCCTTTACCTTTCCTTCAACGCTCCGCACACGCCCCTGCAGGCGCGCGCCGATATGTTGAAAAGATTTGCGCACATCGCCGATGAACGCCGCCGCACCTATGCCGCGATGATGGCGACCGTGGACGAAGCCGTCGGCCGCACGCTCGGCGCGCTGGATGCCACGGGACAACGCTCGCGCACCCTTGTGTTCTTCTTTTCCGACAACGGCGGCCCGATGACGAAGCGCAACGCCAACGCCTCAAACAACGGCGTCCTTCGCGGCCAAAAAGGCGATGTCTTCGAGGGCGGTATCCGTGTGCCCTTCCTTGTGTCCTGGCCCGACCGCCTGCCCGCCGGGCGCACCTACGATGCACCGGTGATCTCGCTCGACGTGCTGCCGACCGCCCTCGCCGCCGCCGGCGCAAAACGCGATCCCGAGCTCCCGCCGCTCGACGGTGTTAACCTGATTCCTTTTCTCACCGGGGAAAACAAAACCGTTCCGCACGAACGGCTCTATTGGCGAATGGACTACGGCGCTGCCTTCGCCGTACGCGAGGGTAAATGGAAATGGTTCCGCACCTACGAGAATCGCCCGCAGCTCTACGATCTTGACGCAGATCCCGGAGAAAAAACCGATCTCACGACCCGGCACCCCGAAGTTGCCACGCGCCTCGCGACTGCCGCTGCCGACTGGAATCGCGGCCTCGCCGCGCCGGTGTGGGTCAACAATCCCTTCGGCGGCTTCATCAATCTCCCGGGTCCATCCGCCAAGCCTGCCGCGCCTTGAAGTGCTCCTCTCACTTTGCACGTGACGAGATCGCCGGGCCACGCCCGCACTTGCGTTTCCGATCAGATCGCTTGGTTTCGA
>CAMBRG010000104.1 GCA_945869845.1 Opitutus sp. GAS368 | reverse complement strand
ATTCCCGGCTCCACCGCCCTTCTCTCCAGCGAGAAGAATTATCCGGTCAAAGCCGCCCACAAAGCCCTCACCGATCACTTCGCCCGCCTCAAGCAGCCGGTGGAACTCATCCCCGTCCCCGGCGATCACTGGCGCGTCAAATATCCGCTGCCCGCCCAACCGCCGCTCGTCTCGCTCCTCATCCCCACGCGCAACGGCCTGAAGTTTCTCCAGCGCTGCGTCGACAGCATCCTCGAAAAAACGACGTACCCGAACTACGAGATCCTGATCGTGGACAACGGCTCCGACGATCCCGCCACGCTCGCTTATTTCAAAACGGTCGCCGTCAAAAAATCCGTCCGCGTCGTTCCCTTCAACGCTCCGTTCAATTACAGCGCGATCAACAACTTCGCGGCGAAGCAGGCCAACGGCACCGTCCTCGGCCTGCTCAACAACGACCTTGAAGTCATCCACGCCGACTGGCTCCACGAGATGGTGGCCCAAGCCCTGCGCCCGCAGATCGGCTGCGTCGGCGCGATGCTGTATTACCCCAACGACACCATCCAACACGCCGGCGTGATCATCGGCCTCGGCGGCGTCGCCGGCCACGCCTTCCGCGATTTCCCCCGCAATACCGAAGGCGTCTTCAACCGCGCGCGTCTCGTCCAAAACTACGGTGCCGTCACCGCCGCCTGCCTCGTCATCCGCAAAGCCGTCTTCGATCAGGTCGGAGGCCTCGACGAAAAATCCCTCGCCGTCGCCTTCAATGACGTCGACTTCTGCCTAAAAGTCCGCGCTGCCGGCTACCTCAATCTCTGGACGCCCTTCGCCGAACTCTACCACCACGAATCGGCCAGCCGCGGCGTCGAAGATACGCCCGAGAAACACGAGCGTTTCCGCGGCGAGGTCGAGACGATGCTGCAGCGTTGGGCGCAAGAGCTGAAGCACGACCCCGCCTACAATCCGAACCTCACGCTGGAGCTCACCGACTTCACGCTGGCCGCCCCGCCGCGTCCTTGGGCGCCATAGCCAGTCGGCCGCGGCCTGCACCCCTCCCGTGCAATTGACGCCCCTCCCCTCCGCGCTACCTTTCCGCCCGTGACTTTCGCCGAAGCCCTCGCCCGTTTCACCGCCCAGCTCCGCGCCGACCCCGCGGCGCCGAGGCCGGCTTTTGTCTATGAAACCGTGGACCAACTCCACGAGTCCAAGATGCTCCAACGCGCCTAGGATCAGGCCCAGCTCGACCTCGGCATCCTCACGCCTTCCGAAATGCAACGGATCAACTCCGCCGTGCAAGTGGACCACTCCACCGCCCACCGCATGGTCCGTTATCCCCAATATGTATGAGCGGCACCGCCCAGCCGCTTTTGCGACTGTGCTGGCCGATCCCGCTCAGCCGCTCATCGTCGGCGGTCAGGCCGTCAACCTCTCGACGAGATGCTGATAGAGTTCGGACTTTTTGACCGCTGATTACACTGATCTGGCGGATAGTCTCCCCTTGGTCTCGCACCCATCCGCCGCATCCGCGTAATCAACGGTCAAAATTCCGTTTCTCAGTCCCTCGCCACTCTCCCATTCCCACCCGACCAAAAAACATCCCCCGCAAACCATATCCTGTGCACGCCCTGATCCACGAAAAACTCAGCGAAGCCATCATCGGCGCTGCCATGAAAGTGCTCAACACCTTGAAACCCGGCCTCGACGAAAAACTCTACGAAAACGCGCTCGTCATCGAACTCACCCGATGCGGCCACCGCGTCGAACAGCAAAAATCTTTCCCTGTTCACTACGAAGGCCAACTCATCGGCACCCTTGTCCCCGACCTCATCGTTGACGACCTCGTGATTGTAGACCCGAAAGTCACCAGCGCCTTCAACGACACGCACGTCGCCCAGATGACCGGCTACCTCGTAATCACAAATCTCCAACTCGCGCTCCTCCTTAATTTCAAATTCTCTCGCCTGACGTGGAAACGCATCGTCCGCACCGAACAGCCCGATCCCAAGTAACCCCACCGCCCCGCTGGCCCCACGCAATCCTCCCACCACAACCCACCCGCGTTATCAGCGGTCAAAAATCCTAACCTCCGCTCCCCTCGCCACCACCATCCGCCCCCAACCTTCTGAATTTTTAACCGCTGATTACGCGGATGCGGCGGATGATCTTCCGTTTTACTCCCACCGATCTGCGCTCCACCCTCGCTCCCCACTCCTCGCACCATTCACCCCTTCTGCCTGTCACCCGTCTGGCCCATCGACTTTATCCCACCAAAACCCATCCGCCTCATCAGCGTAATCAGCGGTAAAAAATCCGAAACTCGCCTCTCCCCTCGCCCACAAATGCTAGCCGCCCTCGACACCCCGCTCGCCGATGCTCCGTGCGATCCGCTCGCTCTGCCGGTCGAGGGCTGGATCTACCTCGGCGCGGACCAGTCGAGCATCGTCTCCGTCGAGGCCCTGCTCAACGGCGTCTCCATCGGCTCGACCACGCAGCTCACCGTGCGCGCCGACGTCAACGCCACCCACGCCTTACCCCCGACGACCGCCACTGCCTTTCGTTTCTTCGGCTACGCCGCCCAGGCCAAATTCGGCGGCGCCGGTCGCTTCGCCGTCCTCGTGCACCTCAGAGACGGCGGCCCGCCGATCACGCTCGTCGAGCATTCGATTCACGTGATTTACCAAGACCACCGCCAGAATCCCTTCGGCGTGCTCCTCACGCCTGAGCTCGTCGCCCTCCACAACCGCGAACACATCTACGGCTCAGGTCCCTCGCTCGCCGTCGGCAGCGGCGAGATGCTCGCCCTTGCCCAACGCTACCTCGGATCACCCCCCGTTCGCGTGGTCGATGTCGGCTGCGGCCTCGGCTGGTATGGTACCCAACTCCGCGCCGCCGGCTACGCCTGGCATGGCGCCGAGCTGAAGGCCTCCGATTGCGCCGCCCTCGCCGCCGCCGGTTTGCCGCACACCCAGGTTGATGGTTCGGGCCTGCCGTTCACCGACGGTGCGTTCGACGCCGCCCTGTGTATCGAGGTGCTCGAACATATCGCCGAGCCCCGCGCCTTCCTCGCCGAGATCCGTCGCGTCGCCCCCGGCCGGCTGATCGTCTCCGTGCCCAACGCTGAGCTCATCGCGTACCTGCACAACTACCTCGCGGTGCCGTGGCACCTGCTCGAAGCCGACCATAAAAATTTCTTCACGCGCTGGAGCCTCGGCGCGTTACTCCGCGAGTTTTACCCGCACGTCGAAGTCGGCTTCCACACCGCCCATCCGCTCAAGACCCCCGAGGGCACCCCAGCCTACTACAATCTGTTCGCGGTCGCCCGGTCCTGACCGTTTTGATCGCGTCCCTCGCTTCGTCCGTGCTCAAAAAAAACTTCGCCACGTTCTCTCCCGTCGCCTTCGCCTGCTGTCTGTTCGCGTTCATCCTCGGCGTGCGCTGGACCGTGTTTCACCGCTACGGCATGACGATGCCCGAGTGGGATCAATGGGACGCCGAGGGCCTCCAGCTCCTCGCCCCGTGGTTCAACGACGACCACTTCCTCCGCGCCCTCTTCACGCCGCACAACGAGCACCGCGTCGTCCTCACCAAGCTCCTCAATCTCGGCCTCACCCTCGCCAACGGCCATTGGGATCAGCGCCTCGAAGCGGTGTGCAATGCCCTTTTCCCGGCGACGATCGCCGTCTCCTTTTTTATCCTCGCCCGTCGTCACCTTGACCGCCGTTGGCTCGCGCCGTTCACCGCCTTTCTCGGTTTCATTTTCGCTTTCCCGTTTGCGTGGCAAAACGTCCTCGGCGGCTTCCATTCGCAGCAGTTTTTTTTGGTCGGCTTGGCCCTGATCGCCATCGCCCTGTTGCCGTTTAACGCCCCGTTCTCCCGCCGCTGGTGGCTCGGCGCCGCCGCCGCCGCTCTCGGCCTTTTCAGCATGGCCTCCGGTCTCTTCGGGGCCGTCGTCGTGATCGGCTTGCTCGGCGTGCAATGGCTGCGGCGCGAGCGCACCTTCAACTCCGCCCTGCCCACGCTCGCGTTGGGCACCGCCGTCGCGCTGGCGGGCTGGTTCAGCCGCTACGAGTTTCCTCCGCACGATGTGCTGAAGGCCCAAAATTTTTCCGACTTCGCTTTCACGATTATCCAAAGTCTCCAGTGGCCCGCGCCGTCGAGTCCTTGGTTTGCTCTGGTGCTGTGGCTGCCGTGGACGTGGCTCGTCGTCCGCGCCGTGTTTTCCCCGCGCCCGCTCACCGCTCCTTCCCGCGCGTTCGGCTATTTCATTCTCGGCCTCGGCGTCTGGGTCTGGCTCCAACTCGTCGCCACCGGTTACGCCCGCGGCGCCGGCGGCCCGGCGCCGGCCTCGCGCTACATCGACACCTTAGTCTTCGGTCTGGTCGCCAACGCCCTTGCCCTCGTCTGGCTGGCCACGCCCGACCTGCTGTCCCGCCCCGCCCGCCGCAGCCTCGCGCTCGCCGCACTCGCGTGGGTCGGCAGCTTCGTTTGGGGTGCGCGATCCGAGCTCACCCGGATCTTCGTCATCGAGCTCCCACCCGTGAAAGTCTACCACGACTACTGCGAGCTGAACGTGCGCAACTATCTCTACACCGGCGACACCCAGCACCTTGATCACGACGAGATTCCCTACCCCGGCGCCGGCTCATTTCTTGTTCGCATCGGCATCCCCGCCCTCCGCGCCGTGCTGCCGGCCACGGTCCGCCCGCCCCTGCCCATCACCGCTGGGCGTTCCACCTTCACCCCGTCCGATCCGAAGAATTTCCACCCTCCGGCCTCCGGGCTTTCTCCATCCACCCATCCGCTGATCTATCGTCAAACGTGGGGCTCCTTCGCCGCCGACGCCGCCTCCAACCCCCGTGAGTTCACCAGCGCCCCCATTCGGGCTCCTTTGGGTGCTTGATTGAAATTTGAGACCGCCGGCGCGGCCGGAACACCGGGCACCACCCTTGAACTGCGCGACGCCGCCACCGGCATTCCTCTCGCCTCGATCGTCCCCGACCAGACTCCCGGCGACACGTGGCGGGCCGCTTACGTCCGCGCTCCCGCCGGCGCTTTCGTGATCCACGCCCGCACCCCCGACGCCGCCCGCTGGCTCGCCTTCTCCGAACCCATCGAGCTGGCCTCCGGCTCCTATTGGGCCTGGCAACTCACGAAAAACGGCCGACTCGTCGCCACGCTCGCGTTGGTCCTCGCCCTGCTAACCGCTGCCGCCGCTCTCCTCCTCCGCCGACCGCTTCCGATCGCTCAATCTTCAGTGCGCTCTCCCTCGTCGTGAGTCTTGGCGCGCCGAGCCCAGCGGAGTGGCGCCAAGCCTTGCCCGGCGTGGTCGAGGCCCGGCTCGAATCCGGCATCGCCGCCGGCGGCATCACCGCGCTGGTTTTGAACCTCGTCCTCCGCGAGCGCGAGTAACCCGCGAGCGCGGGCGGACGGCCCACCCACACCCTTTCCCGCAGCCGGCCGGCGGAGAGATAATTCCTTGTCGCGCCCGCGCCGCTTCCCCGACACTTCAGCCTCCGGATGAAGTCCCTATTGTCGCTGCCCACTCTGCTCGCCGCCGCTCTCTTCAGCATCGTTGTCACGATTCCGTTTCTGCCTTTCGCCGCTCCGATCAAGGCCCAGTTCCGTTTCGAGGTCACCGCCACGAATGCCACCGCGGCTCTGCCCCAGTTTTTCTTCGATGTCGGCCGCGGGATCAACGAAGCCGACTCGGCGCGTGCAAGCCTCGTCGGCGGAACCGCGCCGCAGGTCCTGAGCTTCCCCCTTCCCGCCGGCGACTATCGCGGCTTCCGCTTCGACCCGCTCGATCGCGCCGGAAAAATCACCTTGAAGGACGCTGTCATCCGCCAGGCCGACGGCCGGGTGGTGCGCCGTTTCGCCCCGGACGATTTCGTCCCTGAAAACCAAATCGCGACCCGATCCGTCCAGGGCGAAACCCTCGAACTCGTGACCGAGCCGGCTGCAATCGATCCCATCTTGGGATTGAAAGTCGCGGCTCCTTTCACGCTTCAGTCCAGCCTCTCTGAAAATCTTCGCGCCCTAGGCCTGCGGGCGTTGCCCACCTGGGCCGTTCTGCTGGGTCTGGTTGGGTTGTTCCGCCGTGCCATCGATCGCTGTCGACGCGGGTGGACTTGGCTCGCCGCCCGCCCGGCCCGCGCCGTCGTAATCGGCGCGGTCATCGCCGTCGTCGCCAGCAGCTACCCGGTTATCTTTTTCGGCAAAAGCATCGTCGCGCCCAACAACGGCACCCTGCTTCTTTACGAGGACTTCCCCACGCTCCCCGGTTATCGCGACCGCACTGTCGGGGCGCACTCGGGAGCCGATATCGGCGCGATTATGTGGCAACATATCCCGCTCTCCATGCTCCAGCACGATGCGCTTTTCCGCGACGGAGAGCTCCCACTCTGGAACCGCTACAACTCCGCCGGCACCGTCCTTTTGGGCCAAGGTCAATCGATGTTCGGCGACCCGTTGCATTTTTTCGTGATCGCAGCCAATGGCGCGACGTGGGCGTGGGACATCAAATATCTCGCCGCAAAGTGGCTGCTGGCCTGCGGCCTTGGGCTTTGCGTGCTGCGTCTTACCAGCCATCTGCCCGCCGCGTTACTCGTCGCCTTCGCCGCCAACTTCGTGGGCTTTTTTCCATTCCGGCTGAACCACCCGGCATTTTTCAGTTTCTGCTACGCGCCGTGGGTGCTCTACGCTTGGTTGCGGATGGCCTCAGCTCCACAATGGACCGGCGCCGCCCGCTGGTCGGCCGCGCTCGTCCTCGCCAGCTGGACCCTCATGAATAGCGGCACGGTGAAGGAGGCTTACATGTTGCTGCTTACGCTCAACTTCGCCGGAGCCTGCGCTCTGCTGGTCTCGTCACTCGCCCCACGGGAGCGCATGCTGCGCGTCGGTCTCGCCGGCGCGGCCGGGATAATTCTCATCTGCCTGTCGGCCCCGGTCTGGCTCACCTTTCTCGACGCGCTGAAAAACTCCTACACCGGCTACAACGTCCCCACCGCGTTCCAACTGCCCCCGAGTCTCGGTTTGGGTTTCTTCGACGAAATTCTGCTGCGCCCATTCTGGGTGAACGAGACGGTCTACAATCCTTCGGCTAACTTTCTCGTGCTTACCGGCGTGCTCGCTTTTCTGGTCTACTTACGCGGCGCCGTCGGAAATCGACTAGTCCTCGGTCTCGCTCTCGCAACCGTGCTCCCGGCGTCGATCGTCTTCGGTCTAATCCCGCCACTTTGGATCGTCCAACTCCCGTTCCTCGGTAACGTTTCACATATCGATAACTCCTTCGGCGTTGGCCTCGTTTTGCTGTTGATCGTTCTGGCGGGCGTCGGTTTCGCCGCCGCTTCCACCCGCCTCGCGCGACCCGAGGGCCGCGGCGATCTCGCCATCGCCAGCCTGTTATTATTCGCCTTAGTTTTTCCTTACATCGCCCACCGGCAGACCATCCAGCGCAGCACCTATTCCTACCTGCACTGGCCCGAGACGCTCACCTACAGCCCCTTCGTCTGGGGCAGCTTGCTGGTCCTCCTCGTCGCCGCCGTTGGGTTCATGCTCGTCTCCCGTCGCATCCTCACCCGGGGCCCCTCGGCCGCGACCGTGCTCATCGCCGCCACCTGCCTCACCGTCATGCTCTGGCGGCACGGTTGGCACGCCGGAGTCGGCTTTGAGGGCCGAGTCGTCGCCCCGATGGTTCGCGCCGATTTCCATGCCAAATCTCCCGCTCTCGGGGCCCTGCGGGCTGACCAAAAAGCCGAACCCAGCCGCGCGTTCGGTTTTCAGGGCAACTTCTTTCCAGGCTGGAATGGCGTCTACCGCCTCGACGGCATTCACGGCCCAGATGCCCTGGTCAACCCCCGCTTCCGGGAACTGATCGAGGCCTGCGGCTTCGAACGCATCTGGGATTGGCGGCTCTATCAGGAGTTTTCAAAATTCCCTCCGTTGCAACGTTTCTACGACGTTCTCAACGTCCGCCACTACCTCGACTACCGGAGCAACCAAGGCCTGCTCGGCGCTCAGTTGACTCCCGTCTTCATCGGCGACCTCGACGTCTACCGCAGCGAAACCTCTTGGCCTCGCGCCTTCTTCACCGACCGCCTTGCCCCCTACGCCACCCCCAAAGACTTCGCCCAACTCATCGCCTCGGGCGACGGCCGTCCCTTCGCCGCAATGCAGAGCAATGATCCGCTCTTTCGCAGCGAAATCCCCACCAAACTCGCCGGTCGCACGGTAACTCCCGCCCGCAACTACCGGCTTACCACCAACACCACCGCGCTCGAAATCGACGCTTCCGGACCCGGCCTCGTGGTGCTCACCGAGGCGTGGCTGGATCGCGATTTCCGCGTCACGCTGAACGACCGGCGCGTAGATTATCTCCGCGTCAACCACGCCTTCAAAGGCGTCGTCATCCCCGCTGCCGGCTCGCATCGCATCGAGTTCACCTATCGCCCCCGTCGCTTCACCCTCTCGCTCAATTTCGCCGGGCTCGGCCTGATCCTCTTGGCGGGTTCTTGCTACCTCGTTCGTCGCGCCGAACGGTCCGCCGCCGCCTCTGCCAGCCGCGCCGAGCGCCACGCATGAGGCCTGTCGCAGACCCGCCCGTTTGCCGCTGCTGCGGCTCCGCCGCCGTGTGTCCCCGCGGCTCAAAGCGCGGCACTTTCATCACCCAGGATTTCGCCTACCTCAGCTGCGCCACCTGCGGATATCTTTTCGTCGATCCGTTCGCCGGCTATGAAATCTACAACGACGATTACTACCGCGGCCGCGGTCCCGACCCCTACGTCGACTACGCCTCCGAATACGCCGACTACCGCGCGACCGATCGCGTCCTTGAGTTCGACGACCTTATCCGTCTCGCGTCCGTCTATTTCTCCGCCACCCCCCACTCGGATTCACCTCTCCGGTGGCTCGACTTCGGCTGCGGGGCCGGCGGCCTGCTCAAGTTTCTCTCCACCCGTAAAACTCTCTCCGGGTCCGGCGGCGCCAGACCCATCGAGGTCACGGGACATGATGTTGGATCCTACGCCGATCTCCTGCGCACCCGGGACGGTTTCCGCATCCTAGATCTCGACGCCATCCGAGCCCTGCCCGACAACCAGTTCGACGTCATCAGTCTCATCGAGGTCATCGAACACATCGAATATCCCGATCCCGTCATCGCCCTCGCGGCGCGGCTGCTTCGACCCGGTGGCCTCCTACTTTTGACCACCGGCAATAACGATTGCCCCGTTGCTCGCCGCACCGGCCTAGCCAACCGCTACTACCTGCCGGAAATTCACGTGGGCATCTTCAATCCCCGTTGCCTGCGCACGATCTACAAACGCCACGGCCTGATCCCTCACCACGTGCGCTATTCGGGTGTAGTGAAATTCAAAGTCATCAAGAGCCTCGTCCATCCGGGGCGCCGCCGGCTCGCCCGCATCGCGTTGAGACTCCCCCCGCTGGTCCGCCTCATCGACCTCGCCTACGGCGTCTCCGCAATGCCTTGCGCCACAAAACCGCTTCTGTAAATCACCCTCCTTCATGTCGTCAAACGCGCCCGTCCCGCTTCCTCTGCCGCACCGCACGCTCTCGGTGATCGTGCCCATTTTCAACGAAGCCGCGACGCTCCGCACCGCCCTCGACGCCATTGTGGCCAAAACGGTCGCCGGCTGGGACCTCGAGCTCATCTTCGTCGAAAGCAACTCCACCGATGGCTCCCGCGCAATCGTCGAGACCTACCGCGCCGAGCCCCGGGTTACGCTCATCTTCGAGGATAAACCCCGCGGTAAAGGCCACGCCGTCCGCAATGCGCTCGCCCGCGCCACCGGTGAATTCATCCTGATTCAAGACGCGGATCTCGAATACTCCCTCGACGACTACGAGAAACTTCTCCTCCCGCTCGCTGCCGGCACCCACACCTTCGTCCTCGGCTCACGCCACAACCCCGGCGACGGCTTCGCCATGCGGAGGTTCAACGACCAACCGCTCCACGCCTTTATCCTCAACTCCGCCCACTGGACGTTCACCCTGTTGATCGACATCTCCCTCGGCATTTGGCTCAAGGATCCTTTCACGATGTATAAAATTTTCCGCCGCGACGCGCTGCAAGGAATCACGCTCACGTGCAACCGCTTCGATCTCGACTGGGAACTTCTGATCAAGCTCATCCGCGCCGGCCACCGCCCGATCGAGATCCCGATCAGCTACAATTCGCGCTCGTTCAAGGAAGGGAAAAAAATCCGCATGTTCCGCGACCCCCTCACTTGGCTTGTCGCTTGGGCCAAGTCCCGCTTCGGTCCGCTTTGATTTTTCGTCAGCCCCATGTCCAAAACCCTGCTCGTCACCGGCTCCTCCGGCCTCATCGGCTCCGAGGTCTGCGTCTACTTCGCCCGCGAACTCGGCTATACCGTCCATGGCGTCGATAATAACCAGCGAGCCGTCTTTTTCGGCCCTTCCGGCGATACGCGCTGGAATCAAAACCGCCTCGCCGCCGACCTGCCCGGCTTCATCCACCACGAACTCGATATCCGCGACCGCGCCGGCGTTCTCGCCCTGGTCAAAACCGTCCGCCCTGCGGTAATCGTCCACACCGCCGCGCAACCGTCTCACGATCGCGCTGCGGCCATCCCTTTCGACGACTTCGACACCAACGCCGTCGGCACCCTCAATTTCCTCGAAGCCGCCCGCCAAGCCGCCCCCGAGTCCCCGTTCGTCCACATGTCGACGAACAAGGTCTACGGCGACGCCCCCAACCGCATCGCCCTCACCGAGCTCGCCACGCGCTGGGACTACGCCGACCCCGCCTACGCCGAGGGCATCGCCGAAACGTTTACCATCGACCAATCGAAACACTCGCTCTTCGGCGCCAGCAAAGTTGCCGCCGATGTCATGGTCCAGGAATACGGCCGCTATTTTAATTTACCCACCTGCGCCCTTCGCGGCGGTTGCCTCACCGGCCCCAACCACACCGGCGTTGAGCTCCACGGTTTCCTTTCCTACCTCGTAAAATGCAACCTCGAGGGTCGCGAATACCGCGTCTTCGGCTACAAGGGCAAACAGGTCCGCGATAATATCCACTCCCTCGACGTCGCCCGCTTCATGGCCGCCTTCGTCGCCGCCCCACGTGCCGGCGAGGTCTACAATCTCGGCGGCGGCAAGGCCAACAGCACCTCCATCCTCGAAGCCTTTAAGATCGCGGAGAAATTTACCGGCCAAGCCCAAGTCCACACCTACGTAAACGAGAATCGCGCCGGCGACCACATCTGCTACTATAGCGACCTGCGCAAAATGCGCGCCCACTACCCCTCGTGGGACATCACCCAATCCCTCGAAGAAACCATTCGGCAAATCGTCGTGTCCTGGAAAAAGCGAAACCCCGCCTGATGCCGTGGGTCTTCATGGGAGCACGGACGGCCCGTCCGCCCAGAGTTCCCTCCGTCATCTCTCTCCTCCGATGTCTCTCCGTCGCGCCCTCTCTCCCTCCCTCCTTCTCCCCTTCGTCTGCCTCTGCCTCTTCGCCGCGCCCACCGCCCGCGCCCTCTCCGTCATCCCGCCCACCTTCGCCGAGTTGGTGGCCGAATCCGAATCCATCGTGCGCGCTGAGGTCACCGCCCTCCGCTCCGCCCACGACGACGACTCCCCCGGCCGTCCAATCCGCACCTACGTCACCTTTGAGGTTGTTCGCACCCTCAAGGGCGTTACCCCCGCAGCCGACACCCTTACGCTCGTGTTCCTAGGCGGCACCGTCGGCCCCGACACGCTCTCCATTCCCGGGATGCCGGCCTTCTCGCTCGGGGATCGCGAGATTCTCTTCGTCGCCCGCAACGGCAAAACTTACTGCCCGCTCATCGCCGCCGGCCACGGCCGCTACCGCATTCTTCGCGATGCCGCCACCCAGCGCGACTATGTTGCCCGCGAAAATCGCACCCCGCTCGAAGACCCTGAGGAAGTCGTCCTTCCACTCACCGGCTCCGATGTCGTCGCCCGCCTAAAGTCTCCCGCCCGCGCCCTGTCGCCCGAGGACTTCGAGTCCCGCATCTCCCGCGCCGTCACCGGCCCCACCGTCCCGGCTGTTCCCTAAGCCTACCTTCCCCGTGTCCCGCGCTGGTCTCGACGCTTTTTGGCTGGGTCTCCTCCTCACGACCTTCGGCGCACCGCTGGGCCACGCCTTCGATCTGGTCGGAAATTCCTGGCCGTCGGGCACGATCCCGGTGCGCCTTCAACTCGACGCCACCCGCCCCGCGAGTCCGTCGCTCCCCCTCCTAGACACCTCCACCTCTTGGAACGCCGTCGCCACCGCCGCACTCAACGAGTGGAACCCCCATCTGACCCGGGTCCAATTCACCTCGACCGAGAGCACCGTCACCACCGCCGCGTTCGGCAA
>CAMBRG010000103.1 GCA_945869845.1 Opitutus sp. GAS368 | reverse complement strand
AGAGAGGTCGCGGTATCTTGATGGGACCCGGCGAAAAAGTCCGCATCGGCGCCACGATCATGGTCGATGACGCCAAAAAAGCCGGCGCCAAGAAGAAGCAGACCGCCGTCGAGAAACTCCCCGGGGCCACGCCGCCCGCCGAGATTCTCGCCGCCTACAAACTCGGCGAATGGAACGATTTTGTCGTCATCGCCGAGGGCAATCACCTCCGGCACTACCTCAACGGCAAACTAACCGCCGATGTGATCGATACTGATTCCACTCTTGGGGCCGCTGCCGGCGTCATCGCCCTGCAACTTCACACCGGTCCGCCGATGACGGTTCAGTTTAAGAACGTCTCTCTTAAGACCCTCCCGTAAGGCGCTCGTCCGCCGTTTGCTCCTGCCGGGCGAGATCGCTCGCCCGGCTTTGTTAGTGTTACCCCCCCCTTCGCCCCGCTGCGGCTTTGCCTACCCGCGTCGTTTCTACGCACGGCCGATTCACGCAAGGATTCCTTAAATCCGCCCCACGCTAATCCCCTCGATGAGAACCCCACCCCCATCCCATCACCGGCTCCCCGTTGCCACGTCTCACCTGCTACCCCTCGCTCTCGCGGTCTTTCTCTCCCTCGCTGCCACCTTTACCCAAGCCGCCACCATTTCCGGCAATGTTGCCAATCTCGGCACGGGCAACCTCCTGCAAGGCGCCCGGGTTGAGATTCCCGCTCTCGGGGTCTCCGCCCTCGTTGATGAAACGGGCCGGTACCTCCTTGGCTCCGTCCCGGCCGGCACCCACGAGGTCGTCGTCACCTACCTCGGTCTCGATAGCCAACGCGCCGTTGTCGCCGTCACCGCCGACCAAATCGCAACGCGGGATTTCGATCTCACCACGGGCATCTACAAGCTCGAGCAATTTAAAGTGAAGGGCGAGCGCGAGGGCGATGCGTCGGCCCTTACCGCCGCGCGCAACGCTGAAAATCTCAAGAACGTCGCCGCCACCGACTCGTTCGGTAATCTTCCCAACATGAACGCTGGCGAAGTCGCGATCCGACTGCCCGGCATCTATGGCGAGCTCGACGCCGGCGGTAACCTCTCGGGTTTTACGGTCCGCGGCATGGCGGGGGGCCTCAACTCCGTGACCATGGACGGCGGGCTGATGACCGGCCAAGGCGGCCTCGGCCGCTCGATCTTCGTCAACAATATCACCGGGGCAATGTTCGACCAGGTAGAGCTCATCAAGGGTCATACACCGGACAAAGGCGCTGACTCCCTTGGCGGCACGATCAATTTCAAGAGCCGCTCGCCCCTTTCGATGCGCGAGCAGCGCCGCGTGACGTACACGCTTTCGGCCCGCATCGCCCCGTCGTTCACTCAGCAGATTCCCCTCCGCGAGCAGCGTCGTCTCCACGGCCTCGCCAACCTCGGCTACCAGGAAGTCTTCGACGCCTTTGGCGGCAGCCGTAACCTCGGCGTCTCGGTCACTCTCTTTAACAGCGAGACCGCGATCGGTTCGTTTTTCACCACCCGTGATTTTCAAGCCACGGCCGCCTCGCCCGCCTTTCTCTGGAGCTACCTCACAAGCGATCTCTACAACCACCGCCGACAGAAAAATATCACCGCCAAAGCCGACTACCGGCTCACCCCGGCGACCAAGCTCTCATTCCTCGCGACCTACATCGACCACTCCGAAGTCTATCGCCGCCAATACAACGTTAGCGCCATCACCAATCAGGTCGTATTTGATCCCGCGCTCAACACGGCCGCCAACACCGCTGCTGGCATCGCGCCGGGCTACACCTCACGGGTGACGACCGTGCGCCCCGTCCCAACCTCCGTGATCGATGTCACCATGACGGGCCCGAATAATTTCTTCAACCGCCTCCGCCGCGCCGACCTGGGCCTCGAGCACCAGCAGGGACCGCTGCTAATCGAAGCCAACCTCCGCCGCACCCAGACGCGGATCAACATCGGCAACGGCGAGGGTGGAGTTCTAGTCAATCGCATCGCCGGTGCCGGCTGGATCCTCGATCGCACGGAATCGGACCTGTTCCCCAAATTCATCCAGAACGGCGGTCCCGATTTCACCAACCCCGCCAATTATCGGCCTACCGCCAACGGCCTGACCAACGGCAACAACAAGGAATTCCACGAGGTAAACGAAGGCCGCATCGATGTGCGCTACAACCTGCCGTTCTTCGCGTCGATTTTTGCTAAGGCCGGCGTCCACTGGCGCGAGCAGACCGTGGGTGTTCGTAGCGCCTCGCGCCGTTGGAGCTACACCGGCACCGGCCCGCTCCCCCACGACCCCAATCTCGTCACGATGGACCAGCGCGAGACGCGCCGCGGCATCCCGCAATGGGAAGCGTCGTCGTTCATTCGTGGTCGCGAGGTGATCGATCCCACGATCTGGCGGGAGGATTTCTATTTCCGCGAGACTACGGGCTTCACCTCCTACCGCCAAGCCGTCGAGACCGTCACTGCGCCCTACGCGATGGCGCAGGGTAAGCTCGGTCGCGATGGCTGGCTCGCCCGCACCGGTTTCCTCGGCGGCGTGCGCTGGGAGAAGACCCAAAACGAGGCCGACGGCTTCGTGCGCGCCCGCCGCCTCAGCGGCACGCCGGCCACGGCCACCGAGGCCGCCGCGATCGCCGCGGCGCAGGCCGACTACGCCACCAACCGCCGCACCGTCGACGGCGAATACACCAAAGCGTTTCCTAGTATCCACGCCTGGCACGACCTCACCCAAAATCTCAAGGCTCGCCTGAGCTGGTCCACGAGCTTTGGTCGTCCCGGCTTCGGGAACCTCGTCCCCGGCGAGACGCCCAACGAGGCCAACATCAACTTCGGCGGCCGCTCCACCCTCACGATCAACAACCCATCCCTCCTGCCGCAGACCGCGAAGAACTGGGACGCCACGCTCGAATATTATTTCGAGCCCGTCGGCAACTTCTCGGCCGGCTGGTTCCACAAGGAAATCCGCGACTACATCGTCGGCGGCATCGAGTCCGGCATCATCGCGACTGGCACCGACAATGGCTTCAACGGCGAATACCCCGGCTGGACCATCCTCACCACCGCCAACGCCGGCACCGCCGTGGTGCAGGGCTGGGAATTCAGCTATCAGCAACAGTTCACATTTCTACCCGGCATGCTCAAAGGCCTCAGTGGCAGTATCAATTACACCCTGCTCGACACGCACGGCAATTTCGGCGGCACCGGCCGGCGCGAAAAGGGCGAGGTGCCGAACTTCGTTCCGGTCACCGCCAACGCCAGCCTGAGCTGGCGCTACCGCGGATTTACCACGCGGCTGCTCGTGAACTACGCGGACACCTTCCTCACCGCCTACAACGCCACCTCACCCGCGCGCAACCTCTACCGCGTCGAACGCAAACTCATCAACGTCGGCTTCGGCTACCAGATCCGCCCCACGCTCAACGTGACCCTCGACGTCGATAACCTCACCAACGTCCCGCAGAAGCGCTACCGCGGTACAACCGACAACGTCGAACATTTCAACTATCCCGGCACCACCATCACCATCGGCCTCAACGGTCGCTTTTAACGACGGAGCGAAAATCATCAACCGTATCTAAGCCCATAGCGCAACCCATGGAAACACGCTCCCTCCGCCGCTCGCTCCGCCTTCCTCCGGCTTTACTCTTCTCGCTCTCTGCTTCCGCCCTTTCCGCCCAAACCGCCCTCACTCCGTCCAGCGGCGTCACCAATACTCCGCCGATCGCCGCGGCCGCCGCCGTCAAACTCGAGGACTTTGTCGTCACAGGGGTCTTCAATGCCACTGAAGCCAAGAAGGCCACCACCGCCATCACCACGCTGACCTCCGCGTATCTCGCCGAGCAGGTCTATCTCAGCGCCGACGATATGCTGCTCGAGGTCGCCGGGGTGTTCGTGAATTCCTCCCTCGGCGAAATTCGCGGGATGGTTTACTCGCGCGGCATCTCCGCCGACAGCTCCGACGGCGCCACCGGCCAATACTACGTCTCCATGCAGGAGGACGGCCTGCCGATCACCAACATCGCCTTCGGCAACTACAACGCCTCCTACTTTAATCGCCCCGACGCCACGCTCCAACGCGTCGAGGCCGTCCGCGGCGGCAGCGCCTCCATCACGTCCTCCAATTCCCCCGGCGGCGCTTTCAACTATATCAGCCGCACGGGTTCCGCCCGTGCCGGCGGAGAAATCCGCACCCGCTTCGGCCTCGAGGGCCGCGGTGAGCCGCATTACCGCGCCGACTTGGTTTACGGCGGCCCGCTCGGCGGGACGGGCTGGGTTTACAGCGTCGGCGGCTTCTACCGCTACGCCGTGGGCCATCGCCCCGCTGACGGTTACCCGATGAACAATGGCTTCGTCACCCGCGGCAACCTCTTCAAGGACTACGGCCGCGGCTCCGTGAAAATTTACGGCAAATACATGGACGACCGGAACCACTGGTATGAATACCTGCTCGCCCGCGATCCGCGGAACCCGGAGCAATTTCCTGGCCTCAGCCGCTACAGCACCAACCTGCTGCCGAAAAGCTCCCACCAATACCCGCGCGAGTCCGATACTACCTTCGGCACCTTCGACACCGCCGATGCCGTGCGCTCCCGTCAGCGCTACGCGGGCATCGATTGGAAGCACGACTTCGGCAACGATTGGTCCCTCAGCCACAACGTGAAATTCAGCCGCAGTTGGGCCGACTGGAACTCCTCCGCCGGCGTTACCCCGCGCTCCCTCGAGTGGCCAAATTTTTTCTCCTCGATGGCCATCCAGTTCAGCGGCGGCACGCAAAACGGCCGCGTGCCCGCCGGCCTCTACCGCTTCTCCGACCGACGAACCGGCAATGTCCTCGCTGAGGTCACCTCCAACGGCAATTACACCGTCAACGCCAACGCCCTCGTCAACGCCGGCCAGGTCGTCCGCTTTTCCAATCTGCCCAACCCGCAAATCGTCCCCAGCGCATTTTGGGTGAACACCGGCCGCGTCGCCAACGAGCACATGGACGAAATCATGGAGCGCCTTTCGCTCACCAAAAAATGGCGCACCCATTCGTTCACTGGCGGCGGCTACTTCGGTTACGCGGGCATCTCCGACCGCCAGTCCAGCGGCGGCCGCACCGCCTCGCCGCTCACCGAGCAACCGGAGCCCGTCGCGATCACTTGGATACCTGCCACGGCCGCCAACCAACCCGCCGGCACGCCCGCCGCCGCCCTCGCCGCCGTCGCCGGTTGGAACGGCCAGCCCGTCCAGCTCACCAATCCCGAAGGTTTCACCGCGCTCGGCAACGGCTACACGCGCGACCTCGCGATCTCGCGCCAATTTGCCTATTTCTTCGGCCACAAGTGGGACATCACTCCGCGCTGGGGTATTGATTGGGGTTTTCGCGGCGAGCGCATCCGGGTCGATGGCTTCAACCAATCCGGCTCGCAAAACCCTCGCGGCAATTGGGACCCCGCTTACGGCGGCGCCGACGGCAATCCCCTCACGCTGGCCGACAACCGGTTCACTGTGCCTAATCCAAACGCCCAGTGGTTCTTCGACCAGGACGTCCGCGCTTTCTCGTGGTCCGTCGCCACCAATTTTGTGATCAACAACGAAAACTCCTTCTACGTCCGCCTCGCCGACGGCGAGAAGGCCCCCGACTACGCCTTCTTCCGCAACTACAACTCCGTCTTCCGCCTCGCGAATCTCCGCCCGCGCCCCCAGAGCGTCGAACAAGTCGAGCTCGGCTACCGGTGGAAGACCGCGCGCGCCACCGTCACCGTCACGCCGTTCTGGTCGCGCCTCGGCAACATCAACAGCAACCCGCAGGCAATCGAGTCCGACGGCATCACCCCCTACTACCCCGATCCCATTTACAACATGACCACCACGCTCGGCGTGGAAATCGAGGGTGAATACCGCGTCACGGATCGCTTCAAGGTGCGCTCCGTCCTCACCGTGCAAAAACCCGAAAACACGATCTGGAAAGTCTTCGTCGCCGGCGCCAACGGCAGCGACGACGACTCCTACCTCGATTATTCCGGCCGCGACGCCGACAACAACCCTGACTTCATCCTCAACACCACGCTCGACTATCGTCTGCCCTGGGGCTTCGTGAATCTCTCGTGGCGCCATATGGGCGAACGCGCCGGTAATATCGCCAACGTGATCACGCTCCCCCGCTTTAATCAGTTTAACCTCAACTCCGGTTGGACCATCAGCCGCACCCGCAGCCTCGGCTTCTCCATCAATAATCTCTTCGACAGCGAGGGCGTCATGACGTGGCGCGGTTGGGGCGTGAACCCAGGGGACCGCCAGAGCTACACGGCCCTCCCCGCGACGGGTCGCGACACCATGCTTCAATACGTCCCCGTCCAGCCCCGCTCCTACTGGCTCACCTTTACCCAAAAATTCTGATCCGCCTTTCATTGCGAGAAGCGCAGCGACGAAGTAACCTATCCGCTCACTCCCGCGCGCCAGCGCCCTTTCCTCGCCCTTTCACGCTCCGCTCACTTTCCTTTCCCTTTCCCAAATCATGATATCCTCCCGCTTGCTCCACCATCGCCACGCCCGCCTCGGCGCGCTGCTCCTTCTGGGCCTTAGCACGGTCGCGCTCCCCGCCCAAACGTCCGACGAAAAAGCCAAGGGCAAAGCCAAATCGGCCGCGCCCGCCGCCGCCGCCCGCGCCGAACTCGCTGCCCTCACCGAGGCGACAGATCCCGCGGCGATGCAAGTCGCCGCCGGGTTCAAAGTGGAGTTGCTCTACATGGTGCCGAAGGAAGAGCAGGGCTCGTGGGTTGCGCTCGCCGTTGACCCCAAGGGCCGGATCACCGCCGGCGACCAATACGGCGGCCTCTACCGGATCACCCCACCGCCCATCGGGACGAGCACCGGCACCCAGGTTGAAAAACTCGCCATCACCTTGCCCGCCGTCACCCCGCCGCCGGGAAGCGAAGCGCGCCCGACCCCG
Organism: Opitutus sp. GAS368; assembly: GCA_945869845.1. Lineage (GTDB taxonomy): Bacteria > Verrucomicrobiota > Verrucomicrobiia > Opitutales > Opitutaceae > Tous-C4FEB. The sequence goes on along the minus strand of CAMBRG010000103.1, from coordinate 5,499 downwards.
AAGCGCGCCCAAGCCACCGGCGGCGCCGCCTCGCCCTCCGTGGGCGCCCACGGGCTCCTCTATGCTTTCGACAGTCTCTACGTGATGGTCGACGAGGTACCGTCCAAGCAGGGGATTTGGCGGCTCCGCGATACCGACGGCGACGATCAGTTCGACGACTTCAAGTATCTCCGTGAAACCCGCGGCAGCGGCGAACACGGCCCCCACTCGCTGGCCCTTTCTCCGGACGGCAAATCCATCTATTTTGCGAACGGTAACATGACCGCCCTCCCGGTGGGCTTCGAAAAATCTCGCCCCGTCCGCTGGGACGAGGACCACCTCCTCCCCCGCATGTGGGATGCCCGCGGCCACGCCAAAGATATCTACGCCCCCGGCGGCTACATCGCCCGCTCCGATCCGGAGGGGAAAACGATCGAATTGTTTGCCTTGGGCTTCCGTAATCAGTTCGACCTTTCTTTCGATCAAAACGGTGAACTCTTCACCTACGATTCCGACATGGAGTGGGACCAAGGCTCCCCTTGGTACATGCCGACCCGCATCAACCACGTCGTCGACGCCGGTGACTATGGTTGGCGCAGCGGCGCCGGCCGTTGGCCCGAATATTACGCCGACAGTCTGCCGTCTCCGCTGAACATCGGCCCCGGCTCGCCCACGGGCACGGTCTTCGGCACCGGTGCGAAATTTCCCGCCAAATATCAGACTGCGTTTTACGCCGCCGATTGGACCTACGGCACGCTCTACGCCGTCCACCTTAAGCCCGACGGCGCCAGCTTCATCGGCGAGAAGGAAGAGTTTCTCTCCGGCAAACCGCTTCCGCTCACCGACCTCGTGATCAACCCCCGCGACGGCGCGATGTATTTCGCCGTCGGCGGCCGTCGCACGCAGTCTGCGCTCTATCGCGTGACCTATACCGGCACCGAATCTACCGCCCTGGCCAAGCCGCCAGAGTCCACCGCCGAGGCGAAACTCCGTCGCTCGCTCGAAGTTTTGCACGCCGAAGGCACCGGCCCGGCGGCCATCGCGATCGCCTGGCCCCACCTCGCTTCGCCCGACCGCTACGTGCGCTTCGCCGCCCGCGCCGCCATCGAGCGTCAGCCCGCCTACCATTGGGCCGACCGCGCGCTCGCTGAGAAGAATCCCCAAGCCGCCGTCGAGGCCCTCATCGCCCTCGCCCGCGTCGGCGAAAAATCCCGCCAGCCCAAGCTTATTGATGCGCTCCTGCGACTCGACTTCGCGAAACAACCCGCTGCGCTCCGGCTCCCGCTCCTCCGCGCTTGGCAGCTCGCCTTCACCCGCATGGGCAAGCCCGATGCCGCCACTTGTGCCCGCGTGGTCGCGAAACTCGATCTGCATTTCCCGCACACCGATACGTTCGTGAACCGCGAACTCATTTCGCTGCTCGTCTACCTCGACTCGCCCACCGTTGTGGCGAAAACCGTGCCGCTCCTCCGCGTCGCCGAACCCGTGACCATCACCGGCGAACTGCTCGGCGGGGAAAAACTCATCGCCCGCAACGACCGCTACGGATCCACCGTGCAGAGCGTCGCCGCCGCCCGCGCCGACCGCCAACAGATCCACTACGCCTATAATCTTCGCCACGCCACCGTCGGTTGGACGCCCGCGCTGCGCCGCGAGTATTTTTCGTGGTTCCCCCGCACGAGCGCATGGAAAGGCGGCGCCAGCTTCCCCGGATTCCTGAAAAACATCCGCACCGAGTCGCTCGCCCGCGTGCCCGACGCCGTCGAGCGCATCGCGTTGGAGAAACTTTCCCTTGCGCCGCTCAACACCGTCGTCGCCGACTATGTTGCCCCGAAAGGACCGGGCCGCGACTACACGGTGAATGACGCGGCCGCTCTCTTCCCCGCCAAGCTCACCGGCCGCAACTTCGCGCAAGGCAAAGCGATGTTCACCGCGACCGCGTGTCTCGCCTGCCACCGCTTTGGCAACGAAGGCTCCGGCATCGGTCCCGACATCTCCGGCGCCGGCAATCGCTACAGCGTGCGCGACATGTTGGAGAATCTGATCGAGCCCTCAAAAGTCATCAGCGACCAATACGGCAGCGAACAGATCGAGCTGAAGAACGGTGACATCGTGTTCGGCCGGGTCGTCGGTGAAGCCGAAGGCCAGCTGCTGGTGATGAGCAATCCCTTCGCGCCTGATGACGTGACGAAGGTCGATCCGGACCGCATCAAGGAGCGGAGCAACAACCCTGTTTCCATGATGCCGGCCGGTCTGATCAACAGCCTGAACGCGGACGAATTGAAAGACCTCGTCGCGTATCTCCTGAGCGGCGGCAACCCCGACGACCCGATGTTCGCGAAGGCGAAGTAAGCGGGCGCGCGACCGACCCCAGCCGTCTCTCAAATCCATCGCGCCCCGAAGTCGCGGCGGTCGACCGGCCAAGTCCGCCAGCGCGGGTGCGCGGGCGTGGCGCCGGGTAGCGTGACGCGCGCGGCCTCGGCGAGGTTGTGGCAGACGACGCGCAAATCGGCCTCGCACCAGAAGTCGTTGGTCGTCGTGGGATCGGGGGCATGCGCCGTCGCGAGCAACGCCGCGCGGGAAAGCACAAGGCCGCTCATCGGCGGGATCGAGCAGCCGAGGGTGACGAGCACGCCTTGGAGGCGGGAGAGCACGCCCTTGCCGCCGGTGCTATGTTCGCTGACGACGACGGCCGCAGGTTTGCCGAGCCAAAGCGCGGTGCCCTCGGTCGGGGTGACGTCTTCGAGGAATTTTTGCAGAACGCTGCTCCACGAATCCCAGTGCGTGCCGGTGCCGATTAGGAGTCCGTCGGCGCGAGAAAGAGCGGCGGCGAGTTGCGGGCTGAGGCCGGTGCCGATGCGCAGGCGGGCGTTGAGTGCTGAAATGTGGGAGACCGCAGCGTCGGGTCGGGGTGCGAGCGTGAGGGCTTCGACGGTGGCGCGGCGGGCAAGGAGGCGGCGGGCGCGGGTGAGGAGGACGGCGGTGTTGCCTGCGTCGCCGGCGAGGGAAGCGTTGAGGAGGAGCAGGCGGGGGCGGGGGGCGGGCATGGGCGGCAGGGGCTACGCAACTCGGGGCTTAAAGCGGACGAGCTTCTGGTCGCCGGCCACGTAAAGCGGGTGGCGGGGATGGCCGGCTTGGGTGGTGCCGAGGCACCAGAGTTCGCGTTTCCCGAAAAGGCGGACGACGGCGTCGGCGCGGGCTTGGTAAACGCCGCTCACGCCCCAGGCGGCGACGATGCGTTCGCAGCGGGTCGCGGCGGCGAGGAGCGAGGCGTCGTTCTCGGGGCCGACGGGGTCGGGGTGCGCCATCATCTCTTTGGGGTAGGGCGTGCGGAGGCCGAAGATGTTGGCCATCCAGAAACCATCGTAACCGTCGCGTTCGGAGAAGTGCGCGATGCGGCGGAGGGTGGGGTCGAGCTGCGATTCGTCGGCGGTGCTGGGATTCAGCCCGATCCACATGATCAACCGCTCGCCGAAAAGCGGGTTCCAACGGTGCACCAAGCTGTAGCGGTGGCGGCGATCCGGTGAGAAGTGACAGGGGTTTTCCAAGGCAAGTTCGCAGGGAAAGACTCGGGAGGAGCGGAGCGACGAGGGCTCAAGAGGGCGGGTCTGAGACCCGGCCCTACTTTTCCGAGCCGCCGGGGTGGCTGTGCGCCCGGCGCTTCTACTCTGGCAGCGGCTTGTCCTTCGTTTCCGGGGCGAGCCAGATCAAGAACAGGCCGGCGACGTAGACCAAGGTGATGATGGCCCCCGCCTTGGCGTAGCTGCCGTCGAAGGTCTGCATCAGTGCGCCCATCTGCAACGCACCGACCGCGGCGAGGATGCGGCCGGCGTTGAAGGAAAGGCCTTGGCCCGTCGCGCGCACCCGGGTGGGGAATAGTTCGGGCAGATAAAGTGGCAGCCAGCCGTAGAACGAGGCGGTGAGCGCGCCGACCATAAACGTCATGCCCAGAAATGCGGGGCCGTAGGAATCGAAACCGCGGAAAAGCACGGCGCAGGCGACGAGGGAGCCGGAACACATCAGGAAATAGGCCAGCCGGCGGGTGATGAAGCGACCAATGTAGGCGCCGAGTAGACAGCCCAAGACGGCACCGAAGCCCGAGGCGAGGCCGGTCCAGCCCTTGGCGGCGGGGTTGGCGGCGCCGGCCATCTTGTCGGCCCACAGCGGGAGCCATTGCACGGAGCCCCACGTGCCGATGAGCGCGACCGATGAGAGCGCCGTCGCGATGAGCGTGGTCTTCCAGAGTTTAGGCCCAAAAACTTCCTTCAACGGGTCGACCTTGGCGGTATCGGCTTTGACCGAGGCCTGCCATTTTTCGGACTCCGGGACGAAGAGGCGGAAACCGAATGTGAGCAAGGCCGGGGCGGCGCCGATGAGCGCGACCCAGCGCCACGAATCGACCGTAACCTTGAAGAAAATCGCGAACACCGCGATCAACGCGAAGCCGACGTTGGCCGCGGCACCGATTACCCCGGCCATGAGCGGACGGTGTTTGGCGGGCCAGACTTCCATCACGAGTGCGATGCCGAGCGACCATTCGCCGCCCATACCGAGCGCGGCGACGAAGCGGGCGGCGCACAGGTGCCAGGGTTCTTGGGCGAAGTAGATGAGGCCGGTGAAAAGCGAATAAACCAGAATGCTGGCGGCCATCGCCTTGACGCGGCCGATCTTGTCGCCGAGCCAGCCGAAGAGCACGCCGCCGCCGGCTGCCCCGAGGAGAAACGCCGCGGTGGCGTAGCCCATCCATTTTGCGACGAAGGCGTCGTTCATGGTGAGGCCGTGGGCGGTCTGCATTTCGAGCAGCGCGGGCCGGGCGATCAGGGGAAAGAGCCCCATTTCCATGCCATCGAACATCCACCCTAGGAAGGCGGCGGCGAGCACGGCATAGAGGCGTTTCTTATCGGGCGGGGCGTTGGGATCGATGGGAGTGGACATATAGAGGTAAAGGGACAAAAAAAATTAGTAGGAGGCCGCGGGCGTGGGCGAGCGGATAATCGCGCGCTGCGGCCGCACCGCGCTGGCTCAGTCGCAGCCTGCTGGAAATCCTTCGGGAGCGATCCGGGAGCAGCCGGGGCCGCCAGATTCCCCGCGGACTCAAACAGAAAATGTCCGGCTATCCGCGGCGTCACCCCGGCGCCCTTACCCAGATCCAGCTCCATCCGCCCGTCATCTCGGCTCCCTCTTCTGAGTGAAGCGTATTGGGGTTAATTTAAAAACGGCCGTTGGACCACGGACGGACCGGGATGGACCCGGATCCCAAACCGCTGGGAGCAGCGAATGATGCCCAGTCCGGCGGGCGGTCACGACTGATTTTTTCTCATGGTAGGGCCTCACCTTGCGTGAGGCCGTTTCGTCTTTGGCACCCGGAACGGCCCGACCCGAGGTCGGGCCCTACAAAGAGGCGAAAGGATCGGGCGATTGGGGGTGAGGCCCATAGCGGTTGAGTTTCATCCTCAAACCCACGGGCCAGAGGCCGGCCAGAGGCCCGTGCCACCTCGGAACCCGCAGGCTAAAATTCAA
>CAMBRG010000102.1 GCA_945869845.1 Opitutus sp. GAS368 | reverse complement strand
ATCGCATCGACCGGCAAATCGAGATGTTGCGCGAGCTCAAGATCCTCGACCGTCCGTTGGCTGCCGAGGCGGTGGCGACGGAGGAATTTCTGCCGGCCACGCGCCGTTAATTGGCTTGGCTTCGGGCGCGGGCCGCTACGGTTTACGGGCATGAACTACGAAGCCAAACTGACCGCGCTCGGCCTAACGCTCCCCCATCCGCCCGTCTCCGCCGGGGCCTATGTGCCCACGGTGCGCACGGGCAATCTGTTGTTTTGCGCGGGTACCATTGCGGCCTTCAATGGCCAGCAGACCCACGTCGGCCAAGTGGGCAAAGAACAGACGATCGAGACAGCAAAAAAATCGGCCGAAGTGTGCGCGCTCGGCACCCTCGCCAACATCAAGGCGGCGGTGGGTTCGCTAGACCAGATCGCCCGGATCGTGATGGTGAATGGCTTCGTGAACGCGGTGGACGGCTTTGCGGACAGCCCGGCGGTGATCAACGGCGCCAGTGAACTGTTTCTCGCGGTGTTCGGCGACGCGGGCAAACACGCGCGGGCGGCGGTCGCCGTAAATGGTCTGCCTCGCGGCTCGACGACCGAGATCCAAGTCGTCGTGGAGCTGAAGTAGGCTTGGCGCCGGTCGCGGGAAAAGCGTCGGGTCTTTTTTTGCTCTGGCGACCGACGGGAAATCGCATCCAGTGGAGGTCATGTTTCTTGTGCTCATCGTAACGGCGGGGCTGATGGTGCTCCGCTTGGCGGGTGAACTCCTCCTCTCGGCGTTGAACCGGGCGGAAGTCGGGCGTCATGCCTCCGCGCCCCCGCCGGCGGTGGCGGCGATCATGGATGCGGCGACGTATAAAAAATCGGTCGCCTACACGTTGGAGAAATCGCGATTCGGGGCGGTCGCGGAGATTTTCGACACGCTGCTTTTGGCGCTGGTGATTTTCGGCGGCGTGCTGCCGATTTTGTTCGCCCACGTGGCGGCTTGGGGCGGGCCGGGGGCGGTTTGGGATGACACCCTGTTCATTCTGATCGCGGGCATCTTGCTCTCGATCCCAGGCCTGCCGTTTGAGTGGTGGGGACAATTTCGCCTGGAGGCCAAGTTTGGTTTTAACCAGAGCACGCAGGGGCTTTGGTTCGCGGACAAACTCAAGGGCCTCGCGCTCGCATTGGTCATCGGCTACCCGTTGCTCTGGGCAATGCTCGGGCTCGTGGAGTGGGTTGGCAAGTCGTGGTGGATTTGGGGCTTCGCGCTGATCTTCGGATTCCAACTGCTGATGCTCGTGCTGTATCCGAAGTTGATTTTGCCGTTGTTCAACAAGCTCACGCCCCTGCCCGAAGGCGAACTGCGCACGCGGTTGTTGGCGTTGGGCGACCGGACCGGGTTTAAGGCGACCGCGATTCAGGTCATGGACGGCAGCAAACGCTCGGCACACTCCAACGCGTTCTTTACCGGCTTCGGCCGTTTTCGGCGCATCGTGCTTTACGACACCTTGGTGGCCCAACTCACGGCGGAGGAGTTGGAGGCGGTGCTGGCCCATGAGATCGGACATTACCGGTGCGGTCACATTCCCAAGATGATCGCGCTGAGCGCGGGCATGATGCTCGCGACCTTTGCCGGGATCGCCTGGTTGGCGCGCAGCCCGTGGTTCAACCTCACCTTCGGGTTTCCTCCCGGGGAACTGGCGCCCGCGTTTCTGCTCTTCGGATTGCTGAGCGGGTTGGTGACGTTTTGGTTTTCGCCGTTGGGCAATTTGCTCTCGCGGAAACACGAATACGAAGCCGACGCGTTTGCGCGTAACGCCATGGGCGGGAAAGAGCCGATGATCGGGGCGCTGCGCAAACTCGCGCAAAAAAACCTGAGCAACCTCACGCCGCACCCGTGGTTCAGCGCAGTTTATTATTCCCATCCGACCCTGGTTGAGCGCGAGCGGGCGTTGAACGCCGCTTAGTCGGGCCGACGAGGATGATCACCTGGCGCATTATCCTCGGGCTGGTGGTCGCCGGGTGGACGGCGGTGCGGGCCGAGTCGCTCACCCTCGCGACCTACAATATCGAGAACTACGGACCGGCGAACCGGATGACGGAAGTGGGCTACCGCGAAGATTACCCCAAGCCCGAGGCGGAGAAGCTGGCCTTGCGCACGGTGCTCCGAACGCTGAACGCGGACGTGCTGGTGCTGCAAGAGATGGGCGGCCAACTCTATCTCGATGAGTTGCGCCGCGATCTCGGTTCGGAAGGATTGGTTTACCCGCACGCGGTCTTGCTAGCTGGCGACGATGCGGACCGCCACGTGGCTTTGTTGTCAAAGCGGGCGCTGGTCTCCGTCACGCCGCATACTGATTTTGAGATTCGCTATTTCGGGCAAAAGGAACGCGTGCGGCGCGGATTGTTGGAGGTGCGCGTTGCCGTCGCGGGTCGTGAGCTGACGGTGTTTGGACTGCACTTAAAGAGCCGTTACACCGATCGGCCGGATGACCCGTTATCCGCGATCCGGCGCGCGGCCGAAGCGACGGCGCTTCGCGACCGCATCCTGCTTCGCTGTGCTGATCCCGCGAAGACCGCGTTCATTGTGCTGGGAGATTTTAACGACGACAAAAACAGCAAGGCGCTCGAGTTTCTGCAGCAGCGGGGCAAAACGAAAATTGCCGACCTGCTGCCGGCGGTCGACAGCCGGGGCGAGGCTTGGACCCATGCGTTCAAGAAGAACGATACCTACACGCGGGTTGATCATGTGCTGGTCTCGGCGGCGGCGCTCTCGGCGGTGCGTGGCGGCGAGGCCTGCATTTACGACGGCCCGAGTTGGCGCGAGGCGAGCGATCACCGCCCCGTCAGCGTCGTGCTCGACTTTGGGGTAAAAAAATAGGGCGGACCGATTGGTCCGTCCGGCAGCGCTGCGCGCGTCGTGGAGGGCGGGTCGGAGACCCTGCCCTACGTTCGGATTACCGGCCAGTGACCGTGACGGGCACGGTGACTTCACCGGCGCCAAAGCCTTTAAGGAAGAGACTGCCGCTGCCGGATTTTCCGCCCTCGACCGTGATCGTGACCGAGGTCTGACCTTGGGGTACGATGATTTCCGGCATGATCACGCTCTCGGGAACATCGGTGGTGACGTCGATCAGGAGGCCGCCGGGAGGAGCGGAGACGGGGACGCTGAACGTGAGGGGTTGACGCTCGCCGGTGCGGAGGGTGAGAGCGGCGGGCGAGACCACGAGGTTGCTGGGGTCGATGCGAAACGTGCCGACGGGGGAGTTGCCGGCGGCGCTGCCGAGCATGACGCGGTAGTTGCGGTTGGCCTCGATCGACGGGACGAAGAAGCTCAGGGAGTTCGGTGACTCAAAGGTGGTGCGCGCCGGAAGATTATCAAAATAGATGGTATCTTGAGAGGTGAAACCACGGCCCAAAACACTGATGCGGGCGCCGATCGGACCGCGGTTGACCTCAAGGGAGAGGACGTAGCGACGGACGATTTTGGCGCGGACGATATCGGTGTAGGCCTCGGCCTCGGTGACGCCGTTTTGCGTCTCGATCTTGTAGGGGACGAGGTAGTAGTAGGCGACCTCGTCGCGTCCGTTGGGCATTTGGTATTCGAACTCGTAAATCCCTTCGCCGAAGGAGGATCGCGTCATCGAGAAGCTTTGGCCATCGAGGATGATTTTCGGCGTAATGCTGGCGGCGGCGACCGTGTTGGTCTTGGGCGTGACACGCAGAGTGAACGTGTAGATCTGCGACGGATTTGCCGCGATCGACGGGGCGGTCAAGTTGGTCAAAACGACCGTCTCACAGCCGGAGAAAAGCCCGAGAGCCGTGGTGGCGCCGAGCCAGAAGAGGATTTTTCTCGCGGGAGAAATTTGGTTGGTATGCATTGGGCGTTTGAACAAAAAACACTTGGGATTTAAAACGGGCAAGTAATGAGCGCGAATCTATCAGAGCAAGCCAAAGGTGAGGGCGACGAACCCCTCGGGCTTTACGTCCACGTGCCGTTTTGTGCGTCGACCTGCGATTTTTGCGCATTTTATCAGACTCAGCCGACCGCCGAGACCGTGTTGGGATTTCTTGATGGGGTCGAAGCCGAGGCGGCGTTGGTGGATTGGCCGCGGCCAGTGACGACGGTGTTTTGGGGCGGTGGCACGCCGGGCTTGCTCGCACCGCGTCAAATCGAAGTGCTGGGGGCCGGCTTGAGAAAGCGCTTCCGGCGTGAACCGCAGGAGTGGACCGTCGAGCTCGCGCCGGCCTCGGTAACCAGCGAGCGGTTGGCCGCGTTTAAGGCGATCGGGGTCACGCGGGTATCGTTGGGTGTGCAGAGTTTTGCCCCCGAGTTGCTCGATGGGCTGGGCCGGCAACATACCCGCGAGCAGATTTATCGGGCGCATGAGCGGGTGCGGGCGGCGGAGTTCAAGAGTGTGAACCTCGACCTGATGTTCGCTTTGCCGGGCCAAGATGAGGCGAGCTGGTTGGCCGATATCGACGCGGCGGTGGCGTTGGCTCCGGACCACTTGTCCACGTATTGCCTCACCTTCGAAGAAGACACTGCGCTCTGGGTAAAACTCTCGCAGGGCAAGGTGAAGCTCGATGTCGAACGCGAAGCCCGGCTCTACGAGGAAACGTGGGCGCGGTTGGCCGAACTCGGCTATGCGCAATACGAGGTCTCCAATTTTTCCAAACCCGGTCACGTCTGCCGTCACAATCTCAACACCTGGCACATGCAGGAGTGGATCGGCCTCGGCCCCTCGGCGGCGTCGCAACACGCGGGATGGCGCGGGGCCAATGTTTCGGATTTGGCGAAGTGGCGGGACCAGGTTGCCCGCGGGGAACGCCTCACGGAGGACCGCGTGGCGGTCACGCCCGCGCTGCTGGCCGAGGATGCCTTGGTCTTTGGACTGCGCCTGAACGCCGGGGTGGATCTCGCGGCGTGGCAGGTGCGTTGTCCCGAGGCGCCGTGGGGCGCCGTCGAAGCGCTGGCGGATCGGCTCGTGGCGGAAGGTTTCGCCGAACGCAGTGGTTCACACTTACGCCTGCTGAATCGCGGGCGGCTGTTGGCGGACACCATCGGGGCGGAGCTCATGGGCGCGTTTGAATCCGAAGCCGTGGCGCGATGAATCCGCTCACGCTCCTCGCGGTCCTGCTCGGTTTGATGGCGGTCGCCCATGCGCAACGCGCGCTGGTGTTTCAGTCGGATTTCGGGCGCAAGGACGGCGCGGTTTCCGCGATGCACGGAGTGGCCTTCGGGGTGAGCCCACGGTTGGCGATCTTTGATCTGAGTCATGAGAATACGCCCTTTGACGTCTGGGAGGCGGCCTACCGCCTGAAACAGACCGCAGGGTATTGGCCGAAGGGAACGGTTTTCGTCTCCGTCGTTGACCCCGGAGTGGGCAAGAACCGGAAGTCGGTCGTCGTGCAGACGAAGAGCGGGCATTTTTTTGTCGGTCCGGATAATGGGAGCTTCGCGTTGATCGCCGAGGACCTCGGGGTCGCGGCCGTGCGCGAGATCGATCCGTCGAAGCACCGGTTGGCGGGGTCGGATAAATCCTACACGTTTCATGGCCGGGATGTATTTGCGTTTGTCGGAGCGCGACTGGCGGCCGAAGCGGTGCCGTTTGCCGAGGTCGGCCCCGAGCTGTCGGCGCGCGTTGTGGCGCTCGCTTACGAGCGGGCGCGCCTCGAGGGTGAAACGCTCGTGGGCACGATTCCGGCGCTCGACGCCCAATACGGCAACGTCTGGACGAACCTCGACGAAGCGCTGTTCGCGAAACTCGCGCCGACGGTCGGCGACCGGTTTCAGGTCAGCATTTTACGCGCGGGCGAAGTGATCTACATCGGCGAGCTGCCTTTCGTGGCGTCGTTTGGTGAGGTCGCGCTCGGCACGCCGCTGCTGTATTTAAACAGCCTTTTGAATGTCAGCTTTGCGCTGAATCGCGGGGACTTCGCCCAGACGAATAAGGTGGGTCGCGGGGCCGAGTGGGGCGTGCGGGTTAAAAAAATAAACGCCGGTTCGCCGGCCGTGGCCAAATGAAGTGGGGTGTCGGCAGCTTTGGGATCGCCGGGTTGCTCCTCGCCGTCGCCGGCTGGAGCGGGTGCGCCACGACTAAACCAGTCGACTACACGCCGACGCAGGCGCGGTTGTTTTTGGAGTCGGGTGACGCTTCGTCGCCCACCGTAACGTTGCCGCGCAGCGGGGCCGTGATCTCCGTGAACTCAAAGGCGGTCATCGCCGAAGGCGACATCCTCAACGCGGAGGTGGTCCAAGTGGAACTGGGGCGTTGCTTGCTCTTGCAAGTCACGCCGTCGGCGGCGCGGGACCTCTACCGGCTGACGGGCTCCAACCAAGGGCGCCGCTTGGTGCTCACGCTGAACGATGTGGCGCTGGGCGCGCGGCAGATTGACCGGCCCTTTGAAGACGGTGCGGTCATGATTTTCGTGGAGATGAGCGACGGTGAACTGACCACGTTGGTGACCGACCTGAAACGCACGTCGGCGGACCTGCAAAAAGCGATGAAGCGCAACGGATGATCGCCCGACTCGCTAGGTTTGCTGCAGGGTTGGGTTGGATGGTCGCGACCCTGTGCGCCCAATCGCCGCGGGTGGAATTCACTTGGCCGACGCCGCACCTCGCGTGGAACGAAGGTCGCCCGGCGGCGAATTTTCTGCAACACGCGGGCTCGGGTGATCCGGCCTCGGGGGGATTTGGCGGTGTGCGCAGCGGCGGCATGAAGTTCCACGAGGGCATCGATATCCCGCCGGTCGCCCGCGACCGCCGGGGTGAGGCGACGGATGATATTTTTGCCGCGATGTCGGGGGTAGTGCGGCACATCAACGCTTCGGCGGGCGACAGTGGCTACGGGCGCTACGTCGTGCTGGAGCATCCGGAGGAGACTCCGGGCGTTTACACCCTTTACGCGCACCTGGCGAAGATCGCGCCGGGTCTGCGAGTGGGCGAGCGGGTGCAACGGGGTCGGGTGATCGCTACGATGGGGCGCAGCGCGGGCGGCTACGCGATCCCCAAGGAGCGGGCGCACCTGCACTTTGAGATTGGGCTGATGCTGACGCGGGATTTTCAGTCTTGGTATGGCCGGCGGAAATTTGGCAGCCCGAACGACCAAGGGCTTTGGAACGGGATGAATTTACTGGGCATCGATGTGCTCGATTTCCTCGGCGACTGGCGGGCCAAACGGGTTAACACGTTCCGCGACTATTTTGCGCAAATCGAGCCGGTGGTGACGCTGCGCATTGCGACGCTGCGCACGCCGGATTTTGTGACTCGCTATCCGGCGCTCCTGACCAAGGAACTGCCGCTGGGACCGGTGGCGGGTTGGGAAATCAAGTTCGCGTGGACGGGATTGCCGGTGGCGTGGACGCCGCTGACCTCGTTGGAGACGCTGGGCCTTGCGAGGGATTTACCCCGGATTATTTCGGTCAACGCGGAAGTGGAAAAGCGCCAGCGCAGCAAATCGCTGGCCGTGGCGAAAGGCGGGGGCTGGGCGATCGGCAAAGACCTGGAGACGGTGTTACAACTGCTGTTCGGGCGGTAAGCGGGTCGGGGAGTCGCTCGCCGATTTCAGTAGGATGCCAAATCGGCTTCGTAGAGCCGGAGCTTTTGCCTGGCCTGGCGGCGGGTCGGTCCGGTAACGGAGCGTTTCCGAGCGGGACGGCGGGGAGGCTTTGTCGGAGTTCAGCCGCGACCTGCAGGCGGCGACGGGCGCGACGCGACGGCGGCGGCCGATAAAGGCAAAGAGATGAATGCCAAACTAGGATAATCAAGCCAAGGGTCATCAAGGTGCAGGCGATGTAGGGCATCGTCCAACTGGGGTTGCGCACAACCCGGAGGTTCGTCGTCTTGTCTTCGTTTTCGAAGCCGGCTTATCAGGACGTGAGGCCGGCGTAGCGCAGCGGGTTGTTCATGTAGCTGGGCAACACGGGCTGGTTTCTGTATGTCGTCCTATACTCTTTCTCTTTTGGACCGCGGTAAGATTCGATTTTAGGATCGCGGCAGGCGCTAAAGCTAAGGATCAAGGCAACCGCGATGAAGCGGAGAGGAGAGAAAAATACATCGGTGTAAATCCACTGAAGTGTTTGATTTTGAATTTTTTACGTCAATTATTTAATCGACCTAAGGGGTTGAATAAGCCGAGGAGTTTGCAAGCGTCGGCAGCGAATCCTGACGGTCCGGTTACGATTTCCCTGCGGACGGATGGGGGCAGCCTACTGTTCACAGTATTTGCTATCCGGTATTCAACGATTTATGTCACCCTTTTCCCATGAAAATTATCCCTCGTATCACTTGGTTCTCGGGCGCTTTCGCGGCCCTCGCGTTATCGGCATCCGCTCAAATCGTCGAATTTCGGGCCACCATCAACGCGGAGCAGGAGGTGCCAACAAACGCGTCACCCGCGGTGGGGTCGGCGATCATGATCTACGATGTGGCGGCAAATACCTTCGACCTCGTGTTGAGCATCAGAAATTTTTCGAGCGCGCTCGCGGCTTCACACATCCATGAGGGACTGGCCGGTGCAAACGGTGGGGTCGTGACGAACCTCGGTGGCGAGGCGGTCTATTCCCGCAGCGGCACGTCGCTGACGGCAACGTTCCGTGGACTGACCTATGGAGGCACCAAGCTCACGCTGCTCCAGAATGGTGCTTACCTAAACTTCCACACCGCGGCGTTTCCCGGTGGAGAAGTGCGCGGGCAACTGATCGCCCAACCGAAACGACTCGTAGCGAGGATTGATGTCGCGCAGGAGCAGGCCGCGTTTCCGGCCAACGCCGCGGCGCTCAGCGCATCCAACGCGTTCGGCGCGGCGGTGATGAGCTACGATCCTGGAACCAACCGGATGAATCTGCGGGTGAGCCTGTATAACTTCACGAACACGCTGACGAACTCCCACTTCCATGATGGGGCTCCGGGAGTCAGCGGGCCGGTCGCGACGGGCCTCGGTGCGGGCACCGTCGCGAGCTACTTCCGCGACGGTAACGCGATCACCGGAACGTTTCTCAATATCGCGTATGTCGGCGACCCGGTGCGGCTGCTGACGGGTGGAACGTATCTAAATTTCCACAGCAACACTTTCACCGGTGGAGAAATCCGAGGACAAGTGCTGGCGTCCGAAGAATTGCCTGCTTCGCGGGTGGCGAGCGTCTCCAGCCGTGGGTTCGTGGGCACGGGGAATCAGGTCTTGATTGCTGGATTTAACGTTATCGGATCGGAACCGGTGCGAATGCTGATCACAGCCAAGGGCCCGTCGCTCTCAAATTTCGGTGTTACCGGCGCGCTCACCAATCCGGTGTTGACCTTGATTGACGGTAACGGACGCGTGATGGCGTCGAATGACGATGTTGGCGCGGCGGCGGCGCTGCCGGCTCCCCTTTCCGAACTCAATGGTCTCGCTGGCGTGCCGACGAACAGCGTGGAATCCGCGCTGCTCGTAACGCTGCCGGCCGGGAATTACTCGGCGGTTGTTTCCGGTGGTGGTGGCGCGACCGGCATCGCGCTCGTCGAGGTGACCGATTTGCGCAATAACGTGACGATTTTCCAAAACCGCGCGGCGTCAGAGCGGGATGGTGGGGAGATTCTGTCGGAGTTCAGCCGCGACATTCAGGCGGCGAAGCGGAATCCGCGACTGGCGGCGGCCAAGCCGACCGGTCGGCCCGAGCCGGAATTCTGTTTGCCGGTGGCGACTGCGCCCGGAGTTCCGTCGGTGCTGGCGCAGGTGCGCTGAGAGTTGGAGTGATTTTTGGCCAACCCGCCGACATGAAGTCGGAGGGTTTTTTGTTTTTATTTTAGATTAAGCGTGAACACTTTCGCGTCATGCAACTTGCACCGTTGGGCGATTCCGCCGTCGTCGTATCGTGGCCCGATTTGGCCGCCGACGAGCGTCGAGTCGCGATGGCGAATATGACGAATCGGTTGAGGGAAGGGCTAGTGCCCGGCTTGATCGCAGTCGTTCCGGCGTTTGTGAGTGTGACGGTTTTCTACGACCTTCTGAGTCTGAAGTGCGAGAACGAGAGCCCGTATGTTAGATTGGGCGCGATCGTCGCCGGGATAGCGGCGGAAGTTCGTAACGACGTTGAATCCAAGGTTGGTCGGGTGGTGGAGTTGGACGTGAGTTACGGCGGCGTGGACGGACCGGACCTTATTGCGGTCGCGACGCAGGTCGGCTTGAGCGCGGAGGAAGTCATCGCGCGCCACAGCGGGGCGGAGTATCGGGTGGAAGCGATCGGGTTCACGCCGGGTTTCCCTTACCTGAGCGGGCTGCCTCGGGAGTTGGCGACGCCGAGACGGGCCACGCCCCGGACCAAAGTGCCGGCCGGAACGGTGGGAATTGGCGGCGGGCAAACCGGGGTTTATCCGTTGGAGTCTCCCGGTGGCTGGCAGCTGATCGGGCGAACCAATGCCGTTTTGTTCGACGTCGCCCGGCCTGAACCGGCGTTGCTGCGGGTCGGCGATCGGGTGAAATTCCGTGCCGCGACGGCGATAAATCCTCCGACAGCCAAATCCGACGGGGAAGTGTGTCATCCATCAGATTACAAGCTTCGGCGGGACGCGGGAGCGGGACTGCGGTTGGTGAGTGCGGGGATGCTGACGACGGTGCAAGATTTGGGGCGTCCGGGGCAGCGGGCCGTCGGCGTGCCGAGCGGCGGGGCGGCCGATGCGATGGCGGCGCGAATCGCCAATTTGCTGGTGGGGAACCCGGAGGACGCGGCGGGGCTTGAGCTCACCCTGCTGGGTCCGGAGATTGAGTTTTTGAGCGATGGGCTAGTCGCGCTCGGCGGGGCGGACTTTGCCGGGTGCGCGGCGTGGCAGCCGGTGCGCGTCGTCGCGGGGCAACGGCTTAAGTTTGGCGCGGCGGTGAGGGGTTGCCGGGGATTTTTGGCGGTGGCGGGCGGGGTGGATGTGCCCGTGGTGCTGGGGAGTCGGAGCACCTACGCGAGGGCGGGAATCGGCGGTTGGCGAGGTCGGGCGTTGCAGGCGGGCGACGAGTTGCCGGTGAGTGCGCAGCCGCGCGAGGTGGCCGGGCATTGGTGGTTGGATCGGCGGATCTTACCCGCCTACGACACGGTGCCGAAAGTGCGGGTCGTGTTGGGTGCGCAGGCGGACGAGTTCGGGGAAGAGTGGCACAACTCGGAGTGGAAGGTGACGCCGCAGTCTGACCGGATGGGGCTACGGTTGGAGGGGGCGGCACTCGCGCGTCGCGGCGGCGGAGAGTTGCGCTCAACGGCGGTCACTCCCGGCACGGTGCAGGTGCCGCCCGACGGCCAGCCCATCGTGTTGCTCGCCGATGCGCAAACGACCGGCGGATATCCGCAGCTCGCACACGTGATCACGGTGGATCTGCCGTTGCTGGCGCAGGTGCGCCCGGGCGGCGGCGTGAGATTTGAGCCGGTATCGCTCGGGGATGCGCATCAATTGTGGTTGGCTCGCGAGTGTGCGATCGGTCTTTTGCGCGGAGGACTTGTGGGAAAAATTCGTTGATTCTAGCTGATGCCACTGACGATTGATTTTAATTGCGACTTGGGCGAAGGCGGCGGCGCCGATGGCGAGTTGATGCCGTGGATTACCTCGGCCAACATCGCGTGTGGTGGGCACGCGGGGGACGTGGCGACGATGCGGGAGACGGTTGCGATGGCGGAGGCGTATGGGGTCGCGGTCGGGGCGCACCCCGGGTTTATCGACCGGGAGAATTTTGGGCGACGGGAGCAGGAGCGGACGGCGGGCGCGTTACACGAGCTCGTGACTTCGCAGATCGAGGCGCTTCGGGCGTGCGGCACCGTGCGGCACGTGAAGCCGCACGGCGCGCTCTACAATCAGGCCGCGCGTGATCCGGGGATAGCGAAAATAATCGCCGATGCGGTCTACGGGATAGATCCGAAATTGATTCTGTTTGGCTTGGCGGGGAGTGAGCTGGTGAGAGCCGGGCGGAAGCGAGGGCTGCGGGTGGCGAGCGAAGTGTTTGCCGACCGCACGTATCAGGCGGATGGTTCGCTGACCCCGCGTTCGCGAGCGGATGCAGTGATCACAGACGAGGCGGCGGCCGTTGCGCAGGTCGTGCGGATGGTGCGGGAGGGTTGGGTGCGATCAACCGATGGAAGCAATGGGCCGATCCAGGCCGACACCGTCTGTTTGCATGGTGACGGACCTAAGGCGGTGGCGATGGCTCGTCGGCTGAATGAGGCGCTCCGGGAGTCGGGAATTGAGATACGGAGGTTCGACTCATGATCAAACTCACCGGGCTCGTGGTCGTCGCGGTGGGTTTTGCTTTTCGGATGAATCCTTTGCTGGTGGTAGTGGCGGCTGGTCTCGTGACGGGATTGGTCGCGGGCCTCTCCTGGCACGAAGTGGTGACCATGCTGGGTCAGTTTTTCGTGGATAATCGCTGGCTGACCCTGCCCGTGATCCTAATGGTGCCGGTGGTGGGTTTGTTGGAGCGACATGGTTTGCAGGAGCGGATGGCGACGCTGATTCGGCGGGCGGCGGGTGCGACCGCCGGACGGGTGCTGTGGATTTATCAAGTTCTGCGCGGGCTCACG
>CAMBRG010000101.1 GCA_945869845.1 Opitutus sp. GAS368 | reverse complement strand
GCGGTTTACGAGGGAAGTTGATTTTTTGGAGCGATGTAGTGCCGAACACCCCGTTGTGAGCCGGCGGGTTTTCTGCGAGGGTGCCGGGTATGTTCCTGCGACGTAAAACGAAGTCGGTGCGTGGGGTCGGTTACAGTTATTGGCACTTGTGCCGGACGGTGCGCACCGCGCGCGGGCCTCGCCAACAGGTGGTCGCCTCGCTTGGTAAGCTCGACGAATCCGAGCAGGCAGCTTTGCGCGGAGGGTGGGACGACTTGCCCGGCTTACTACGCGGTGAGACGCCGCCGCCCCGCGTGGTCACCGCGCCGCTGCCCGGCCTCGGCTCGCCGACCGAGGCCGACTCTGGCTCCAGCTCCGCCACGACCGCTCCCGCCTCACGCTGGGAGCCAGCCGATCTGCGCGCGTTGCGTGTGGAGCGCAGCCGCGACTTCGGCGAGTGTTACCTCGCCCTATCGCTCTGGCACCGACTTGGTCTCGACACGCTGCTCGCCGAGCTTTTACCCGCCGGTCGCGAGCAGGTGGGCTGGGCGCACACGGCGGCGTTGCTCACGGTCGCGCGGTTTTGCGCGCAACGCTCCGAACTCGGCGTGGCCGAGCACTGGTATGAGACCACCGCGCTGGAGGACCTGCTCGGCGTGGACCCCGCCTCGGTCAACGACGACCGGCTCTACCGCGCGCTCGATCAGCTCGGCGCGCACAAGGACGCGTTGTGCACTCACCTGATGACGCGTTACCGCGAGTGGTTCGGCGTGCGTTTCGAGTTTTTGCTCTACGATGTGACGAGCACGTATTTTGAAGGTGAGGCCGGGCGCAATCCCCAGGCCCAACGCGGCTACTCGCGCGACCAGCGCAGTGGCAACAAGCAGGTCTGCATCGGCCTGGTCTGCACGCCGGAGGGCCTGCCGCTCAGCTTCGAGGTGTTTGCCGGCAACCGCGCCGACGTGAGCACCGTTGAGACCGTTGTGCGCCAGATGGAGGAAAAATACGGCCAAGCCGAACGCGTCTGGGTGATGGACCGGGGCATGGTCTCCGAGGCGAACATCGCTTTCCTTAGGGCGCGCAAAGCGCGGTATCTGGTCGGCACGCCGAAGAGCTGGCTGCGCGCCCACGAGCAGACCTTGCTGGAAAAGTCCGACTGGAAAACGGTGCAGGACGGACTCGAAGTACGCTTGGTCGAGCAACCCGAGGGCGAGCCCGGCGAGCGCTATGTGCTCTGCCGCAGCGGCGCGCGGGCCGAAAAAGAACGCGCCATGCTCCGGCGCCAGAGCGAGCGATTGACCGGGGAGTTGATCAAGATCGACGCGTGGTTACGCCGCAGTCCGCAGTCCGACCAAGAGACGGTGGGCCGCCGGATCGGCCGGCACCTCGGCAAAGATCCCGCCGCCGCTACGATCATCGTGGCCGAAGTGCTCCGCGATGGAGCGGGCCGGGCCGTCGGCCTGAGCATCAGCAGCCGGCTCGACGCCGGCCAGAAAGCGCACCGCCAAAAAGGCGCGTATCTGCTGCGCACCAACTGTGACGAGACCGACCCGGCGCTTTTATGGAAATGGTATATCCAGCTCACGCAGGCCGAAGCGGCGTTCCGCACCGCCAAAAGCGATCTGGGCCTGCGGCCGGTGTTTCATCACAAAGAGAACCGGGTGCAGGCGCACATTTTGGTCTGCTTCCTCGCGCTGGCCCTCTGGCGCACCCTCGAACAGTGGATGCAATCAAAGGGCCTCGGCACCTGCGCGCGCCAGTTAATCAAGCAAATCGCCGGGATCAAAAGCGTGGACGTAATCGTCCCGGTGCGCCGCGCCGAGATCGCCACCGAGCTGCGCCTGCGCGTCGTCACGACCCCCGAGCCCGCCACCGCCCAACTGCTCGCTCACCTCGGGCTGCGCCTGCCCAAGGGCACCCGTGAAGTCAGCAATGTAGTGCCGAAAATCAGCCCCTAAATCGCGTAAGTATCTGCCATAGAACGTAACGGTTTTTTGAACTGCGGAACTCGGGGTAGGGCCGCGGCTTGACCGCGCCCGCGGGCGTCCGCAACGGACGCCCCTACTTCGGAGCCGAAGACGGCGTGGGCGATCAGGCCGTGGAGGAGCAGGTGGCGCAGAGATTTCATCGTCATTATTCCTCGCGATCCGCCGGCAGATCGGCGCCCCAGCGACCGACGAGATAACTCACCGCGATGCCGGTGCCGACGACGGCCACGGCGAGCGCGGCGAGTTGGCCCCACGGCAGGGCGAAGCCGAGGGTCCAGCCGAAGGATTGTTTGTTGATCACGTAAATCAGGAGCCAGCCGAGGGCGACGCTCAGCGTGAGTCCGCCCGCCACGGCGGCTCCGGCGACCACGCCGCCTTCGATGGCGGCGGCACCCGCGAGTTCGCGGCGGGTGAAGCCGAGCGCGCGCAAGGTCGTGAGTTCCTCGCGCCGGTCGAGCAGCACGCTCGTGAGCGTGAGGGCGAGGCCGACGACGGCGACGAGCACGGCGATCACTTCGAGCGCATAGGTAATCGCAAAGGTCTGCCGGAAAATCCGCAGCACCTCGCCGCGGAGCTTGGCGTTGGTGAAGATGGCGAGGCCGGGATACTCCTTGCGTAGTTCCTCGCGCAGCAGGTCGGCGTTGCTGCCGGGCTTGAGCCACACGCTCACGTTGGCCACGCGGTCGTCGCCGAGCCATTTCGTGAGATGGGCGCGATCAACCATAATCGAGCCGCGCTCGTTCCCGTAGTCGGCGAAGATACCTGCGATCGTGAGCGTCTGCAGGCCCGCGGGCGTGGGCACGCGGAGGACGTCGCCGGATTTTTTTCGGAAACGCTCGGAGAAGGCCTCGCTCACGAGAGCGAGACCGTCGTTGCGCGCGGTTTCCCAAACGGCGGGGTCGCGCGGCGGAGTTACCCAGGGCATGTCGCTGCGCGCGCGCATCAGGGCGAGATCGGTGCCGGTGAGGAGCGTCGGAATGCCGTCGAGCGAAATGCGGGTGACCGTAAGTTGCGCGGCCGCGTCCACGGCGGGGTGCGAGGCCAGACGGTCGGCGGCTGCGGCGGAAATGAAGTTGGCGGTCGATGCGCCCTGCGCGCCGGCGCTCGCGATGTAGAGATCGGCCTGCAACGAACGCTCGATCCAGCCGCGCACGGTGAGCTCAAAACTCGCGACGAGGATCGCCATGCCGGCCGCCATGCCGACGGCGCAATGCAGCGCGGCGACCGACAGGCGGTGCCGACCCGAAGGCCGGCGCAGATGACTGAGCGCGACGCGCCCCGGGGCCCACCCGGTGCCGAGGGCGCGGGTGGCGCGGGCGAGGAGCGGCAGCAACCAACCGCACATCAAGCCGCCGCCAAAAATCCAAAAGAATGCCGCCGCATAACCGGCGAGCGGGAAACGTCCCGCGCCGTCGAGCCGAAGCGGCGGCAGTTGGGCGAACGCGACGCCGAGCAGCACGCAGACGGCGCCGAGGGCGAAGCTGCGTTGCCAACGGCCGCCGGCCGCCGGGGCGACGCCGCGCGGGAGCACCTGCGCGGGCGGGGTGCGGGCGGCGAGCCGGGCGGGCCACCAGCCGGCGATCAGGCTGGCGCCCAAGCCGACGACGAGGCCGAGGGCGATCTCGCCGGGATCGAGCGAAGCGGCGTCGACCGTGCTGCTGTAGTAGAGCGCGTTGACGGTTTGGCCCACGGCGCGCACCGCGACTTGCGCGCCGGCCCAGCCGAGGCCGACGCCGAGCGCGCCGCCGACGAGGCCGAGCACGGCGGCCTCGGTAAGCCACGCGGTTTGGATCGCGCGTTCCTCGACGCCGAGGGAGCGGAGGATGGCGATCTCGGTGCGCCGCCGCACCACGGCGCCGTCGAGCGCCTGAAAGATGAGGTAGAGCCCGACGAGCAGGGCGATGAGCGAGAGGATCGTGAGATTGAGGCGGAAGGCGCGGGTCATCGTTTCGGCGGACTCGCGTTGCGCGCCGGGAGTGGTGACGAGCCAGCGCTCGCCGCCGAGGGTTTCGAGGATCGACTTGAGTTCGTCGCGGCGCTCGGGGGCGCGGGGGCCGGGCTCGATCAGGAACTCGACGCGGTCCACGCGGCCGACTTTGCCCGTGAGCGTTTGCAGATGCGGCAAGTCGAGAATGAGCAACGTGGGCGGGACGCGCGGGGCCTCTCTCGCGGTCGGGATGACGCCGGCGACCGTGAGGGTGCGGACGCGTTCGTCGAGGACGAGGTCGAGGGACTTGGGCACGGCGGGCGCGAAGGCCGCGCTGACCCAGACTTGCGGGCCGGCGTTGTAGGCGCGCCAAAACGCATCGGCGCCGGCATCGCCGTTTTGCGCGGCGCGGCCACCGTTGCCGAGGTCTTGGCCGGGGGCTTGGCCTTGGTTAAAATAACCGCGGTCGATTTTGCCCTGACTGGCGAGATTGGCGAGGGACAGGAGATCGACCCCGAGCAACGTGTAACTGGTGCGGCCGAAGCCGGCGGCCTCGTCGGGGCGTTGGGCCTGGGTGGCAGTGGCTTCGACCACGGGGATGATCTGCACGGGTCGCGCGCCGAGCGCGGTACGCAGTTCGCGGAGGACGGACTCGGGCAACGTGCCGGTGGGAGCTTGGACGATGAAGTCGCTCTGGCCGGTGAGCGTGTCGGTGAAGTGAGTGAAACTCGAAACGGCGGCGCGGTTGGCGAGGCGGATCGAGACGAACACCGCGACGCCGAGGGCGAGGATGCCGACGAGGAGCGCCGTCGCGCGGGGAGCGAGGCGGGCGTGCCGCAGCGAGAAGCGCCGCAGTAGGAGACTGAGCACGGGCACGTTCATCCGCCGGAGACGATGCGGCCGTCGCGCAGATTGATCCGCCGGTGGCAGATGGCGGCGGCGTCCTCGCTGTGGGTGACGAGCACGAGCGCGGTGCCCGTCTCGTCGCTGAGCTCGCGGAGGAGCGCGAGGATGTTGGCCCCGTTGGCGGAATCGAGGTTGCCCGTCGGTTCGTCGGCCAAAATGAGGCCGGGGCGGTGAACG
Source organism: Opitutus sp. GAS368 (assembly GCA_945869845.1). Classification (GTDB taxonomy): domain Bacteria; phylum Verrucomicrobiota; class Verrucomicrobiia; order Opitutales; family Opitutaceae; genus Tous-C4FEB. The sequence continues at coordinate 7,728 of CAMBRG010000101.1, read as the reverse complement.
AGGGCGCGGGCGATGGCGACGCGCTGTTGCTCGCCGCCAGAGAGCTGACCGGGGAGGGCGGCGGCACGGGGCGTGAGGCCGACGCGGTCGAGCGCCGAGGCCACGCGCGCGGCGCGCTCGGGGGCGGAGACGTTGATGAGTTGGAGCGGGAGTTCGATGTTCTCGGCGGCGGTGAGTGTAGAGAGCAGGTGGAAGAACTGGAAAATCGTGCCGATCTCCGAGCGGCGGAGCCGGGCGAGGGCGACGGAGTCGAGGGTGTGGACGGGCGTGCCGCGCACGCTGATAGAGCCGGCGTCCGGCCGGTCCACGCCGCCGAGGCAGTTGAGGAGGGTGGTCTTGCCGCTGCCAGAAGGACCGGTGAGAGCGACCCGTTCGCCGGGGCCGACGGTGAAGGAAACGTCGTCGAGCACGCGGCGCGCGCCGTAGTTTTTTACGACCGCAGCGACGTTGAGGACGGATGGGGCGAAACGGTCGGAAGCCATGGAGCGGGGACGCTAACCACCGCCTGCCGAAAGGCGAGGGGCGCGGCGCGAATATGGTTTTGTCAGCGCGTGGGCCGAGTGATTGCTAATGCCGTCTCTATGAAAATCGTTCCTCGTTATGTCCTTTGTCTGTGCCTGTGCTGGATGGCCTTGCTCGTGGAAGGCCGGGCCCAACCGGCGGGCACCGGCGCGATCAAGGGCCTGCTGCTGGACGCGGAATCACGCGCGCCGCTGGCAGGGGCACGGGTCGCCTCGCCGGCGAGGCCAAAATAAAAGATCCTGCTTGGGCGGGGGAGCCGCTTCGGGAATAAATTTGCGCCCCCGGCGGGCGGCGGTGGACTTTGACCGGGTGCTAATTTTGAACACGCTCGCGCCCGTTTTTCTCCTGATCGCCCTCGGGGCCGGTTTGCAGGCGAGCCGATTTTTGTCGCCGGGATTTTTGCGCGAGGCCAACCGGGTGGTCTATTGGGTTGGGTTGCCGGCTTTGCTCTTTTCGCAATTAGCGCGGCTGGGCCGCGGGGTGGGTGATGCGACGCCGATGTTGGGCGTGATGCTCGCGGCGACGGTGGCGGTGGCGCTGCTAAGTTATCCGGTCGCGGCTGGGATGGGGGTGCGGCCGGGGGCGAAGGGGACGTTTGCGCAAGGGGTGTTGCGGGGGAATTTGGCGTTCGTGGGGTTGCCGATTATTTACGAGCTGCCGGATGTGACGTTGGCGGGCGGGCTGTCGCTGCGGACGGCGGCGGTGCTGACGGTCGCGCCGATGATGGTGTTTTTTAACATCACGAGCGTGATGGCGCTCTTGGCGAGCCGGCACCAGGTGGGCTGGGCGATGGCGGGGCCGTTGCTGAAGCAATTGGCGTCGACGCCGCCGTTGGTCGCTTCGCTGGCGGGCCTCGGTTGGGCGTGGGCGGGCTGGGCGTTGCCAACGATGCTGGATCAGGCGCTCGGCTCGTTGGGCGAAATGGCGTTGCCGCTGGGATTGCTCGGTGTAGGCGGGTCGTTGGTGACCGTGAATTTGGGCGGGAAGTGGGCGCAGCCGCTGGCGGCCGCGTTGCTGAAAACGGTGGCAGCTCCGGCGTTGGGTTGGCTCGTGGGCCGGTGGGCGGGGTTGGGCCCGGTGGAGTTGAAGACGGTCATGATCTTCCTCGCGGCGCCGACGGCGGTGGTTTCGTTTACGGTGGCCTCGGAGCTAAAGGGCGATGAGGCGTTGGCGGCGGGGGCGATTGTGGTGAGCACGCTGACTTCGATGGTAACGCTGGCGATAATCGTCGGGATGTTTTGAAACGGGGGCCGGCGGGGCGGGCAGTCACTCCGATGATTTTTTGCCGACCGGGGCGGCGGCCGGCCCGGCCGGTGCGGGCGCGGCCGGAGGCGAGCGAAACGGTTGGGCGAGTTGGCCGAGGTAGGAGTCGGGCATGGGCTCATCGATCCCGTAGCGGTTGGGGTAGCGCGCGGGGAGATGGAGCGAGCCAAAGAGCCAATCGAAGCCGGGGAGGAGGCCGGCGAAGTTTTTGTGGGTGGTGGCGGCGCCCTCGTTGGCGTGGTGCCAGTGATGGAAGACGGGGGTGGCGATGAGGCGCTCGAGCGGGCCGAAGCGGAAGCGGACGTTGGCGTGGATGAAAATCGCGAGGAGGCCGTCGATCGCGATGAGGAAGCCGAAGGTCTCTTTGGTGAAGCCGAGGAGATAGACGGGGATGACGCCGCAGATGCGGATAAAGGTCTGGTCGACGGGATGGAGGCGGCTGGCGGCGGCCCAGTCGAGGTGTTCGCTGGAGTGGTGGACGGCGTGGAAGCGCCAGAGGAACGGCACGGTGTGAGCCCAGCGGTGACCCCAGTAGGTGCCGAGTTCGAAAATGAAAATCGCGATCAGGAACTGGGACCAACGCGGGAGCGCGAGCAGGCTTTGCTGGAGCGGCGGGTAAACGAGAAAGCCGAGGGCCTGGATAAGGCCGAAGACGACGAAAAGCGTGAGGAGCTTGCGGATACCGCCGGTGACGAAGAAGTGGATGAGATCGGCGCGGAGCCCGGGGCGTTGCCAAAATTGGCGGCGCACGATCGGGAAAAGGGTCTCCAGCGGCACGAAGAGCGCGAAGAGGATCACGAAGCCGAGGGCGAGGCGGGCGGGGTTCCAGAGTTCGGTCATGGGAGCGGAGACGGGCGGGGCGCGGGGCGGGTAACGTGGCGGGGCGCGCCCGCGGGACGATGAGTCAATCGTCGGGCGTGATCAGCTTAAGCTTTGGAAAATAAGAGCGGTAGCGTGCGGTATCGCGGGTCACGAGGGTGAAGCCGGCGGTCTCGGCATGCGCTCCGATGTAGAAGTCGGGCAGAGGAGAAGTCCTGGGACCTCCGCTGCGGCGATAGTCGAGGAAGGCGCGGGCGGCGCGAAAGCCGGCCTCAAAAGGCAGGGGCAGGCGTTTGAAGCGCGAGGGTTGGAGCCAATGGTCGAGCTCAGCCCGCGAATCGAAGCCTCCGGCCAGCTCGGCGTAGATAATCGGGTTGATCGGAACCGGGCCGACGGCGGAGGCCTCGCGGAAGCGAGCGGTGGACCACGCCAGCCACTTCGGATCGGCGGTCAGGATATCCAGCAGGACGTTGGTATCGAGCATCAGGCTCATCAGTCTTCGCCGCGGGTGAGCTTCATGATCCGCGCGGTGGTGGCGTTGCCTTTGGCGGCGCCGGTGGCTTGTTTGAGCCAGGCATCGATGGGATTGCGTGAAGTCTTGGCGGGGCGCAGGAGGACTTTAGCACCTTCGGAGACGAACTCGACGGCGGTGCCGGGTTTGAGACCGTGGCGGTTGCGGATGCGCTGGGGGATGGTGACCTGTCCTTTGCTCGTGATGACCATGCGCGTGGTAATACCAAGGGCGGTATTACTGGCAAGGAGAAGGTGGTTCGGGCGTCACCGGGCCCGTGCTTGGGCGAGGAGGCGGACGACACCCGTGGTGAGGTCGCGCAGGGTAAGGATGTGGGCGACCTCAGCCTCAGGCCGTTTGATCGAGAATTCTTTCTCGACGGAGAGCATAAATCCCACGGTCGTCATCGAATCCAAATCAGCCATGCGGAGGTCCGCGACCATGCGGTCATCGGGGTGGAGGCGCGCGAGGTCGATTTCGAGCTGAGGGCCGAGGCGTTCGCGTAAGCCACGGGCGATGGCGGCTTGGTCGGCGGGGAAGTAGGTTGCGGCAAAGACGGCAGGATCGAGGGCAGGATTTTTCGCCAGGTGGTTGGCTGCGCGTTTCTGGGCAGGGGCTTCGCGGCGATGCACGGTGCGCCACGATAGGGCGAGGCCGACGACTAGAGTCAACGCACCGAGAACCTTGGCCGAGAAGGCAACGTGATCGAAAAATGCAGGCGAGAGATTCACTGCGCCCAGTCCTTCGCGCGGTCGACGGCGCGGTGCCAGGTGGACTGGAGTTTTTTCATCGCAGCGCGGTTGGGGGCGGGGCGGAAGCGACGGGATTCGGTCCACTGGGCGGCGATCTCGGCGCGGTTTTTCCAGAAGCCGACGGCGAGGCCGGCGAGGTAGGCGGCGCCGAGCGCGGTCGTCTCCGTGACGCGCGGGCGGATGACGGGCACGCGGAGGAGATCGGCTTGGAATTGCATGAGCGCGGTGTTGACGGTGGCGCCGCCGTCCACGCGGAGTTCGCGGAGTTTGATTTTCGAATCGGCCTGCATGGCGGCGAGCAGATCGGCGCTTTGGTAGGCGATGCTTTCGAGGGCGGCACGCGCGACGTGGGCGGCGGTGGTGCCGCGGGTGAGGCCGACGATGGCGCCGCGGGCGGAGGCGTCCCAATGCGGCGCGCCGAGGCCGGTGAAGGCGGGGACGAAGAAGACGCCGCCGTTGTCCGGGACGCGCGCGGCGAGGGGCTCGATGTCGGCGGAGGCGGCGATGAGACCAAGACCGTCGCGGAGCCATTGGACGACGGCGCCGCCGATGAAGACACTGCCCTCGAGCGCGTACTCGAGCGGGGCGGACGGGCCGAGCCGCCAGGCGACGGTGGTAAGGAGTTGGTGTTTTGAGACGACGGGTTTTTGGCCGGTGTGCAGCAGAAGAAAACAACCGGTGCCGTAGGTGTTTTTGGCGTGGCCGGGCCGAAAACAGGCTTGGCCGAAGAGCGCGGCTTGTTGGTCGCCGGCGATGCCCGCGATGGGGACGCCGTCGAGCGCGGGGATCGTCTCGACGTGGCCGTAAATTTCGCTGCTGGAGCGGACCGCGGGGAGAACTTCGCGGGGGATGCGGAGGATTTTGAGGAGGTCGGCGTCCCAATCGCCAGTGCGGAGGTTGAGGAGGAGGGTGCGCGACGCGTTGGAGACATCGGTGGCGTGGACTTTGCCGGCGGTAAGTTGCCAGAGCAGCCAGGTATCGACGGTGCCGAAGGCGAGTTCGCCGCGGGCGGCGCGGCGGCGGGCGCCGGGGAGGTGGTCGAGGAGCCAGGCGAGTTTCGTGCCCGAGAAATACGGATCGAGGAGGAGGCCGGTTTTTTCGCGGCAGAGCGGTTCGAGTCCGCGTTTTTTTAATTTTGCGCAGAGGGCGGCGGTGCGGCGGTCCTGCCAGACGATCGCGCGGTGGAGCGGGCGACCGGTGGCGCGTTCCCAGAGCAGCGTGGTCTCGCGCTGGTTGGTGAGGCCGAGCGCAGCGAGGTTGGCGCCGGTGAGATGGGCCTCGGCGACGGCGGCGAGGGCGGTGCGGCGGGTGGTTTCCCAGAGATCGGCGGGGTCGTGCTCGACCCAACCCGGCTGGGGAAAGTGTTGGGGAAATTCCTGTTGGGCCTTGGCGACGACGCGGCCGCGGTGATCGAAGATCAGGGCGCGCGACGACGTGGTGCCCTGGTCGAGAGCGAGGATAAATTTTTGATTCACGGAGCGGGTGGGGGCGTGGCGGCGGAGGTAAAAAACTAGGTGGCTTGCTGCCTTGCCAAGCTCGGTGTTGCTTGGTGCGCGCGATTTGGTGCGCGACGGCGCTAAGCCGGCGGTGGGTTTGGGCCGCCGGTACCATCCGATTTAGGGCTCAGCGTAAACCGGCGCTGTTTTTGGATCTCCGCGATTGTCGCGGTCCGTTTTTGCGGCAATGTCACGCTATGCTCACTCCCCGCTTCTTCCTCGCGGCCGGCGCGCTGGCGTTGGCCGCCAGTCGGCTCCCGGCGGCCGAACTCGCCGCTCTGGCCGATCCTGCTTTCAGCATCGACAAGATGGATCGCTCCGTCGATCCCCGCGTCGATTTCGCCAAATTTGCCGCCGGCAGCTGGTATGCGCGCCATCCGATCCCCGCCGACAAGTCCCGCTGGGGCGGCTTCGGTGAGCTCACCGAGCGCAATTGGAGCAACCTCCGTGCGATCGTCGAAGCCGCCGCCGCCCAACCCGGAGCGCCGGGCGGCGTGAGCCAGAAGGTCGGCGACTTCTACGCCTCGGCGATCGATACTGCGACCATTGACGCCCGCGGCCTCAAGCCCATCGCAGCCGATCTCGCCGCCATCGCGGCCGCAAAATCCACCGTGGAAATTTTTGGAGTGGCGGCGCAGCAGCACCTGCGGCTCGGGGACCCGTTTCTCTCCGTTGCCTTTTTCCCCGACCAGAAGCAGAGCGACCGCTACGGTTTTTATCTCCAGCAGGGCGGCTTCAGTCTGCCCTCGAAGGAGTATTATTTCTCGGAGAAATTTGCCCGCGAGCGCTGGGAGTTCGTCGGCCATGTCGCGAAGATGTTTGAACTCGCCGGCGACGCGCGGTCCGTCGCCTACCAAAATGCGGAGGTGCTCTTCGCCTTCGAGAAGGCCATCGCCGCCGCCGCTAAGCTGCCGGTCGACCTGCGCGACCGCGTCGCCAACTACAACAAGATGACGGTGGCGGCCGCCATCGCCGCCTATCCCGGCCTGCCGCTCGCGACGCTCATCGCCGGGCTCGGCGTGCCCGCCACTACGACCGAAGTAATCGTCGGCCAACCGAAGTTCATGGAAGGTCTCTCGAAGGTGTTGGCCGAGACTTCGCTCGCCGACCTCAAGACCTACCTGCGGTGGCACCTGCTCCGCGCTGCCGCCCCGCACCTGGCAACGGCGTTTGAGGCGGAAAGTTTTCGCTTCACCGGCACCGTGCTGAACGGCACGCCCGACCAAGAGCCGCGCTGGCAGCGCGCCACCAAGATTGTGGACGGCTCCGTGGGCGAGGCCCTGGGCCAGCTTTACGTGGCCAAGCACTTCCCGCCCGAGGCCAAGGCCCGGATGGACGAGATGATTCATAATATTCGGGTCGTCTTCCGTGAGCGTCTCGAACGACTCGAGTGGATGTCGGCGCCCACCCGCGAAAAGGCCCTCGCGAAGTTCGACCGCTTCGAGCCCATGATCGGTTACCCGAAGAAATGGCGCGATTACTCGGCGGTGGATGTCCGCCGCGACGACTACTACGGCAACGTCACGCGGGCAGGCCTCGCCGCCTCCCGCCGCAGCATCGACCGTGTCGGCCAAAAGGTGGACCGCGGGGACTGGGGCATGACCCCGCCAACGGTCAACGCCTACTACTCGCCCGTCACCAACCAGATCGTGTTTCCGGCCGGCATTCTCCAGCCGCCTTTCTTCGATTTCAACGCGGACGCCGCCGTGAACTACGGGGCCATCGGCGGGGTGATCGGCCACGAGATCACCCACGGCTTCGACGACCAAGGCCGGCGCTCCGATGCCGACGGCAACCTCACCGACTGGTGGACGAACGAGGACGCCGCAAAATTTCGCGAACGGGCGCAAAAGCTCGTCGACCAGTTCAACAGCTACCAAGCGCTCCCCGGGCTCGCCATCAACGGCCAGCTCTCACTTGGTGAAAACATCGGCGACCTCGGCGGCACCTCGATCGCCTTTGAGGCCTTGCAACGCTCGCTCGCCGGGAAGGAGCGGAAGCTCATCGATGGCTTCACGCCCGAGCAGCGCTTCTTCATTTCGTGGGCGCAGCAGTGGCGCACGAAGTTCCGCGACGATGCGATGCGCCTGCAAGTTGCGCGCGGTCCCCATGCCCCCGGAAATTTCCGGGCCATCGGCCCGCTGGTGAACCAGCAGGAATTCTTCGACGCATTCGGCATCAAGGAAGGCGACCCGATGTGGCGGAAGCCCGCCGATCGCTGCAAAATCTGGTAAGCAGCGGCCCACGAGCCGCCGGACCGACCGAACCCCACCCCCGCCGGCTACGGCGCGGGTGGCGCCGGCTGCGGGGCCGGGCTGAAGGTGATGCCAGCGGCGGCCGGAGCACCGGGCGCCGGGTTTGAGCT
>CAMBRG010000100.1 GCA_945869845.1 Opitutus sp. GAS368 | reverse complement strand
TATTGGGGCTTTGTGCCGCTCAAGGACGCGATTGGCCGGCCGCTGGTAATCTACTACCCGTTTACAAAGCGCTGGGGCCCGGCTCGCTGATTCCGGCGGACGGGGTTCAGTTTAGCGCGACCGCGCCAACATCGATGCGACGAGCGCAGTGAGAAACGAAGGATCGCCGGGCAGCGAGCGGAGTGCGGCTTGAGCCGCGTCGGCGTGTTCGCGGGCGATGCGGCGCGACGCTTCGATACCGTGGAGTTTGACGAATGTGGTCTTATTGGCCTTGGCGTCTTTGCCGGCGGTTTTGCCGAGCGTGGCGGTGTCCGCGGTGGCATCCAGCACATCGTCGATAATCTGGAAGGTGAGCCCAAGGTGGTGGCCGACGGAACGCAGGATTTCTATCTGGGCCGGGGAGGCCTCGGCGCAGAGTCCGCCCATCACCAAGGCGACCTCGATCATGGCGGCCGTTTTGTTGAGATGGATGAACTCAAGGTCGGCAGCGGTGGTGTCGGGGCGTTTTTCGGCGAGCAGGTCTTCCATTTGGCCACCGATCAGGCGACGGCTGCCGGCCGCATTGGCCAGTTCGCCCATTAACGCATGGGCCAGTCTGGGGCGATCGGCGTAGTGCCGGGCGAGAATCACAAATGCCTCTGTGAGCAACGCATCGCCGGCGAGGAGGGCGGTGGCCTCGTCGAATTGGCGATGGGCGGTGGGCCGCCCGCGACGGAGGTCGTCGTTGTCCATGCACGGGAGGTCGTCGTGAATGAGCGAGTAGGTGTGAATGCACTCGATGGCCACGGCGGCCGGCACGGCGGCATCCCCGGTCAATCCCAGTTGCTCGGCCGTGGCTAAAGTGAGGACCGGGCGCAGAAGTTTGCCGCCGCTGATGAGACTGTAGCGCATCGCCGTGTGGAGGCGGGCCGGGCGGGCATCGGCTGGCGGCAGGCAGCGGTCGAGGCCGTGCTCCGTTTGGGCGACGTGGCGTTGCAAGGTGGCGGCGAAATCCATGGGAATCGGAGTAGCAACGGCTTCACCGGCGGTCTCAAACCTTTTTCCGAAACGGCACGGAGTCCGCGCGAAACAAACTCGCCAACCCGCCGGAGCTGCCCCTCACTCGGTCCGATCTAGCTATGCCCACCTACGAGTATGCCTGTCAGAAATGCGGTCACGAGTTTGAGCAGTTCCAGTCGATGCGCGACGAACCGCTGAAAAAGTGTCCGAAATGCAAAAAACAAAGCCTCAAACGTTTGGTCGGTAGCGGCGCCGGACTCATCTTCAAGGGCACGGGTTTCTATATCACCGATTACAAAAAAAAGAGCGGCACTCCTGATGCCGCGCCCAGCAAGCCGGCGGCACCGGCGGCACCGGTGACACCGGCGGCCAAGTCCTGATTTTTAATGGTTATGGGCGCAGAATTCAAACGCGGTGAATCTGATCGCAGCTGGACCGAGGTCACGATCGGAGCGGCGTTAAGCGTCGTGATCGGTGCGGCGCTGGGGATCATGTTCTTGGTCTTCAAGCCCGTCACAATTTTCAAGGACGGCGAGTCGACCACCGTGACGGCAAAGGCGGGCGCGCCCAGACCGGCTGAGGAAAGGTCGAAGTCCGGTAGCTCCACGGCCATCGAGGCCGATTGGAAAACAGGACCCGGCGACGTGGTGTATTTTGAAGGTTCGATGGACGCGTCGAAGGCGAAACTCGCCGGGGCGAAGCGGAAGACGTTTGCCGCCGGCGGCTCGGTGTTGGTGAACGAGAATGAACTAAATGCGTGGGGCGGCACTCCGGTCCCTGCGCCCGGCCCGGCCCTATCTGCCCCGGGCGCCGAGAACCCGCGCGCGGCGATTGCTCCGCCGGCTCCCGCGCCTGTGGCCGCAGCCGCCGCCGCCGCTCCAGCTCCAGCCACCGGTGGTTTCGGCGTCACGTCGCAAGCGCCCAATTTTCGGATTCAGGAGGGTGAGTTTCAGATCGGCGTGCCCCTTAAGTTCGCGGCGTTTGGTTATGCCACGACGGTGGTCGTGCAGGCCCGGGGACAATTCGTGAAGCGTGGAGCGCAATTCGGGTTTGAACCTTCGACGCTGTTGGTTGGCTCTTGCCCGCTGGATGCTTTGCCCAGCCTGCGCAGCTGGGTAGGGCGAAAGGTTCTGCATGCGGTGCCGGTGCCGCAGGATATTCAGAAGGTTTGGGGTGAGTTAATTGAGGTGGCTGTGGTCGGCTCGGCCCTGAAGCTGACGATGCCGTGAGACCGCCGCTCGCGATCGCGGGCTGGATCTGGGCGGGCGGGCTCCTCCTGTCTGCAGGTGAGTTGTCGGCCGCTGCGCCCGTTTTGAGCAACTCGGGGCCGGGGCGGTTTGAGATCGCCAGTCTCGAAGCCGGTGCGGCGACACGGGTGCGGACGGAAGCAGAGAACGCGTGGCGGATTTTGGCTGAACCCCTAGGTCTGCCGGCGGGCTTTTCGACCCCGATTTTCGTGCGGGTGGTGCCGGCGGCGGACTGGACCGAGACGGTGCCGTTTCGGGTGTTTGCCGAGGCCGGAGGGGTGGTTTCACTGCGCTTACGCTGGAGCGAATTGACCCCGAGATATTTTTTGCGAAGGGCGCTGGTGCAAGCGCTGCTCATGCGCTTGGCGGTGGCCGAGCACGGGGTGGGGCCGAATCTGACGGCTCCACTTTGGCTGGAGCATGCGGCCGTGGGGTGGTGGCTGACTCGGGCCGAACCTGCGAGGTTTGATGCGCTCCAAACCGAATCGCTCGAGCTGGCCCCACCCAGACTGGCCGACGTGCTCGGGTGGACCCGCAGTGATGTCGAACCGCGGTCATTGGCCGTCGGGGCCGTGTGGTTGCTCACGTGGTTGCAACAGGAGAGTGGGGCAGGGCGGGAGTGGCCGGAACTGCGGCGCAGGTTGCTGCGCGGCGACGAACCGTCGGCGGCGTTGGTGCGGTGTTTTCCCGGCCGGTTTGACGATGCGGCGGAGAAGGAGCTGTGGTGGCAGACGGGGTGGCATGCGGTCCGGCGGGTGAGAACCTTGCCGATGATGGGTAGCACCGAATCCAGACTTTTTTTGTCTGACCTGGCCCGCGTGGTTGTGGCCGTGGGCGGCGACGATGGGGTGGTGCCCCTACGATTCGCCCTGCGGCAATCCCAAGAGCCGGCGGTCGCGGCCCTGTTGGCCGTGAAGGCGTTGGAATTGGAGCGCGTCCTGCCGGCCCTGCATCTTTTCTACCGCAACGCCGGCGTCTCTCTCGCCGAGTGCTTGTCCCCGGGGCAGAAACCGGCGAGCGGCGGGGACGAGCGGGCCGCGGCCTATGAGCGTGATTGGGCGTTGGGGTTTGATTTGGAGAATCGCAGCCGGGAGATCCTGGATGCCGCAGAACACGCGCGGCAGGTGCGTTCCGCGCCGCCGGAGTGATTGCATTTGCCCCCGTAGATTACGGGAGCGGAAATTGAACCTGTGTCGAAAAACCTGAAGAACATCGGCGTCGTGTCTGCGCTGACCATGGTGTCGCGTGTGCTCGGCCTTGGGCGCGATATGCTCGTGACGGCGATCTTCGGCACCTCGGCGCTCGCCTCGATTTTCTATACGGCGTTTACGTTGCCGAATCTGTTTCGGCGATTGCTGGGCGAGGGCGCGCTCACGGCCGCGCTGGTGCCGACCTTGCAGGAGGAGTTGAAGGCGAAGGCGCGCACCGGGGCTTTCGAGTTGGTGAACCAAGTGTCGAGTTGGCTCTTGGTGGTGACGGGCGGAATCGTCGCAGTGGCGATGTTCACTTTGGCGTGGGCGGATGAACTGACGGCGCGCGCGCGTGGTTGGGGTTTGGCGGCGGATACCGCGTGGCGTTTGGCGGAGTCGGCGGATTTTGCGATCTTCCTGTTTCCCTATCTGGTGTTCGTGTGTTTGGCGGCGGCGTTTAGTGCGGCGTTGCAGACGTTGGAGCGCTTCGTCGAGCCGGCGCTTTCGCCGATTTGGTTGAATCTGGCGATGATCGGGCTGCTGGGCGGGGCTTATTGGGGCGGCTGGGCGGATCGAAACGAGGGGCTGATGCTCTGGTTGTGTTCGGGCGCATTGCTTGGGGGATTTTTGCAGATGGCGGTGCCGGCAGCTGCGTTGATGAGGGAAGGATGGCGGCCACGTTTGGATTTTCAGCGGAGTGCCCCGCTACGCCAAATTTTGGCGCTGATGGGGCCGACGGTGTTTGGATCGGCGATTTACCTCGTGAATATGGCGGTGGCGCGGCTCGTCGGATTGTCGTTGAACGACTCGGCGGTGGCGGTACTCAACCTCGCGACGCGCCTCATGGAACTGCCGATCGGGGTGTTCGCGGTGGCGATTTCGACGGTCGTGTTTCCGCTGATCGCAAAATACGCGGCGGCCGGAGACGGGACGCGGCTCGCGGAAGCGTACCAAAAAGGGATGCGGCTGATTTTGGTCATCAACGTGCCGGCGGCCATCGGCCTGACGGTGCTGGCCGTGCCGATTATTCGACTGTTGTTTGAGCGCGGGGCGTTTGGTGCCCGGGACACGGCGATGATGGTGCCGGTGCTCGCGGCCTATGCGGTCGGGCTGCCGTTTTTCGCGTTTGTGAATCTGATCTTGCGGGCATTCTACGCCCGTAAAGATACGGCGACGCCGGTGCGGGCGGCGTGGTTGAGCTTCCTCGTCAATCTCGGTCTGAGCCTCGCGCTCATGGAGTGGCTGGGCACGGTCGGGTTGGCCATCGCGGGCAACATCGCGGTCGTCGCGCAGGCGGCCTACCTGCAACGCCGTTTGGCGGCGGGCCACGAGGGGCTGCGCTTCAGTCATCTTTGGGGCGATTTGGGTAAAATTGCGGTGGCGGGGGCGGCGATGGGCGGATTGGTCGCCAGCGGTTGGTGGGCTTGGACGCGAATGGTGCCGCCGACTGCCTGGGGCGACGCGACGGGGCTGGTGGTCTTGATCGGCCTGGGCGCCGGGAGCTACGCGGGCATGTTGTGGGCGATGCGGATCAAAGGCCGCGAGGATATCGCCGCGATGTGGGAGAAATTCCGGACCAAGGGTCGCTGATCGGTTCCGGCCTCTTTGCATGAAGTTTAAATTTGATTGGTTTCTGACCGGAATGGTTCTCGCCCTGGTTTTGGCGTGGTTAGTGCCGGAGCCGGGTGCCGCGGGCGGCGTGCTGCAACCGGAACTGCTGACGAAACTCGGTATCGCGCTGATATTTTTTCTCCACGGCGTCGCACTTTCGTTTCCGTCGCTGAAGGCCGGCGTGCTCAACTGGCGGCTGCATCTGCTCGTGCAGGCGAGCACGTTTCTGATGTTTCCGTTGCTGGGCTTTCTCGCGCTGCACCTTTTGGGCGACCGGGTGCCGGCGGGCCTGAGTTTGGGCTTTTTCTACCTGTGTGCGTTGCCCTCGACGGTCTCGTCGTCGGTGGCGTTTACCGCGGCGGCGCGGGGTAACGTCGCGGGCGCGGTGTTCAACGCGACGTTGTCGAGTTTGCTGGGCGTGGTGCTCACGCCGCTGTGGATCGGCGTCGTGCTGACAACGGCGGGACAGGCGCTCGATTACGGTCCGGTGATTTTCGATCTGTTTCGCTGGCTTATTATGCCGCTGATCTTCGGACAATTGGCGCGACCGGTGATCGGGACGTGGGTGCAGCGGCACAAAGCGAAAATCGGCATCGTGGACCGCGCGACGATCCTCGTGCTCGTTTACACCTCGTTCTGCGATTCGTTTACGCAGGGAGTGTGGGCCAACAATGCGCTGCTGATGTTGGTCGGCGTTGGCCTCGGCTCGGCCCTGATTCTGGCGGTGGCGCTCGGAGTCACGACGTGGAGCGCCCGGGCGCTGGGCTTCAGCACCGAGGACCGCATCACGGCGATTTTCTGCGGCTCGAAGAAGACGTTGGCCTCGGGCGTGCCGATGGCGAAATTGATCTTCGGTGCGCATCCGGCGATCGGGCTGATTCTGTTGCCGATCATGGTGTATCACTCGCTCCAACTGCTCGTTTGCGGTGTTCTCGCCGAGCGTTGGTCGAAGCGCCCGCCCGAACCGTCGAACCGGTTCGATTGACTATTTGGCGTCGGCGTTCCCCTTCCTGATTTCTTTATGCAACCCATCTCCCCAGCTACGCTCCTCGACGCGCTCAACTGGCGCTATGCCACCAAAAAGTTTGATCCGACCCGCAAGCTCTCGGCCGAGACGTGGGCGACGCTTGAACAGGCGCTGATTCTTTCGCCGTCCTCCTTCGGTCTGCAGCCGTGGAAATTTCTGGTGATCACCGATGCGGCGGTGAAGGCGCAATTGGTGCCGATTTCGTGGGGCCAGACTCAGCCGGCGGATTGTTCGCACCTGCTTGTTTTGACCGTGAAGCAAGGGCTCGGGGCCGATCACGTGGAAAAGTTTCTGGACCGTCAGGTCGAAGTGCGCGGCGGCTCGAAAGAGAAACTGAGCGGTTACCGCGACATGATGCTGGGCAGCCTCGCGGGCGCGGCGAAGGCCGGCACGCTCGACGCCTGGCAGACGAACCAGATCTATATCGCGCTCGGTCAGTTTATGGCGGCGGCGGCGCTGATCGGCGTCGATACGTGCCCGATGGAAGGCATCGACCGCGCGAAGTATGACGAAGTGCTTGGCCTCGACGCCACGGATTTCACGACGGTGGTGGCGTGCCCGGCAGGTTATCGCGCGGTAGACGATAAATACGCCACGGCTCCAAAAGTGCGGTTTAAGTCCGAGGACGTGATCGTGCGGATTTGAAAGAACAGTCGAAAAGGTAGGGACCGCTTTCCGAGCGGTCCGGGGCTGGAGCACTGCGGAGTAGGTTCTTGCGTCGGCGTTCATTTGCTCCTCAACGATGACCGCGTGCTTGGCTCTGGCGGGACCCGTTGAACCGGGGATCGAGGTCGAATTTTTCGAAGGAAAACTCACGAAACGCTGCGCAGGCCCCCGCAGGGTCGGCGGTCCTTACGACCGCAAAAGCAAGGCGAGACCTTTTTTATACTAACGTCCCTTGATCAAGAGACTGTCATTGCGAGAAGCGCAGCGACGAAGCAATCCATGGATTGCCGCGACGCGCTTCGCGCACCTCGCAATGACAAACGTCTAGAAATTAAGGGAAGTTAGTATGAGCTCCCTCAGTTCGATCGAAAACTAACAAACAACGGCCAGAGCTCTTCGGCTCGGCGACCCTTCGGCTCGACCGTCTGACTCCTTTGGATTTGCCCCCACGATTTCTAAGAGAGGTTGCCGCTCCCTCGGCCGCAGGCGCGGCCGAAAATTACCACGTGCCCTTGATGCCAATCGTCCAGAGCGAGGCGTAGTCGATGCGTTGGCGAAACTGCGCGTGCTCCGGTGTGTTCGGGCCGAGGATTTCGGTGTCCTCGGTGGCGTTGCCCACGTTGCGGAGATTCACGAAGACCCCGACGCGCTTCCAGAAATAGTATTCGCCGAGCACATCGATGTAGAGCCGCTTGGCTGAGTAGTTGAACGTGCCCGACTCGATCCCCTGCCCAGTGACGGCCGCGTTGCGCTGCCGGCCGCGGTAGTTCCAGTTCACCCGCGCGTTCCATTTCGGGCGCGTGAGGCTCACGCCCCAGCTCGCACTCCGCGAGATAAAGCCCGCGAGCGACGCGGTCTCGTCGCCGAGCAGGCGCTGCGAACTGCCGTTCGCAAATACCTGCACCCCGCGCGCCCAGTTCGGCAGGAACGTCAGCGCCTGCTTGTAGCTAAGGTCGATGCCCTGCATCCGTACCGTGCCCCGCAGGTTGTGCTGGGTCTGCACGTCGAAAGGATCGTAGGTCGCGACATCGAGGTCGTAGAGATTGAGAAACTCCGGCGTCGCGTTGAAGACGGTCGCGCCGAAGAAATCGTCGATCTGCCGTCGAAAGGCGCCGACCGAAATCTGCCCGACGCCTTGGAAATAGCGCTCGAGCCGCACGGAGAACGTCTCGGCCTGCCATGCCTTGATTGCGGCATTGTTGACGACGATCCGGTTGTTATTCCCGGCCGGCAGCGAGGTGTCTGGCAGCGTGACGCCGCCCGTGTAGAAAGAGAAGTTGGGCCGGCCAACCGATTGAAAATAGGCGGCGCGAGCCACCCAGTCCTCGGAGAACGTGTAGCTCGCGTTCAAGCTCGGGAAGAGCCGCAGGTATTCCTTCTCGGTGCGCGTGCCGCGGTCGAGGTAGGTCAGCCGCGAGACGCCGAGCGCATCGGTGGTCGGCACGATCAGGACGGGGGTGCCATCCGGGTTACGCAGGATCTGACCGCTCGCATTCCGCCGGAAGTTCAGGGACGGATCGCTGCGCGGGCCGGCGGCCTTGACGTTGGTCTGCTCAGCGCGGAGACCGCCGACAAGCTTGAGGCGCCGGTCCAAGAGGGAGATATCGCCGCGGAGATAGAGGGACGAGACGAGCTCCTGTGAGACGCGCGAGCCACCGACGAGATTCCGGTAGCGCGTGTTTTCGTTGACGGTAAACTGCCCCGGATTGGCGCCGAAGTGTTCGTAGAACGTGCGGTTGCTGATCGTCTGCAGCTGCGGGAAGCCATACGGCAGCGTGCGCTGCGAATAGATCGGATCGAAGAATGGCACCGCAGTGTCGTCACTGCCGACGGGCGTGGTGCTCGCGCGGCCGTCGCGGCCGACGTAGTTGTGCGTGATCGTGCCCCCTCGGTAGTCGCGCTGCGCTTCACGCACATCGAAGCCCACTTTCAGCGTAAACGGCACCGCCGTGAAGAAATCCCGGCGGAGATGGCCGTAGGCCGTGCGCTGCGTGTCGAGCGTGCGGTCGGCTTGGCGGGTGCCGGACGTGAGGGCATAGGTGCCGAGGTTGTAGGGATCGATCGGCGCTCCGGTTGCGCCGTCGGTCACCGTGATGCGGTTGGGCCGCAGGTAGAAGATGTCGTCGAACGCGATCGTGACGCCGGTGCGCTGCGCGGTCACGACGCGGAAGTAACCCTGCTCCATGTCGCGGTTCTGGTCGTTCTGCTGCGAGTAGCCGAGGCCGACGTCGCCTTTCCAGACTGGTCCTTCGTGCCGCCAGATCAGCGTCGGCATGTAGGTGCGGTTAAAACGATTTCGCTCTTGGTGGGCCGAGGTCAGCGTGCCCGCGCCGGTCGCCCCGCGCGTCGAGAAGGCGGTGAAGTCTCCCGGCAGCACCCGCACCGTGTTGAAGGTCACGTTTGAGACGAGGAACTGCCCGTCGAACGACGAATATTGAAAACCAAAGGTGAGGCGGTCGTTCGGCGTCAACCGGTAGTCAACCGAGGCGCCGATCGACCGGCGGGTGGTGACCTTGGGCGCGTCCTGGATGAGGTATTGAGAGAGGTAGGGTTTGTCCGGTGTGGTATCGGGGAATGCCGCGCCATTCGTGGCGGTGTTGGCGCCGCGCCAAGTCGTCTGGGCGTTGTCCTGCGGCGAGTAGTTCGTCGAGTAGCCGCCCGAGAGGGTGTAGCCGAAGCGCTTGTTCACCGGGGCCACATACGCGAAATCGAATCCGGGATGGACGTTGCGGGTCGCGCTGGGCTTGGGGCCCGGGACTTTGTTGAAGTTGCGGGCATTGTCGCGCATCTGCAGATAGACACTCGTATTGAACGACGGCCGTGACCGCTCGAACGCGCTCCGCGGCACCATGTTCACCGAGCCAGCCAGCGCCGAGCCCTGCGACTCCGGCGTGGGCGAGTAGCTCACCTCGATGCGTGACAGGTTGTTGATCGAAATCATATCGGACTGCACGGCGCGGCTCGAGGTGCCACCCGTCGCGGCGGTCGCTACACTAAAGCCGTCCACCGTCACCGGCACGAAATCCGAGGGCACGCCGTTGATGGAGATATCGCGGGCATTGCCGCCGGTATAGTCGATGGTCACGCCGGGCATGAACTTGATGAACTCGGCCGCATTGCCCTCAGCGACATTGCCGAATTCATCGGTCGAGACGACGTTCTTGATGGCCGAGGCAAAGCGCTGCTCGTTAATCGCAAAAGCGGCGGCGTCCATCTCGCGCGAGGTGGCAACGCGGAACGCGTCGAGTTGCACGACGGCGCCATCCGCGCCGGGCCGCGCGCCGGCAAGCGAGATGTCGTGCGGCGCGACGCCACCCGCGGCGACAGCGACGGAGGTGGTAAGCGGCGGAAGTCCGCTGAAGAGCACGGTCACGCGCGCGGTGCCAGTCGGGACGTTGGTTAAGCGGTAGGTGCCAGTGGCATCCGAGAAAGTCTCGAGCGGTGTGCCCTCAACGGTGAGGCGGGCGTTCTCAACGTATGCACCGCTGCGGGCGTTGAGTACGCGGCCTTCGATGGTGCCGACACCGGCAGTTTGGCCGCATGCCATCGATCCGCACAACGCGAGAAAGAGGCAAGCGGCGGCAGAGAGACGCAGATGCAGGGCAGTCGAGAATTCCATGGGGTTTTGGGGTTGGCGGAGCCAATCTTTGACTGGCTGGGTGGCGGACTCGCGCCAAGCCAAATGAGTCAAACTTTGTACATTGCACTCTGTTTAGTGACGGCGGGTGGCGCCCGGATTCTTCTAAATTTGCGCCGGGGTTTGAAGACCGTGCCGATGGGGCGGGCGCCGTCACTCCCAGCGCGCGAAAGTCTCGCGGGTGATCGCATAGGCGATGTGGCGAACTGGGCGCCCAAACACTTCGCCCACTTCGTTCCATGGAATCATCACGCCGCCGATCTTCTCCATGGCGCGGCGTGACCTCAGGTTCTCCTCGCCGATTCGGAAGATGACGCGCGGGAAATCGGCGAGCGCGTGCGTCAACATGATCCGCTTCATGTCCCGGTTCCACGTGCCGCCCCACCGCCGCCGCTCCAGAAACGTCCAGCCGATCTCGATTTCGTCGGGGCCGACCTTGCTCTGCGAATAGCGCGAATAGCCGACGATCCGCCCGGTCGCGTTTTCGACCGCGACCAACCCGCCGCGATCAGCGACCGCATCGTCGATGAATTGCCGAAACACCGGGCGCTGATACCGCTCACGAAACGGATGCAGCGCCCAGATTTCCGGATCGCTGGCGACGGCATAGAGGGGTTCGAAATCGGCCTCGGTAAACGGCCGCATTGTGAGCAGCTTGCCGGCGAGGGTTGGCTGGTAATTGAAAGGAGTGCTCATCGTGAGTCCGGTATCGTGCACGTGGTCCGGCTCTCTCGAGCGCGGTCGGGACAAAACTTCGGGCTGGCTTCGACGTTTCCGGTGACCCGCGAGGTTTTGGATCGCGCTGAGCCGGAGCGATGCCTTGGGCGAACCGCGAATGAACACGAATGAACGCAAATTCCGGAGGAAGGCAGACTGAAAGATCCGGGAAAATTTTGGTTCACGTTTGGTGAGATTCCAAGTTCGGGGCGGCAGTCACGGATTTGATTCGCGGTCATTGGCGTGCATTCGCGGTTCAATTGCATCGATCGAGAGTTCGAAAGTCATGTGCCGTGGCCTCACGCAAAGACGGCAGTGCGCTCGGCGACGGTGAGTTCGCGCCATGTGCCGGGGGCGAGATCACCAAGGAAAAAGTTGCCGATGCTGGCGCGCAGGAGGCGGAGCGTGGGGTGGCCGACGGCGGCGGTCATGCGGCGGACTTGGCGGTTTTTTCCTTCGATGAGTTCGAGGGCGAGCCAGGTGTCGGGGATGGATTTTCGCACGCGGATGGGCGGGTTGCGCGGGGCGAGGGCGGGAGCGGGATCGATGAGGCGCGCGCGACAGGGCAACGTGCGGTAATCGTCGATCACGATACCGCCGCGGGCGAGTCGGGCGAGGGATTCGGCGGTGGGCGTGCCCTCGACTTGGGCCCAGTATTCGCGGCGATGGGCGTGGCGCGGATCGAGCAGTCGGGAGTTGAGGCCGGGCTCGTCGCTCAGGAGGAGCAGGCCCTCGCTGTCGGCGTCGAGGCGACCGAGGGAGTAGACGCCGGCGGGCAGGGCGAAGTCGGCGAGCGGGCGCCAACGCGAGCCGGGCTCGGGCGTGAATTGCGAGAGGACGCCGTAGGGTTTGTGAAACGCGAGCAGCACGGGACGATTGGGATGCGGCGATGACTTTTGGGCAACTCCCGGTTGCGGCTGGCGCGGCGGTTGCTTAAGGTGGGCCGATGCAAGCTCTTCACCTTACCGCCATCAATCAGCTCAGCGTCGTCGATGTGCCCGCGCCCGAGCCGGCGGCGGGGGAAGTCGTGGTGACGCTCAAGGCGGCGGCGCTCAACCATCGTGATGTGTGGATCAAGCTCGGGCAGTATGCGGGCTTAAAGTTTCCGGCGCAGCCCGGCTCCGATGGGGCGGGCGATGTGACGGCGCTCGGGGCGGGTGTCGATGCGGCGTGGCTGGGGCGCGAGGTGATCATCAACCCGAGTTTTGACTGGGGCACGAGCGAGGCGGCGCAAGGCAGCGCGTTTACGATTCTCGGGCTGCCGCGCGCGGGCACGCTGGCCGAGCAGATCGCGGTGCCGGCGGTGCAACTCGCGGCCAAGCCGGCGCATCTGACCTGGGTCGAGGCGGCGGCGTTGCCGCTCGCGGGGCTCACGGCGTATCGGGCGTTGTTTGCGCGGGCGCAGTTGCGGGCCGGGGAGAAGGTGCTGCTGTCCGGGATCGGCGGCGGGGTGGCGCTGTTTGCGTTGCAGTATGCGGTCGCGCAAGGCGCGGAGGTGTGGGTGACGTCGAGCAGTGCGGATAAGACCGCGCGGGCGGTGGCGCTGGGGGCGAAGGGCGGTTTTGACTACACGCGCGACGGTTGGGCACGGCTCGTCGCGGCGCAGGTGCCGGGCGGAGGTTTTTTTGATGTGATCGTGGACAGCGCGGGTGGTCCGGGCTTCGAGCACCTAATCGATCTCGCGGCGCCGGGCGGGCGGATCGTCTTCTTTGGGGCGACGCGGGGCAATCCGGCGGGGTTGCCGATGCGAAAAGTTTTCTGGCGGAATATCTCTCTGCTCGGGACGACGATGGGGTC
>CAMBRG010000099.1 GCA_945869845.1 Opitutus sp. GAS368 | reverse complement strand
TTCCCCGCGGAGCGCCCCCGGGTCGAGTAGTCCTTCGCCTCTATCTTCGCCATTTTTCGAAAATCACCCGTGCGCAACGCGGTGATCTGGTCCCGGAGTAAGGCCGCCCGCTCGAACTCCAGACGATCCGACGCCGACTGCATGTCTTCTTCCAGCTCGGCTATCACCGCCGCCACGTCGTCCGCGCTCTCCGCCAACACCGGCTCATCGTCCTTGCGCCCGGAGCCATCGTATAGGTGCAGACTCGATTGCGCCGCCCGCTTCACGCCCCGCGGCGTGATTCCGTGCTCCAAGTTGTAGGCGATCTGTTTTTCCCGACGATAGGTCGTGATCGCGATGGTCCGCTTTATCGAGTCCGTCTCTTTGTCCGCGTAGAAGATCACGCGCCCTTTCTCGTGCCGCGCCGCACGCCCCGAGGTTTGCACCAAGCTCGTCTCGCTGCGCAAGAACCCCTCTTTATCCGCGTCGAGGATCGCCACCAAGGCGACCTCGGGTAGATCCAGCCCTTCACGCAGCAAATTGATGCCGACCAGCACGTCGAAATTTCCGAGACGCAGATTCCGCAAAATCTCCACGCGCTCGATCGCGTCGATATCCGAGTGCAAATACTCCACGCGGATCTTCGATTCCCGCAGATAACTCGTCAGGTCTTCTGACAGCCGCTTCGTCAGGGTCGTTACCAACACCCGCTCGCCGGCCGCCACGGCCAGGTTGATCTCGCTCTTTAAATTCTCCACCTGGCCCTTCGTCGGCCGAATCGTTATGATCGGATCGAGCAGGCCCGTCGGCCGGATCAGTTGCTCCGCCACCACGCTCGAGCACTCCATTTCGAACTTCGCCGGCGTCGCCGAAACGTAGAGCGATTGCCCGGTGATCTGCTGAAACTCCGCGAAATTCTGCGGCCGGTTATCGAGCGCCGACGGCAGCCGAAATCCAAAGTTTACCAGCGTGCTCTTGCGCGAGAGATCGCCGTTGTACATCGCCCCGACCTGCGAAACCGTCGCATGACTCTCGTCGATCATCAGCAGAAAATCCTTCGGGAAGAAATCGATCAGGCAAAACGGCCGCGAGCCCGCCGTCCGGCCGGTGAGTTGGCGCGAGTAGTTTTCGATCCCGTTGCAGAAGCCCATTTCCTGGAGCATCTCGAGATCGTAGCTCACGCGCATCTTGATCCTTTGCGCTTCCAGATACTGCCCCTTCCCTTCAAAAAACGCGACGCGCTCTTCCAACTCCGCTTTGATCGCCGCGATCGCCGGCTCGAGCCGGCCACGGGTGGTCACGTATTGGTTCGCGGGGTAAAGATCGAATTGATCGAGCGTCCGGATCACGTCGCCGCTCACCGGCTCAAACTCTGTGATCGCATCCACGGCGTCGCCGAAGAACTCCACCCGCAAACCGTGTTCGAGGTAGGCCGGCATCACATCGACGACATCGCCCCGCACCCGAAAGCAACCGCGCTTCAAATCATAGTCGTTGCGCTCGTAACGATTCTCCACGAGCCGCTCCAGAAAAACGTTTCGCCCCAATTCATCGTGCATCCGGATCGCGATCCGCATTTCTGAAAATGTCTCGGGTGAGCCCAAGCCGTAGATGCAGGAAACGCTGGCAATCACGATCACGTCTTGGCGTGAAACGAGCGAGCTCGTCGTCGCGATCCGCAGTCGCTCGATCTCCTGGTTGATCGATGAGTCTTTTTCGATATACGTATCGCTCGACGGCACGTAGGCCTCGGGCTGGTAGTAATCGTAGTAGCTGACGAAATATTCGACCGCGTTTTCGGGAAAGAAGTTCTTGAACTCCGAGTAGAGCTGGGCGGCGAGCGTCTTGTTGTGCGAGATGATGAGGGTCGGCCGATCGCATTGCGCGATCACATTGGCCATCGTGAAGGTCTTCCCCGAGCCCGTGACGCCCATCAAGGTCTGGTGCTTGTTTCCCGCCTTAATCGACGCCACCAACTGCGCGATCGCCTGTGGCTGATCACCCGTCGGTTGGTAGTCAGAAGCGAGTTTGAAAAGCATGACCTCAACCGGAAACCAGCCCTCGAAGATCCGCAACCGTCAGTTCGTCCAACCGCTCCACGACCCGGAGCACCTTCCCGGCAAGCACCTCCGCCGGGTGCGTCGTAGCCACGCCGACCACCTTCATGCCGCCCGCCTGCCCCGCTTCGATCCCGGCAAACGCATCCTCAAAAACCACGCAGCGCGCTGGCGCCACGCCTGTCTTCGCCGCCGCCTTCAGAAAAACATCCGGGTGCGGTTTCCCTTGATTCACATCTTCCGCGGTCACCATTCCTCCGAACAGCCCCTCGAAACCAAGCACCCCAAGCGTCGTTGTAATGTTCTCTCGGTGCGTGGACGAGCCGATGCAGTTCGGCACCCCGGCCGCTTTTAGACGCTCCAGAAACACCAGCACGCCCGGCAACGCGTTCAGCCCGCGCTCGACGATGATCTCCCGGTAAAGCGCCTCCTTCCGTAACGACAGCCGTTTCACCTCCGCTACATCGTTCGTCCAGCGCAGCAAATTCGGAATGATCCATTCGTTCTTCTTCCCGAACCCCACGGTAAAATGATCCCGGGGCAGCGACTTTTTTTCCTCATGAGCGAGTCGTTCCCAGCTTGCCTCATGCTGCCGCGACGAATCGATAATTACGCCGTCCCAGTCAAACAGCACCGCCACTTGTTCTGCTGCGTTCGTCGCCATATCCCCCTACTCCACCGTCAGGTTTTCTTGAGTCAAAGCCCGAACACCTTGGTCAAACCGCCCCATAGCCCGCTCCAAAAATTTCGGGCTCGGCGGGCATCGCCGTCAGCCGAAATTTCCTGACACAGAAAAATTCCCTGCCCAGCAAACATGTCGTCAAACAACGGGTTCACCCCTCGGTAGTAACTCCAAAACGTCTCCGCCCGCACCGGCCGATAGGATAGATTGGGCGTGAAGCCCACGGTGGCATCCTGATTCGTCCGCCGAGCCGGCCCCGGATTGCCTTCACGCTCAGCCAGGCGCTCCGCGCGCACGCCGCGACTGCCTGCAACAATCAAACGGCACGGCCCCGCAAATTCAAAAAAACGAAACTGGAGCGTGACCCAGGCTTGCCAGCGGAACAACTGCCATCGCCTCCGCAGGTCCAGTCGCGCCCCCTCGGGCACAATCACCCCCGCCAGAAAACTCGGCCGCAGCACGACGGCCGCTCCCGCCGGCAGCGTCAGCACCGTCAGTTCACTCTGAGGGTTGGCCTGATTCGATAACGTGAGCCGCTGCTCGCCACGACCGGCCTTCGCCTCGAGCTCGATCAATTCGACCAGTCCCGTCACCACGCAGGTGACCGGAATTCTCCAGTCCAAGACATATTTGGTCGCCCGCGTAACCCCCTCGTCGGAGGCCTGTAAAAACTGCCCCTTTACCCAGAGCCGTTCACCCGGATCCAGCCGGATTTCAGCCGAGACCCGACTCGTCGCGACTTTCGGCAACACGGCCAAGTCCGGCGTCAACCGCACCGGCCTTCCGCCGGCGATCAAGGGCGCCACTCCGAAATACAGCAGTAACTTGCCCGCAGTCGGACCGAAAAAATATAGCACCAGTACCCCGATGATCCACGGCTTTGACTGCAACCATGCGTCCTCAAGATATTGCTGCACCCTTGATTTGTTTTTCTGCGCCGCACGCAGCTCCGCGTCTTTTTTACCTAGCGCCATGAGCAACCCGTCGCGCTCCCACCCCGTGCGCACCAGCACTTCCTGCAAACCGGCCGCCTTGCCCCTAGCCTCCGCGCTCAACGCTTCCATCCGCCGGCGTTGTTCCGCGTTGGCGCGTTGTTGTTCGGGATTGCCCACGAGCCGGTCCCACATGCTTTCCAATGAACGAAGCTGCGCCACCACCTTGTCGGCCTGCTCCGCTCTGGCCTGCTCACGCGCAATCTCTGCCGCCGTCCGGTCCATCCGTTGCTGCACATCGCCCAGCGCCGCCTGGACCTTTGCCCGCTCTCCGCTCAAGGTCAGGACGACCTCGCGCCGCCAGTCGTCAAAGTTCACGTTGTCCTTTAAATAAAGCCAAAGCCCGGCCGCCGCCAAGCCCACGGCCACGATCAAACCCGCACCCGCAGTTTTACCCAGCACCCAACGAGTAAAATTTATCAGCGTTCCCATGTTAGCAAAGACCCACGTGCATGGGACAAGTGCACGCGATGCAAGCTTTCCCCCGGCCTGAAGCCAATTGCTAAACCCCTGCCCTCCTTCTACTCTCCCCACCCAACAAACGGCCCCCCCCGGCTCAAATCATCAGCTCTCGATCCGGAATCCTTCCGCCCTTCCGTATGTCCAAAGCCATTGTTTCGTCCCTTTACGATTCCGAGGTCTTCAAAATGGCCTGCCGTCAGTTCGACCAAGCGGCCGACGCCATCAACCTTCCCGATGCGCTGCGCGATCGCACCAAATACCCCCGCCGCTGCCTCGCTGTCGCATTGCCGGTGAAGTGAGACGATGGCTCCGTGACCGTGTTCGAGGGCTACCGCGTCCAACACAATCTCTCCTCCGGCCCCTCCAAGGGCGGCATCCGCTTTCACCAGCACGTGACCCTCGGCGAAGTCGCCGCGCTCGCCATGTGGATGAGTTGGAAATGCTCCCTCGTCGGCTTGCCCTACGGCGGCGCCAAGGGCGGGGTGATCGTCAATCCCAACGATCTTTCCCTCAACGAACTCGAACATCTCTCCCGCCGTTACATGCAGGAAATGGTCAATTTCCTCGGACCCCACATCGATGTTGCGGCCCCCGGCGTGGGCACCAATGAGCGCATCATGGGCTGGATGATGGACACCTATTCCAATCACATCGGCCACGTCTCCCCCGCGATCGTTACGGGCAAACCCATCGCCCTCGGCGGCTCGCAAGGACGGCGTGGGGCGACCGGCGCCGGCGTGGCTTACCTCGTCAAAAAGTATCTCGATGACCTGAAAATTCCGATCAACGCGACCACGGTCGCGATCCAAGGTTTCGGCAACGTCGGCAGTGAAACCGCCCTCTCACTCGGAGATTACGGCGCCAAGATCATCGCTATTTCCGACTACACCGGGGCCTACTACAACCCCAAGGGCATCGATGTCCGGCAAGCCCTCAACTACGTTCAATTCCAGAAAACCCTCCGCGACTTCGACGGCGGCGAAGCGATCACCAACGAACAGCTGCTCGAACTCACGTGCACCGTTCTCGTCCCGGCCGCCCTCGAGCGGGTCATCACCGATCAGAACGCCGCCAAGCTCAAGTGCCGCGTCCTCGCCGAAGCGGCCAATGGCCCCACCACCAACGCCGCCGACAAAATCATCGAGGCCCGCGGAGACATCGAGATTATCCCCGACGTTCTTTGCAATTCCGGCGGCGTGATCGTCTCGTATTTCGAGTGGCTGCAAAACCTCTCAAATTTTTACTGGGGCCGCGAGGAAGTCATCACGAAGCTCTTCGGCATCCTCGACCAAGCCAAAGCCGCCGTCGATGCGCAGCAGGCCAAATTCCAATTCAGCCGTCGTCTCGCCGCGCTCACCCTCGGCATCCAGCGGGTCGCCGACGCTAAAGCCGCACGCGGCCTGTTTCCCTGATCAAGGAGCAGCCCGATGGCCTTCGACCGGCCAGCCCGTCGCGTCAGAACAACATAAAGCATACGCCCATTACGAGCGTCGGCACCAACGCCCCTAGCAATAGCCCCATTGGCGAAACGCCATCTGGAAAATATTTTTTCAAGATCGTCTGCCCCGCTGGGTTCGGCGCGTTTGCAATGACCGTGAGGCCGCCACCCGTGACCGCCCCGGCGACGACCGCGTATTTCATACCGTCAGTAAACCCCGGCACCAGCGTCGCCAGATAAGTGATTGCGGCGTTATCGTTGAAGGCGGTCAGCACCGTGGCGCCGAAGAACACTTGGGTCTCGCCCATGCTTTTCAGCACGGGTCCGATCCACCACCCCTGCAATCCCCCGTGGACGACTAACCCGGCGAGAAAGAATCCCACCAACATCGGTCCGCGCAATTCCAACCGGGACTGGTGGTGGTCCGTTGCTTCAGTGAACGCCAAGAAAAATAAAAATCCCCCGATGAATAAAACCGGGTAATGGGCCATCCAAACCGTGAACCCCAGAAATCCTAGGTGCCCGCAGGTGATCCATATCGGCACCGTTCGTTCCGGTTGCGCGATCGCGGCTTCATCGGCCGATGATTTCAGAGCGAGTAGTTCAGCTCTGAACATTACAAAATAAACCGCCGTTGCAGCTACGATTCCAACGGCCGCCTTCCAGCCAAAATTCACGAGCATAAACCCGAGGTCCCAGTTCCAAGGCTTCGCGACCATCAGCACGGGCGGCGCCGCAAAATGGGTCAGCGTTCCCCCTACAGAAACATTCACAAACAGTAAACCCAGAGTCGCATACTTGAGCCGAGGCGACGGATTTAGTTCGTAGAACTGCCGCCCCAAAAGTAGCGCCGCGATCGTCATCGCCGCCGGCTCGGTGATAAAGGAGCCAAATAGCGGAGCCAAAATTAGGATCGCCAGCCACCACGCCGCTGGCCGGCCACCGCCCAACCCAGCCACGCTCCGTAGCGCCTGTTCGGCAAGCCCCAGTACCGGCCGGGTCGCGGCGATCGCCATGACCACTACCACAAACATTGGCTCGGTGAAATTGACGGTATCGGCCAAATAGTGGATCGCCGTCGCCAGGTCCTTTAAGGCCACGATCGCCGCGACCAATGCGATCACCCAGATCCCGAAAATCGCTTCGATCTCTCCGCAAAAGTGCAGCACTTTTCCCGTGAAGCTCACCTCATCCGGGTTTCCGTCGCCGGTGCTATCGGTAAACCGGCCGGCTGCCCTGAGTCGCTGCGCGTGTCGTTGCTCGACGCCATGGGCAAGGTGCTGAATTTTCGCGGCCGCAAACGTGTGCGCGATCGCGAGCAAGAAGATCGCCGTCGCAACCCAGTTGAAGGGGTCAATCTGGATTCGCGCCGACAGGATTTCAGTCAGGCCTGCTCCCGCCAGTTCCGGGTAGGAACTCAATGCTGGAGGGAAAGCAGGGGTAGAGAGTGCGGCCATGAATTAGGTTAAGTAGTTTAAGTTAGATCGTCTGTCCCAACAGCCAAGCAGCAGGCCCCAATTTCCACCCGACGATCTATTTTTTTGCACCAATCAGCAGGCTGGCGACTTCACCGAGCGAATCCACAAAATGATCCGCCCCTGCCTTCACTGCCGGCCGGGATACGTAGCGGCCAAAACCGATAAAATAGTCCGCGCTTCCTTTGGTTTCCAAATCGCTCGCGCCGTCCCCGACCATCACGATCTGCTCGGGCTTCAGCTCTTCCCGGAGCGCATGGATTATCCGGGGCTTGCCGCCGCGCTGGCTCGCCGGGTGCGTGGCTTCGTAACCTGCGTAATTCCCCGCCCCATCAAACCGCAGGCCCACGGCTTCCACCCGGTCAATGCCTAGAAACGAAGCGAGCGGCTCAATTGCCTGCGTGTAACCGCCGCTGATAATCAGAGGCGTCCATCCTGCCGCCCGTAACACCGCCAACGCGGCCACTGCGGTTGGCTCAACGTGTTTGATGTAAAGTTGCCCAATGAGTGCGCTTTCCGCCCGCGTTGGCCGGACGATTTCCAGCCGACGGGCAAAAATACTGTCGAGCGAAATGCGCCCGTCCATCGCCGCGCGCGTCATCGCATCGATCTCCGCAAAGCACGCGGCGCCCCGCAATCGGGCCATCTCGTCGATCCCTTCGATTCCGCTCAGCGTGCTGTCGCAGTCGAAGGCGATGATTTTTGAGAGGCGCATTCGCTTATAGACGCTCCCGGCGCCCCGCTCCGGCAACAAAAAACCCTCCGTTTCCGGAGGGTCTTCAAAAACCAAAGCGCTGGACGTATCCAATTATTTCTTGGTCGCGACGCGCTTGAACTTGCTGGTGAATTTCTCGACGCGGCCAGCCGTGTCGACGAGGCGCTTCTCGCCGGTGTAGGCGGGATGCGAGTCCATCGTCACATCGCGGATCACGACGTAATACTCGATGCCTTCGATGGTCTCCTTGCGGGCAGATTTCATCGTGGACTTGGTGAGAAAGCGTTTGCCGGTTCCGATATCGAGGAAGCAAACGTCGTTGAGAATGGGATGGCCTTCGGGTTTCATCGTAATAAAAGAGGGATTAATTAGCCTTGGCGCGCTTTGTAACGCGGCTCGACCTTGTTAATCACATAGATTTTGCCCTTACGACGCACCACTTGGCACGCCGGGTGACGCTTCTTGGCAGATTTGATAGAGGAAACGACTTTCATAAAACGCGTGAAAACAGAGTCCGCTCCAACCCCTGTCAACTGAATTGTCCGCTCTGAGCGTGGGCCGTTTCTCCGCGGCTAATTTCAGTCGTTAGCCGAGTTCAATTTTGCCCAGTTTCCTCCGGCTCGTCAGCCAACAATCGCCACTCCGCGCCCTCCCGCGCCAGCAACGTGCGCCACAAACTCGCGTCCATCGGCAGGCTGAAAAGATCGCGCGGCGCCGTCACCACAACCCAGGTGTTCCGCTCGAGCTCTTGCTCGATCTGTCCACCCGTCCACCCGGCATAACCCACAAAGGCCCGTAAGTCCGCGTCCTCGGTGTCGCGCAGTTGTTTCGCGTGATCCGGTTCGATCCCGAAGTGCAGACGAAACCCGTTGTCCTGCCTCTCCCAAGCCACCAACACGAGCTGCTTTTGCTCGACCGGACCGCCATTGCATAGCGGTACACCCGCCAGCGGACCGAGGGCAAAATCCCCCTGCAATTCACCCAGCCGTTTCCCCATCGGCCGATTTAACACCACCCCCATCGCCCCTTCTGCGCTATGGGCGGACATCAAGATCACCGTGCGTCTAAAATTGGCCTCTGTGAGCGTGGGGTGCGCTAATAACAAGGCACCAGCCAACGTCTCTTCATTCGTCTCTCGGGGCTCGCGCTTCATCGGCTGGGTTTGTTCAATTCCTTGCTCCGGTCACAGTTTCAAAATTTTGACGCCGGCGTCCGCCAACAGGGGAGCAACCAACGGATCGTTATGGTAATCGCTGCGATATTTCACCTCGGCGATTCCCGCCGCCGCCAGAATTTTGGCGCAATTGACGCACGGGAAATGCGTCACGTAGGCCACGCAGCCCTCGACCGAACTGCCGCGCCGCGCCGCATCGGCCACCGCGTTCTGTTCCGCATGGACGGTCGCCTGCTCGTGCCCGTCGCGCAGCCGAGAAACGTGCGGCGTGCCCGGCAGATAACCGTTGTAGCCCGCCGCCACGAGGCGGTTCTTCCTCGCCCCGCCCGTCACGATGACGCACCCGACATGGAGTCGCTCGCAGTTCGAGCGCGTCGACATCAACACCGCCGTCGCCATGAAATATTCGTCCCAGGAGGGACGATGCGGAAATTTCTTCGCCGCTTGGGCGATGAGGTCTACGGGCGTGTCGGCTTTGCTCATGGATGAAACTGCGCGGCACACTGGACACCCTTGCGCCGCCGGGCAACCTTCGACTCGCGATGCTCCGCCAGCTCCAGCCAGAAATCCTCGATTCGCTCCCGCCGCATCATCCCGACGCCCTCCACAGCCGCCGCGACCTGCGCCTGATCAATCGCATCATGGGTAACTCCCGCTGGTTCCTCCGCACCCTTCCGCCGCTCCTCCTTCCCGGCGAAAACGCCCTCGAGCTCGGGGCCGGCAGCGGGGAACTCAGCTTGGCCCTGCACGCCCGCGGCGTCGCCATCGATGGTCTTGACCAAGTTCCCCGGCCGACCCTTTGGCCCGGCTCGCACGCTTGGCACCAAACCGATCTACTCGGGTTCGCGAACTACGCCGACTACCCCGCGATCATCGGCAATCTCATCTTTCACCATTTCTCCACGACGGAACTCGCCGCACTCGGTGAACAATTCCGCGCCCACACCCGGCTCATCGTCGCCTCCGAACCGGCCCGCCACACTCGTTTTCAAAAACTATTCGCCGCGTTCGCGCCGCTCTTCCGCGCCAATCACGTCACGCTCCACGACGCCCACGTCAGCATCGCGGCCGGTTTTCGCGCCGACGAACTCCCCCGCTGCCTCGGCCTCGAACCTTCGCGCTGGGACTGCCGCGTCACCACTTCGCTTCTCGGCGCCTACCGCCTCGTGGCGTTGCGCCGCACATGAATTTGACCCGCCCGATCGAGATCGTCGGCGGCGGACTCGCCGGCCTTGCCCTCGGCCTCGCCCTGCGCCGCGCCGATGTGCCCATTACACTTTTCGACGCCGGCCGTTATCCACGCCATCGGGTGTGTGGCGATTTCATCGCCGGGCTCTCACCCGACACCATCGCCCGCCTCGGACTCGCCCCATTTTTAACCGGCGCCCTGCACCATCGGACGGTCGCGTGGTATCACCGTGCGCGTCTCATCCGCGTTCAACAACTCCCCGCCCCTGCCCTCGGCCTCAGCCGGCACGCACTCGACGCCCGTCTCGCCACTGCCTTTGTCGCCGCCGGTGGCAACCTTCGCCCCGAGACCCGCACCGTCGATCTTTCGGCCGCGCCCGGCCGAGTGCTCGCCACCGGGCGCGTCCGCCGCGATTCACCTTGGCTCGGTCTTAAGTTTCACGTCCACGGCCTCACGCTCACGCGCGACCTCGAGCTCCACCTCGGTACCGAAGGCTACGTCGGCCTGGCCACCACCGAGTCGGGCGCCGTCAACGTCTGCGGCCTTTTTCGGCGCCGCCCCATCACCGCCGCCGGCCCAGCTCTGCTTCCCGCTTACCTCACCGCCATCGGGCTCGGTCCCCTCGCTGCGCGCATCAGCGCGGCGACCCCCGACCCCGCCAGCTGCTGCGCCGTGGCCGCTCTCGACTACTCCGCACCGGCTCCCGAAGCCGGCTTTATCCGACTCGGCGATGCCCTCGGCCTGATTCCGCCTTTCACCGGCAACGGCATGGCCGTGGCCTTGCAAAGCGCCGAGAGCGCACTCGGGCCCCTGCTCGCCTACGCCCAGGGCTCTTCCGATTGGTCGGCCGCCTGCGCCGCGACCACGAGGGCACTTCACCTCCGCTTTCGGGTCCGCCTCACCGCCGCCCGCGCCCTGCATCCCTTTTTTCTGCGCCCTCACCTCCAACTCATGCTCGCGCACCTCACCCGCGCTCGCCTGCTTCCGCTCCGCCCTCTTTACGC
Organism: Opitutus sp. GAS368; assembly: GCA_945869845.1. GTDB lineage: Bacteria > Verrucomicrobiota > Verrucomicrobiia > Opitutales > Opitutaceae > Tous-C4FEB. Next base: position 1,777 of record CAMBRG010000099.1, on the reverse strand, counting down.
CCTACTCCACTAAGCCGTCCTTGCCCATGTTCCTCCAAGCCCTCGCCACCGCCGTCCCGCCCACGCAGTTTTCCCAAAGCCAGTGCTGGGACATCGTGGAAAAATCCCCTGCTCGCGCTCGGCTGCAAAAACGCTCACGGCTGATTCTCCTCAGCATCCTGCGCGGCGACCACGGCATCGCGACCCGACACTTCGCCGCGCCCGACATCGAAAAGATCTTCGACCGGAATTCAGACGAACTGAACGCGATCTTCCGCGCCGAAGGCCCGGCGCTCGCCGCCCGCGCCCTCACCGCCGCACTCGCTCAGGCCAACCTCAAAGCCTCGGACCTCGACGCCCTGCTCATCTGCACCTGCACCGGTTACCTCTGCCCTGGACTCACCAGCTATGTTTCCGAACAACTCGGCCTGCGCACCGATGCGATTCTCCAAGATCTCGTCGGTCTCGGTTGCGGCGCTGCGATCCCCACGCTGCGGGCCGCGAGTCACGTGCTCGCCGCCCAGCCCGGCGCCACCGTCGCCTGCATCGCCGTCGAAATCTGCTCGGCCGTCTTCTTTCTCGATGACGACCCCGGCGTGATAATCAGCGCCTGCCTGTTTTCCGACGGCGCCGCCGCCACTATCTGGCGGGCAACGCCCGGCCCCACCGGCCTGCGCGCGTTTGATTTTCAAACGCTCCATCGGCCCGCCGATCGCGACAAACTCCGCTTCGAACACCGCGACGGCAAACTGCGCAACCTCCTCGACCGCGCCGTGCCCCAACTCGCCGCATCCGCCGTTACGGAACTTTGGGCTGCCCGCGGCCCGCGCCCCATCGCCCGCGTCGTCGCCCATCCCGGCGGCCGCGACGTTTTGGAAGCCCTCGCACCCGTCGTCGCCCCGCACTCCCTCGACGCCAGCGCCCGCGTCCTCCGCGATTTTGGCAACATGAGCAGCCCCTCCGTGCTGTTCGCTCTTGAAGAAACCCTCCGCACCGCCACTCCCACTGCCGCCGACGGTGATTTTTGGCTCGTCAGTTTCGGTGCCGGTTTTAGCGCCCATTCTTGCCGCTTCGGCGTCTGACGTTATCACGAATTCCCCATGCCCACCCTCGCCGACCTCGTCACCTACTGCGATCAGCGGACCAACCGCACCGCCTTCAAGGACGCTCCCGCCGCCTTCAACGGCCTCCAAGTTGCCAACTCCGGCCGCGCCACCAAAATCGGTGCCGCCGTCGACGCGGGCGTCGTCCCGTTTCAAAAAGCCGCCGCCGCCGGCATCGATTTTCTCATTGTTCACCACGGCATGTACTGGGACATGCCCCGCCCGCTCACCGGGCCGGTTTACGATCGCGTGGCCACGCTCTTCCGCGCCGATTGTGCGCTCTACTCCAGCCACCTTCCCCTCGACGCCCATCCCGAGCTCGGCAACAACGCCCTCCTTGCCCGCCAGCTCGGCCTGAGCGTCACCCGCACTTGGCTCCCCAACGAGGGTGGCCCCATCGGTGCCATCGCCGCCCAATCCTCTACCCGCGCTGAGCTCCGCGCCCGACTCGAGTCACTTTATGCGCGCGTGACCGCCATCGAATTCGGCTCGGCTTCGCCCGCCGAGGTCGCCTTCTGCAGCGGCAGCGGCAACAGCGCCCTCGCCTCGTTGGCCTCGACCGGCTGCGACACGCTCGTCACCGGCGAACGGCGCGAAGAACACTTCAACTTTGCCCAAGAGCAAAAGCTCAACCTCTACCTCTGCGGCCACTACGCCCCCGAGGTACACGCCGTCCGCGCCCTCGCCGCCGAACT
>CAMBRG010000098.1 GCA_945869845.1 Opitutus sp. GAS368 | reverse complement strand
CCGAAATCAGAACTCGCCGCAAAAATTTCGAGCAAATTGCTGCTGATTTTGATTTTTACCGAGTTGGCTTTTTCGGAACAAACCAACTGCGCCCGATGCACACACTGCAGCAATAATTCACGCTCCAATTTGATTCGCTGATGGGTTTCTTTTGGAACCACCTGCTGATAATTTGGATAATTTCCTTCAACCACTTTGGAGTAGAGATACACGTGATCGATCAACCCGCTGGTATCCTTATCGGTTGAAATCTGGAACGCCGCCCGGCGTTCGTTAAAATTAATTTTTACTTTCGTTCCTTTGTCCAAAAGCCGATTCAGCTCAGAAACGGTTTTTGCCGGCAAAATGATGGCTCCGGCATTGGCTGCCGGCACTTCCATTTCTTTGGCAATCAACGCAAGCCGACGCCCGTCCGTCGCGACCAGAGTCAGTTTCTCATCCCGGAAATTAAAATAAACTCCGTTTAGAATGTAACGTGTTTCGTCGGTCGATTGCGCGTAGGAAACGCTTCGCAACATGCTGACCAGTTCGCTTTGGTCCAAGGTGTAGGCTTTTTCATCACCAAATTCGGGCAATGGCGGAAATTCGTCTTTGCCGATGCCCATGATCTTAAACGTTGAGCCACCTGACGTTAATTTCACCTGATGATTGGGCGAACCATCGAACGTCACATCCACGCTCGGCAACTCCCGCACAATCGTGGCAAGTCGCTTCACCGGGAGCGTGACCGAACCCCCTTCTTTGATCTCCGCCTTGATCTTACAACGAATGCCCAAATCGAGATTAGTCGTTGAAAGCGAAATCTGGTCTTTCTCAGCCTCAATCAACACGTTGCTCAAAATAGGCATCGTTGCTTTGGACCCTACGACGTTGAGCACTTGGGCAAGTCCGTTGGCAAAATGGTCGCGATTGATTTTAAATTTCATGAAGAAGAGGCAGGGGTCGGAACGTGGCGCTGGAAGCAGTTAACAAAAGCCAAAAGAATACAGGTTCAATAATGAATTATATCCGTATCACTATGGGCTGTGAGCAACTCCAATAACCCGCAAATTTCACTCGTAAACCGAGCCGAATTTGGGCGTGAAGAACCCACGGTTGGGTTTGGATAAGAGTGGAGTTACTCAGATGGAAAAAGTTGTTGGGCAGTCATCAGCACGTTGCTCACACGGAACTAACCGGGGTTTGTTTGCGGGCCGCTCGGGCTCGTCGCCAATGACGAATTAGCCCGAAGAAAATGTAACTCAGGGTGCAGGCCAAAAGACCGAACTCCTTAAATAGGATAAGTACTCCAGCCACCACGACGGTCACGACAAACGTGGTAAGTCGCGTGCTGGTTTGTAGATTAACTTTTTTACCGCTCGGATACCGAACCGTGCTGACCATAAGAACCGCAATCAGCACGAGCAACGGCGGCAAAATTACCGCCCAACGATGAATATCTCGGTCACTCTCGGCTAGACTCAGCAGAGCCAAAACTAACGAAGCAACCGTGCCGGCCGCCGCCGGCACCGGCAAACCCAGGAAATCTTTGCTGGGATCTTTGGCATCCCGCTGGACTAACGGATTGGTGATGACATTAAAACGCGCGAGGCGCACGGCGGCACACAGCAGATAGATGAAACTAAGAAACCCACCGAGTTGTTGGAAGATGGGATAGCCGTGGGTAGGAGATAAGATCAGGAAAAAAACCAACAACGCGGGCACGAGCCCGAAAGAAACCACATCGGCCAATGAATCGAATTCCGCCCCAAAAAGAGACTCGCGACCACCCATGCGCGCCAACCGACCATCAAGGGTGTCAAACGCGGCGGCACCCAAAATTAACCAAACGGCCCACTTGAAATATCCGATGGCAACCGGCGACAGTTCTGAAACCACCTGCATTCCGGAGTGACGCATCTCATAGTTCGCTTTGATGCAAAAAATGATCGCGACAAAACCACAGCACAAATTGCCCGCAGTCATCAAATTCGGCAGGAAATAAATCCTGCTCGCATTCGTGACATTATAAGGATCCTCCGGATCCGATTGGTCGGTACTACGCGGCGAAATCATTTCTTGGTGAGACTTTCGAGATACTTCCAAAATTTGGAATGTTGCTCGACCAGTTGCTGTTCTGAAACGGGTAGCTTGTTGCGCAGGAGGAAATCTTCGAGCGAGTTTTTGTGGAGGATATAATTCACATGCAGTTTCTCGCCATGCGCATCAAAATAGAAGCGGAAATCCCCAGCCCGTAAGCGGTAAAACTCTTTGCCGGCCCGCGTAAAGCGGCCCAGCGGCTCTCTTGGGTGCAATAAATCCTCGGGTTTCAGCCCAGTGATGGGCTCGACCACATCGAGCTGAGCCAGCTGATCCAGCTGATTGAGCTCATGCATCGCCTGCGAAGAAAAAGTGACCTGATACATGGAGCACTTAGAGCTACCGGTCGGAGGGCCTGCGGCAACGCTATTTCCCCCGTCGTTTTCGCGCGGGCGCCGGAAAAATGGTTCAACCTTGAATCAGGGTTGTTTCACGACGGACGGTTAACCCGTTTTACGGCGCTGATTAGCGATTGTCGGGAAGGGTTGGCGCTACGGTGCCGGATGAGTGCCGATGCCGACGCAAACATCAAGGACCTCGCTTACGATCGCGCGTTCAGCGAACGGGGTATTCTCGAATCAGGCCGGCAGGATCGCGGCGATCATCTCCCGGGCGGAGGCAGCGTCATCGTCCTCAACTTGCACGCGAATGCCGCCGATCGCGAAAGCGTAGGGACTCGCGGCCTGCACGGTGAGTTCGTCGGGGATGTAGGCCGCGATGCCGCTCCCTTCGAATGCGGCTCGGATAAGGTGAGCCTCGATCAGAAGGTTGACGTTGGCGATGGTGGTCATCGGCTAAGGTAGTAACTTCGAAGGCGCGGCGCAAGCGATCTTGATCCACTCGCTGCTTGAGAGGAAGGGAATATATTTGGTTGATCGCCGCGAGGGTTCAGACGTTCGTTTCAACGACGTTTCGGGATCGAAAATCTATCGAAGCGAACAAAATTTTATGGCTTCTTTTTCAATGATGGGTCGGGTAGCGCGAGTCATATCGGTGGTAACCGCGTGGGTCGTTTTTGGCGCGGCAGTGGGAGGCGCGGAAGTTTCAAGTCCGCCGCATCCCACGGTACTCTTAGTGGAGTCGGGTGGATCGCGGTTACCGGTGTGGAATGTCGCAGGAGCGAGTCCGATCGTTGATCGTTATGGCAAAAAGACCAAAATGAGAAGTGATACCGTCTTCTTTGCCGAACGCGCGCCCCACTATGCCGATGGCGATGTGAAAATCGCCAAGTTGACGGTCAATGGCATGTCCCTGGTCGCGACGGTCGATAGCATGGCGGATTTATCCCGTGCCGGTGGCAAGCTTGGTGGCACGGCGTACTTTGAATTCACGGCGAATGCATCGGTGGATCTGAAGGGTGCGTTTGTCGCGGTTTTGGTTTACGACCAAAGCTTCCTTACCGACGACCGGGTCAACCCGGTGCCCGAAATCGTGGTGCGAGAACTGCCGACGCTGCGGGCGGGAGAAGACGCGAAGATTACATTTAGCAGCCCCTTGTCTGACCCGAAAGCCCGGCCCGGAGTGTTGCTGCTGGTTTTTGCGGCGGGCGGTGGCGAGGTGCAGACTAACTTTTCGGTTTATGCCGGGCGTTATTTCCAACGGATCGCCCAAGCACGTCTGGCCGCGGCGTTGCCAAAGTATCTAGCTGAGCCAGGACCTGCAGACCGGGCGGCGGTTCCCGCCCTGCGTTTCAACCCGATTCTGCCTGAAAATATCATCAAACCAAAAGCACCCATCGAAGTGATGTTGGCGGTCAGCGAAAAAGGTTGGGTGACCGAGGTGGAACTGCCGGAGGAAATCGATCCGAGACTAGCAACGTCGCTGAAAGCGAATTTGCAGGGCTGGATGTTTTTGCCGCGCCTCGTCGCGGGCACACCGGTTTCCACGCGAATCAAGTTACCTCTTAAATTTTAGGCTCCGGGCAATGGAGCAGAGCGCCGCGGTTATTTCACTTTTGCGCAAAAAATGCAGTCGCGAGGTTCGGCGCCGATGTTGGGTGAGACGTGCCAGCGGCGAAGCAAGGTCTCGCGGGTGAGGCCGGATTTTTCCATCACGCGGACGGAGGCGAGATTGGCGGCATCGCAATAGGCCCACACGCGGTAGACGTCGGTTTGGGCGATCGTCCACTCGACCACGGCGGTCAGGGCTTCGGTCATCATGCCGCGGCCCCAGAATTTTTTCGCGAGCACGTAGCCGCACATCACTTTCCCGCCGTCGGGCATCAGCCCGATGGAACCGATGGGCGAATCGGTACCACGCAGACAGAGCAACCAGGCGTAATGTTGGCTAGTAGGACGCTCCCAATCCGCCGCCCGGTCCCGCAAGAAATCGGCGAGAAGTTCAACGCGGGTGTAGGGAGCCCAGGAAAGGTAGCGGGTCACGTCCGGATCATTGGCGTAGGCGGCAAAAACGGTGGGTGCATCCTCGGCGCGGGGGCGGCGAGCGGTGAGGCGGGCTGTGGCAAAAGTTTCGGGCGGACGAAGCATACGCGGCGGGCGTTGGGTAACTGAGCGGAAGACGCTCCTGCCGGCCAAACGTTGTAATCGAGCGAACCGGGGTTCGCGCCGTGATACGATCGTCTCCTTGGCCGCTGCGGGCTGCCGTGTGGTCGTGTGATTGCAGGCGGGGATTTTGCTGGGGGCGGCTTGCGCGGGGGCGCTCGGCCCTCAATGCCACCGACGTGGTTATGCCTCTCTGGCAGTTTTGCCGCGGGGTGAAGGGGCTGCCGGGCGCGATCGAACCGATCGATTGGCCGACGAAGACCCTCACGCTCGACGGCGGGCGTTTTACGCACACTCACGCGGTCTCGTTTGATCGGTTGGTCTTGGCGCTCGGAGGCGTCACGGATTTGAGCGCGGGGCCGGGCCTAGTCAACTACAGGTGGCCGGGGAGATTTTCGGTTGGTGAAACGCTGAACGCCCAATTCGCGGGCGTTCGGACTGGTTTTCACCGCGCCTTGCAGCCAACTTCTCTCGCGCGCGTCCCTGAAAAGGGGTATCAGCGCAACCCGACCATGAATTCTTCACGCTTCTGCCGGTACATCTTCTTTATCGCGACCGCCGCCGTTTTGGCGGCCCGGGAACGACCGCATCACGTCGTGTTGATCACGATCGACGGATTGCGTTGGCAGGAAGTATTCAGAGGCGCGGAAGAGGCGCTGATGACCACGGATAAGACGGCGGGCGGAGGCGTGCCCGCGGGCTCGCTCACGGCGTTGAAGGCGGATTTTTTGGCCGACACGCCGGAGGAACGGAGGAGGAAATTGATGCCGTTTTTTTGGGGCACGCTTGTGCCGGCCGGCCAGGCGTTCGGCAACCGCGACCTCGGCAGTGCGGCGCGGGTGCTCAACGCCGAGCGCATTTCGTATCCGGGCTACAACGAACTGCTGACGGGTGCGCTGGATCCTTTGATCACATCGAATATGCCGATCCCCAATCGCAACGTGACCGTATTGGAGTGGTTGCACGGGCGGCCCGGTTTCGCCGGCCGCGTCGGAGCGGCGGCGGCGTGGCGGGTGTTTGCGCCGATCATCAACGTCGGCCGGAGCCGGTTGCCGGTTTTTGTGACGCAACAGCACTCGGCCCCCGGAACTGTTTCACCACGGATTTCGGAGTTGGAGCGGATGATGGACGATATCCCGCCGATCACGCCCGAGGAGAATTTCGATGCGTTCGTCTATTACGCGACGCTCGACCTGATGGATACCCTGCGACCGCGGGTGTTTTTGCTCGCCCTTGGCGAGCCGGACGAGTGGGCCCACGCCCGACGTTATGACCGTTATTTGTATTCGATCCAACGGTGCGACCGGTTCATCCGGCAGCTCTGGGAGAAGTTGCAGGCCGATCCGGAGTATCGTGGCACGACGAGCTTTGTCCTTTCGTCCGATCACGGGCGGGGCGTCACGCCGGAGGATTGGATCGGGCATAACAAAAAAATTCCGCACGCCGAAGAAACGTGGATCGCCGCCATCGGCCCGGCCGTGCCGGCGCTCGGTGAACGGCGGAACGTGGCCGAGGTCCATCAGGCGCAGGTCGCGGCGACGGTGGCGGCGCTCGTCGGCGAAAATTTTCGGGCGGCGTTCCCGGCGGCGGCGGAGCCGATCGCGGATGTGGTGCGCGGTCCGGCGGCGAAATGAGGCGCGGCGGCCGGGGTCAGCTCAAGGCCTCGCGGACGAGGTCGGCGATGGCGGGCGGGAGCGCGAGGCCGGCAGCGGTTTGCTGGGCCGCGGGGCTTAGTTTGCGCCAAGTTTTTTTCAGAATATCGACGAATTTTTCGCGCGGGTAATCGGCGTGCTGGGCGGCGAAGGCGGAGATTTCGTTTTCCAAAAAAACCAGCACGGCGGCGTCCTCGAGGGCTTGGGTGCCGGGGTTGGTTTTGAGGCCAGTTTTGGAAACCCAAGTGGCGGCCTCGGCGGCTTCGTCGGTCGATACGCCCGCGTCGAGCAGCAGGGTGCGGGAGCGTTCGGCTTGTTTCACGTAAAGTGAGCGGCGCCACGCGAGGTAGCCAAGTTTGCCCTCGGGAAATGTGGCGCGGGGCGTGAGCCAGCGCTCGAGGTGTTGGCAACGAGCGGCGAGGCGGAGAATCGGCGCGGCGTCCGGGACAAGACGCACCACCCAAGCCTCGACGCGTTCGCCGTAGACGAGTTCGGCGGGTCGACCGTCGGCGGTGCGGACCGGGTCGGCGGCGTGGGCTTCGTCGATGAGTTGGTGGGCGCGGGCGTAGGCTTCCATATCGAGGTGAGAGCCGAAACGGTTGCGTGGAGCGCGGCAAGCGGTTGGTTTTTCACGATGTTCCCGCCCCAGAACTGCCAGCGCTGTGGTGTGTGCTGTTTTTCGAAGCTGGAAACATATGTCCGCGTGACGGGAGACGATTGGTCGCGGCTCGGCGGTGAAGCGGAGCGGGTGGCGCATTTCCTCGGCCACCGCGCCTACCTGAGGATGGAGCAAGGGCATTGCGCGGCGCTGGCCGTGCGCGAGGACAGGGAGGGCAGGCGGGAGTTTTTCTGCACCGTCTACGCCACCCGTCCGCAGATCTGCCGCGATCTCGAGCGCGGTTCGCCGGAGTGTGCGGGCGAAATTGAACTGAAGGGCGACCGGCCTGGCATCGAAATTTTTTAAGCCCGGCGGTCTTTAAATGGGCTGGCTTCCTGACGACGAAGAAAAACGATTTCCCCATGCCCAAGCGTTGCGAATTAGCCCGCACCGCCGCAAATCCGAGTCCAGCCGTGGAGCAATTGAATCAAGGCAGGCTCAGGCGAAGGCCAAGGCCCCTGGGCCCGCGCGCTTGAACGCGGCGCGGCCCTCTGCTCACCTTCGTTCCCGATGACGAATCACCCCACGACTCCCGGCGCGCGCGAGCACACGTTTGACGCGATCGTCATCGGCTCCGGCATCAGCGGCGGCTGGGCGGCAAAAGAACTTTGCGAGGCTGGCCTGCGCACCCTCGTGTTGGAGCGCGGCCGCGACGTGAAGCACCGCGACGACTACCCGACGGCGTTGAAAAACCCGTGGGATTTTTCGCACCGCAACAAGACTCCCCGCGCCGTCGTCACCGCGAATCCCATCGCCAAAAAATGCTACGCCTTCGACGAAGCCACCGCGCACTTTTTCGTCAAAGACGATGAGCATCCTTACGTGCAGGACCGGCCCTTCGACTGGATTCGCGGCTATCAGGTCGGCGGTAAATCTCTCATCTGGGCCCGTCAGACGCAGCGCTGGAGCCGCTTTGATTTCGAGGGTCCGGCCCGCGACGGCTTTGGCGAATGGCCGATCACTTACGACGAACTCGCACCGTGGTATTCCCACGTCGAGCGCTTCGCCGGCATCAGCGGCAACTACGACGGTCTCGAGACTCTGCCCGACGGCGAATTTCTCCCCGCATGGGAAATGAACGACGTCGAGAAACACGCGCAGGGAAAAATCATGGGCGCCTTTCCCGGCCGCCACGTGATCCAGGGCCGCTGCGCCCACCTCACCGCGCCCCAGCCGCAACACCTCGCTCAAAACCGCGGCCAATGTCAGGCCCGCAATCTCTGCTATCGCGGCTGCCCGTTTGGCGCCTACTTCAGTTCCAACTCCGCTACGCTTCCCGCTGCGGCCGCCACCGGCCGGCTCACGCTCCGGCCGCACTCTGTCGTCGAGTCGATCTTGCACGACCCCGCCACGGGTCGCGCCAGCGGCGTGCGCGTGATCGACGCCGTCACGAAACAGGCCACGGAATTTTTTGCCCGCGTCATTTTCGCCAACGCCTCCTGTCTCAACACCAACCTCCTGCTCCTCAACTCGACGTCCGCCCGTTTCCCCGCCGGCCTCGGCAACGATCACGGGCTGCTCGGTCGCTACGTTGCATTTCACAACTACCGCGGCAGCCTCTCCGCGTCGGTCGAGGGCTTTGAGGATTCCTACTATTCCGGTCGCCGTCCCACGCAGTTGATGATGCCCAATTTTCGCAACGTGCGGAAGCAGGAGACGGATTTCCAGCGCGGCTACATGGTGTTCTTCGGTGCGTCGCGTGCCGGCTGGCAACAGGGCAACCACGCGCCCGGAGTGGGAGCGGCCTTCAAAGACCGGATCACACGCCCCGGTCCTTGGGGCATTTATATGATGATGCAGGGCGAGACGGTCCCGCGGAAAGAAAACCACGTCCGCCTCTCGTCCGATCGCAAAGACGCCTGGGGCATTCCCCAGCTCGTCACGTCCATCGGCTACGACGACAACGACGAGAAACTCCTGCGCGACTTTCTCGCCCGCGGCCAAGAAATGCTCGAAGCCGTCGGCGCCAAGAAAATCACCGCCCGCGATTCCAAGCAGAACCCCGGCCTCGACATCCACGAGATGGGCGGCGTGCGCATGGGCCACGACTCCAAGACCTCGCTGCTCAACCGCTGGAACCAACTTCACGCTTGCGCTAACGTTTTCGTGACCGACGGCGCCTGCATGACTTCGACCGGCACCCAAAATCCCTCGCTCACCTTCATGGCGCTCGCCGCCCGCGCCGCGCAGCACGCCGTGGCCGAGTTGAAGAAAGGCAATCTGTGAACCGCCGCGAAGCCCTCCGCCAAACTGCGCTCGCCGCCGGCGCCGCCGCGCTCTGGGCGAGCCTGCCCGCCCGTACTTGGGCTGCGCTCGCCGCCCCCGCGGGCTGGTCCGCCACCGACGAAGCGCTGCTCACCCTCATCGGCGACACCATCATCCCCGCCACCGCTACGTCGCCCGGTGCCGGCGCCGTGGCCATCGGCCGCTTCATCATCACGCAGGCCACCGAGTTTTACCCGCCGCAATCCATCGACACCCTGCGCCGCGCAGTCCTCGAGATCGACGCTGCCAGCCGTCAGCGTTTCAACCAGTCCTTCGCCGCACTCAGCGTCGCCGAACGCGAGCAAGTCCTCACCGCTTACGAAGCCGCCCGGCAGTCCGGCACCCATCCGTTCCGCCTCATCAAAGAACTGACGCTGCTCGGCTATTTCACCTCCGAACCCGGCGCCACGCAGGCCCTGCGTTACGATCCGATTCCGGGCTCCTTCAATGGCTCCCTGAAACTCGCTCCCACTGACCGCAGCTGGGCGCTCTAGCGCTGCGCCTCAGCCCGCCGCCGTTAGAAACGCCGTGTCGAGCGCGAGCTTCGCCGTCTTGCCGTTGGCCGCCGTGATCAAAACGCCGCGGCCGTCCGCCTGCGCCTGTACGTCCGCGACGATATCGAAGCCGCGCGGAATCGCCGCGACCGCGAAAACGTGCGGCACGCGCAGCGGCTTTTTCGGCGAGAGTTTGATCGTCGTGGGGTAACCCGCCGCGCTGAGCGGATTAGATTTTGCGGACTCCGCTTGGCCGAAGTGGAAATAAGACGTCGTCTCCTCCAGCCCAAGCACGTGGTGGTGCCGGCCGCTCCACGGCGCGTAGTGGCGCCCGCCGTGGGAGTGCCAGAGGATCGTGTGCCGTAGCACCTCGGGGTTTTTCAATTGGAGAAACACCCAGCCGTCTTGCGGAAACGTCACCGCGGTCCAGCCGAGCGTGCGACCGGGTTTTCCCATAAGCATCAAGAGATCGTCGAACCCCGCGCGCGCCGGATAGCGCGTGAGGTCGGCTGTGCCGCCGTTGGCAAGGGGCACCGCGTTCAAATTCTCAAACCGCGCGCCCGGCCTGAGCGACGAGTAGCCGCCGACCGCCGGATCTTCAAACGGCACGGGCAACACCTGCCCGTGTTCCCAACCGCCCGCCGAAACCCGCGCCGCGCCTTCGGGTCCGGGCACGTGCAGACACGGATGCGTGCCGAGTGCCAACGGTCCGCTCAAGCCGCTCAACGTGTGTTCGCAGTAAATCGCGCTGTGGCCGGTACGCAGCGTGATGCGTTTATCGATCACTCCGGCCCGCACCTTCGTCTTCAGTTGCAGGTGCAGCGACGTCGCTTCGTCGCCGCGGGTCGCGGCCATCCACGTCCAATTTGCGTTGGCCGATTCGCCGTGCGGTGGATGTTTTTCGCCGCGCCACGGCGTGCCGTTGCCGCCGAAAGGCGCGCAGAAAAAATCCCCGCGCAGTGCGTGTAATAGCGGTGGCAGGCCGGCGTCGATTTTCTCACCGGCCCACGGCGCGACGGCAAACGGCTGCACGGCGCGTCCGCCCGGGAGTTGAAACGTCGCCGGCGCGAGCATGCCGGCGGAGCGAGTGACGAAAAGATCGACGGCGTTGTTTTTGAGCCGCCAGCTGGGTTGACCGGATTTTGAAACTAAAGGTGACTTCATGGGGAAAAGCACAGGTGCCGCACCGCGCCGAGGCAAGCGGCGGCGCGACTTTCGCGCTGTAGAATCCGACCGGTGGTCGGTTGATCGGACGATGGAAAGCCGGACCACCGGTCGGGCCTACAGTTCGGTCGACCGCTCGGCTTACTCGCGCGCTTGCCTGAGCCGCGACGGGCTTACAACGTCCGCGATGCCCAACTCCTCCGCCTCCACCGCTCCGGTCTCCCGGCCTGGTTTGGTGCGTCGGTTGGGAGCGGCCGGGCCGTTTGCGCTGATGCTCACGTTTTGTCCGCCTCTCGGGGCGTTGGTGCTGTTGTCCACGCTCACGAGCTTCGGGCCGTGGTTGCGGGACCACGGTGCGCTCGGGATGTTATTTTTCTTTTTGGTCATTGGGTTGCTGCTGGGGGTCTCGTTTGTGCCGACCTACACGAGCGCGATTTTGGCGGGCTGGGCGTTTGGTTTTTGGGTGGGCTGGCCCTTGGCGTTGGCGACGCTCACTGCGGCTTCGGTCTTGGCGCGCGTGCTCGGGACGTGGGTCGCCCGCGATCGCGTGATGGCGATCATCCGGGAAAAGCCGTCGCTTTTCGCGGTGCACCAAGCGCTCCTCGGCGCGCCGACCGGGAAAACGGCGTTGGTGGTGACGTTGCTCCGCGTGTCGCCGATGTCGCCGTTTGCGCTGACGAACTTTGCCTTCTCGGCGGCCCAGGTGCCGTTGGGTGCTTATCTTTTCGGCACAGTCGTCGGACTAGCGCCACGCACGGCGTTGGCGGCGTATGCGGCGGCGGGGGTTGAGCAGCTCATGTTTAAGCAGGTGGGTGACCGCACGACGGTGATTGTCGGGATCGCGGTGACGGTGGTGGCGTTTGGGATCGTCGGCGTGTTGGCCAAACGCGCGTTGCGCGGACTAACGATGCGGCCGACAAAGACCGGCGGGTGATCGTTACAGCCCGACCACCGCCAGTTCGAGATGGCCCCGGTTGAGCGCTCCACGTTGCCGACCGACGACCGCCGCGTCGCCTTCGATGCGAACGGTGGGCGGTTGGTGGGTGTTCGGAAAAAATAAGGTGAACCCGGGCTCGCCCACGCGCACGGTCTGCTCTTCCGCCGGGCCGGTGGTGACGGTGCCGCAGTGCAGCGGGCGGCCGCGGGAGTTGAGGGCGAGGTCGGCTTTGGCCCCCATGTAGCCGCGGACCTCGTTGGTGAGGCCGTGGCGGGGGCTTTCGTCGCGGTCGCGGCCGATTTCGGCGGTTTCGCGGCGGCATTGAACCTAAAAACAACCGTTGAACCACGGATCGACCGAATGGACCCGGATGCCAAACCAATGGGAGCAGCGAACGACTACCCCTGAGGTGAAGCCGGTTCCCCGTCTCTATCCGGGTTAATTCGGGTGCAGCCGTGGTTAATAAATTTGGAGGGTTGGGCTACTGCGGATTCAAGGTTCATCGAGCTCTCGGTCTGGACCGGGTGCGGAACGTGCCGCGGGCGTTGCGTTTCGAAGGAGTTGAACCACCAACAAAAAAGCCGGGATAAAGTGGGCCCGCTAAAAGTTTGAAGCTTGAGCTTGTGGGGTGGGCATTGGTTTGTGGGGTGTGTCGTGTTTCACCCCCATCCCACCATCCCATGAGAATCGGCCTTAACTCCTTCCTTTACGCGTCTCCGTTCACCACCGAGAGCACCAAGCTCTTCGCCAAGTTCAAGAAATGGGGCTTCGATACGGTCGAAATTCCAGTAGAAGACCCAAGTCACATCGACCCCGTGAAAGTCCGCGCGGCCGCCGCGAAAGCCGGCATCGCCATCGGTAGTATTTGCGCCTGCATGGGGCCGGGTCGCGATTTCCGTGGCTCAGATGAGGACCAGAAAGCCGGCATGGATTACTGCATGGCGCTCATCGATCAGGCGGCCGTCATGGGCTGTCCCCGCGTGATCGGTCCGATTTATTCCGTGGTCGGTAAGGCCGATGCCGTCGAGCCGGCCCAACAGAAGATCGAGTGGGCGCTCGTGGTGAAGAATCTCAAAGTCCTCGCGAAGCACGCCGAGGCCAAGGGCGTCGAGATCTGCATCGAGCCGCTCAATCGTTTCGAAACCGATTTCCTCAACACCAGCGACCAAGGCCTGCGGCTCGTAAAGGCCGTCGGCTCGAAGGCGGTAAAGCTCCACCTCGACACGTTCCACATGAACATCGAGGAGAAGAACCAGGCCGCCGCCATCCGCAAGGTGGGCAAATTGCTGGGGCATTTTCATGCCTGCGGCAGCGACCGCGGCACGCCGGGCGGGGACCACATCGCGTGGCCGGAAATCGTCAAAGCGCTCAAGGCGATCGGCTACAAAGGCGATGTTGTGATCGAGTCGTTTACGACCGACGTGAAGGTGATCGCCCGCGCCGCCGCCATCTGGCGCAAGATCGAGCCGAAGCGCGACGA
>CAMBRG010000097.1 GCA_945869845.1 Opitutus sp. GAS368 | reverse complement strand
TGACGGGCGCGCGGTCGAATCGGTGCTGATGCCCGACTACCACGCGGATCGCGCGGCGGGCTGCATCTCTTCGCAGGTGGGCTGCGCGATGGGCTGCGATTTTTGCGCGACGACGAAAACGGGATTTGAGCGCAATCTCTCGGCGGGCGAAATTGTGGAGCAGTTTCTGGCGCTTCGGCGTGAGGCCCTCGCCGGCGGCCGGACGCTGCGCACGCTGGTTTTTATGGGCATGGGCGAGCCGATGCTCAATCTCGACGCGGTGCTCACGGCGATCGACCGTATCGCGGACAACCGACTCGGCGCGCTGGGCTGGCGGCAGATTACGGTTTCCACCGTGGGGATTGTGCCGGGGATTGAGGCGCTCACGGCGGCGGGGCTTAACGTGCACCTCGCGGTGTCGCTGCATGCGCCCGATGACGCGACGCGGGCCCGCTTGCTCCCGATGGGGCGGCGGTTTGCGATCGCGGAGATCCTCGCGGCGGCTGACCGTTTTCAAGCCAGCCGGGGGCGGCCGGTGACGATCCAGTATTGTTTGCTGCGGGGAGTAAACGACACGCCGGAGCACGCACACGCGCTGGCGGCGGTGCTCGGGAAACGACGGATGCACGTGAACCTGCTGCGCTACAATCCCACGGGCCTGAGTCTGCTGGGCCGGAGCTACGAACCCTCGGACGACGCGACGTCGGATACGTTTGCTTCGATTCTGCGCGGGCAGGGATTGGTGGCGCACCATCGACGTTCGCGCGGGCCGGACATCGACGCGGCCTGCGGACAACTGCGACGACGGGCGGCGGCTGAAGCGGTCGATCACGGTGTTAGAGCCTGACGCGCGGGCCGAGCGGTCACCGCCCGCGATCGCAGGGTGGCGTGGCGGCCAAACCATGCGCAGCTTTCGGCGCGGATTGGCGTTAGCTTCAGCCGGGACTGGGCGTGGGCGCGAATCACCCCCCGCGCTTTGCTCAAAGTTTTCGCTTTCCTGAGAATTTCTCCCGGTTAGCTTTCGTCCCGAGCTTGTGACCGCTCGTTGAGCCACTTCCCCCACACCCCTCAGTTGATCGCTTTTGCTTTTTTATGAAATTCACCCGACGGCAGTTTTTGAAAACGACGGCAGTGGTTTTGGGCGTCCCCACGTTTATCCCGGCTTCGGCTCTCGGCCGCGATGGCACGGTGGCGCCCAGTAATCGGATCGTGGTCGGCGGTATCGGCCTCGGCCCGCGGGGCCGCGAGGTCTTGAAAGCGTTTCTCGGTCAACCCGAGGTCCAGTTCGTGATGATCGCCGACGTGCAGGAGACGCGGCGCGAAGTCGTGCGCGTCATGGCCAACCGGCACTACGGCAACCAAGACTGCGTCAAGACCCGCGACATGTATGAGGTGCTCGCCCGCCCCGATATTGACGCCGTGCTGATCGCCACCGGTGATCGTTGGCATGCGCTGTTGAGCATCCTCGCGGCGAAGGCGGGCAAGGACATTTATTGCGAAAAACCGTGCAGCATGACGGTGCGTGAAAGCCAAGAACTCGCCGACGCGATCAACCGCTATGGCCGGGTTTTTCAAGCCGGCACGCAGCGGCGCAACGTCGATAATTTTCGCTTCGCGGCGCAACTCGCCCTGAGCGGCCGGCTCGGCAAGATCCACACGGTCCACGCGGGAATCCTGCCGTTGGAAGAGAGTTTCAAATGGTTGCCAGAGCAACCGGAGCCGGCTCGGGACGTGGTCGATTGGGATCGTTGGCTCGGCCCCGCACCATGGCGGCCGTATAACAAGGACTACGTGAACGGGCGTTGGCGCGGCTACTTTGATTTCCACGGCGGGGCGGCCCTGCCGGAGTGGGGCGCGCACACGGTCGATCTCTGCCAGTGGGCGGCCAACGCGGACGACACGACGCCGGTCGCCTATGAGGCCGACGGACAGACCATCTACGGCCGCTATGCGAATGGCACGAAACTCGTCATGCGCCTTTCCGGATTTAAAGGTGAGGGCAATTGGGTCGCGCCTGGCACGTGTCCGGTTCGCTTCGAGGGCGACGAGGGTTGGATCGAGGCCGCCGACACCGGCAAGGTTGCGGTCTCGTCACCGAAACTCCTGGAAGGCGGCGCGCCGGCGACGATGCCCGGCACGGATCCGACCAAGCACGTTCGCGATTTCCTTAATTGCGTAAAATCCCGCGCCAAACCGGCCGGTAACGCCGACATCACGCGCCGGGGCCACATCATTTCCCACGCCGCGTCGATCGGTTGGCGGCTTGGCCGCAAAGTGGAATTCGATCCCGTCACCGAGACGTTTGTGAACGATGCCGACGCCAACCGCATGTGCAGCCGCGCGCGCCGCTCCCCTTGGCACGCCTGAACCCAAGCCCAAGATTATCCCATGAAATTTATCCGCTCTCTGCTTCCGGTCCTCCTCGTGTGGGTGCTGGCCGGCTGTACCACCGCGCCCACATCTCCACCCAGTCCCGTCGAAACGGCCGCCCTCGCCGTGCTCGCGTCCGACGCCGGGCTCCGGGAAAAGGCCCGGGCGGGTCAGGAACTCGGTGACTTCGGCGGGCCAGCGTCGGTTCCGGCGCTGGCCGCTCTTCTCGGCAAGGAGCATCTCGCAGACTATGCCCGCAGCGGACTTGAAGGCATCAAGGATCCCTCGGCTGGCGCGGCCTTGCGGGCGGCTCTGCCCACGCTCGAAGGCCGCTATTTGGCCGGCGCGGTGAACTCCTTGGGCGTGCGACGCGACGTCGCGGCCGTGCCGGCCTTGCAGAAACTGGCGATTGATTCAGAGTCGGGAGCGGCCGCGGCCGCGATTGCATCGCTGGGAATGATCGCGACGCCCGCTGCGGCCAAGACGTTGCAGGAAATTTTGGCCAATGGTCCCTTGGCCCTACGCGTCCCGACTGCGCATGCTGCGCTCGTGGCCGCTGAGCACTTGGCCAGAAACGGAAACACGGCAGGCGCGCGCGCGGTGTTGAACGCGGTCGTGCGAGCGTTGCCGCCCGGCCATCTTGCAACCGTGGCAAACGACAAGGTCGCCGCGCTGAGCGGAGCATCGGGTGCACCGGCGCGAAGGTAGGCGGCGAGGCTCCGCAACTTCAGGGAAAACATTTTACGCCGGACCCGGGCAGCGGCACGCAAGTCGGCACGCCCTTACGCGCCAAAGAAGTAGACCGGTGCGAGCTTTCAGCGCCGGCCCAGTCCGGAGATCAGAGCATCGGGATGTGCGGCTCGGCGTCGGCGTCGTAATTGATTCCGGGCAGGCCGAAGCCGAAGAGCTTCATGAACTCGCTGCGGTAGCCGGCGATGTCGGTGAGTTCGGTGAGATTCTCGGTGGTGACCTTAGGCCAGATTTCTTTGACCGCGGCTTGGACCGCGTCGTGCATTTCCCAGTCGTCGACGCGAATACGTCCGCCGGCGTCGAATTTCGGGCCGGTGGGCGCATAGAGCTGCGTGGCGAAAAGGCGGGCCATCTGTTCGATGCAGCCCTCGTGCGTGCCCTTTGGCTTCATGATCTGGTAGAGAATGGCGATGTAGAGCGGGACGACGGGAATGGCGGAGCTGGCTTGGGTGACCAGAGCCTTGTTGACGGCGATGCAGGCGCGACCGCCGGAGTGCTGGAGCTTGAGCAAGGAGTCGATGCTGCGGGCGGCGCGCTCGAGGTCGTTTTTGGCGAGACCGATCGTGCCGTTTTTGTAGATCGCCCAAGTGACTTCGGGGCCGATGTAGGAGTAAGCCACGGATTGCGCGCCGGGGGCGAGGAGCTTGGCTTCGGAGAGGGCTTGCATCCACATCTCCCAATCTTCGCCGCCCATCACCGCGGTCGTGTCGGCGATCTCTTGGTCATTGGCGGGCTCGATCGTGACGGTGCTGACGATTCCTTTGTCGGTATCGACCGTCTGATTGGTGTAAGATTGGCCAACCGGTTTGAGGACGGACTTGTGGACGGCGCCGGTGGTCGGATGGGTGCGGCGGGGCGAGGCGAGGGAGTAGACGACGAGATCGACCTGGCCAAGATCGGCGCGGATGAGGTCGAGGGTTTGGCGTTTGATGTCGGCGGAAAAAGCGTCGCCGTTGAGGTTCTTGGCGTAGAGACCGGCGGCGCGGGCGGCTTGAGTGAAAGCGATGGTGTTATACCAGCCGGGGCTGGCCGGGCGGTCCTCTTCGGAAGGACGTTCAAAAAAGACGCCAAGCGTGGCGGCACCGGCGCCGAAAGCGGCAGTCACGCGGGAGGCGAGGCCATATCCGGTGGAGGCGCCGAGCACGAGGACCTTCTTCGGGCCCCGGGTGAGCGGAGGCTGGGATTTGACGTGGGCGATCCACTCTTGGACGTGCGCAGCACAACCGGCGGGATGGGCGGTGATGCAAACGAAGCCACGGACTTTGGGTTTAATG
Source organism: Opitutus sp. GAS368 (assembly GCA_945869845.1). Classification (GTDB taxonomy): domain Bacteria; phylum Verrucomicrobiota; class Verrucomicrobiia; order Opitutales; family Opitutaceae; genus Tous-C4FEB. The sequence goes on along the minus strand of CAMBRG010000097.1, from coordinate 8,905 downwards.
ACCATAGGAGTGAAAGCGTTTCCCGCGTGCGCGGGTGGAGCAAGTTTCAAGTGCGGTTCACCGCACGATGAAGTGAGTGAAAACGCTCCCATGACTCAGCGCCAAGAATGGAAAAGGACCATCCAGGCAAGATGCCCGGACGATGTTAAGGACCGATCAGCACCATCGGGCCCTCGGCCTTCGGCACGCCGCCCTTACGCTCCAAGCTGACGGCAAATTTTGCGACGGTCTTGACCGGGAGATTGGGCCTAAAATTAAGGCGAGCTTCGCCCGTGGCAGGATCGACTCGGAACACTCCACCATCGACCGGGATCGGATATTGGGGATCGACGACCCAAAGCTGGTAATCCTGATCGGCGGCAAGCGCCGGAAGCTTCCGGACTGTGAGCACGCCCTCTTGGTTGGCGGGATTCCAGACCGCGACGGCCAAGGCTTGCGGGCTGTTGCCAAGGAGCGAGGCGAGGGTCGCGATTTTGTAGTCGGCGAGGGTGCCTTGCGCGGCGAGCTGTCGGGTAAGATCACTCACGCGTTGATCGCGGGCGGTGAGCTCCCGGCGCACGGAGGCGATCTGGTCTCTGGAACCAACGATCTGCCGGGCCGAGTCAGCGGCGGTGAGTGAGGCTTCGGCCAGCCGCGACTCCAGTGCTGCAACCAAGCCGGAGGATTCGGCGGCTTGAGCCGAGGCGGCGGTGAGTTCCCGGCGACTGATCAGGCGTTCAGCTTCGAGCTGATTGTTCGCTCCGCGCAAAGCAAGATCGGCGAGTGTTTGTTGGTCGCGGAGCGCCGCAACTGCAGTGCGCTCAGTCACGAAGGCCTGACCAAAATAGGCGGTGGTCAGGGCGAAGCACGCCGCGGCGGCTAGGCCAATCCACGCGGCAAACGGCAGAACGATTCCCGGAGACGGGCGGGCTGACGCTGGAGCCGTTTGAGTCGACAGACTGGCGAGGATGCGGGTTTTGAGGAGCGCGGGCGGAACAAGGGGAGGCGCGGAGTGCCCGAGTTCGGCCACCGTCGAGCGGAAGGATGCCACCACAACAGCGAAAGCCGGATCAGCCGCAACGGCGGCAGTCAACTCGGCTTGTTCAGCCGCTGAAAGGAGGTCGACGGCGCCGAGCGCAGCGAGTTCTTCTAAGCGTTCGGCGATCACTGGCGGGCAGCGAGTCGCTCGCGAAGTTTGAGCAGGCCACGACGAATCCGGGCCTTGATGGTGCCAAGCGGAGTGCTCAGGCGGGCGGCGATCTCCTCCTGCGTAAGACCACCGAAAAAAGCGAGTTTAAGGGCGCTCTGTTGATCGGATGGCAAAGACTCGACGGCGGCGCGGACGGCGGCGGCTTGATCGGAAGTATCGGCTGATTCGTCGGCGGAAGGGCCGGAGGAGTTTTCGTCGAGTCCGAGGTCGGACGGGGCGGAATTTTCGAGCAGTTCGGCGCGCCGGCGGCGCGAGCGAAGACGGTCGATGGCGCGGTTACGGGTGAGGGTGAGGGCCCAGGAAAAAGCGGTGCCGCGCGACGCCTCGTAGGTGCTGGCTTTGTCCCAAAGGGCGACGAAGGCGTCATGTACAACGTCCTGAGCCTCGGCGGTGTCGGTCAGAATCCTAACCGCCGTCGAATACAGCGGTTTTGAGAAGCGGTCGTAGAGCTCGGAAAAAGCGTCGCGGTCACCTGCGGCCACCCGCTTGAGCAGGAGCGAATCGACCGCGTGGCGTTCGTCGGGTTGCTCAGTTGGCCCGGAGTCACTCATGAGGTTTAGACGCGGGAGATGGCCACGGACAAGTGACTCGGCGGAGCACGCGAAAAATTGGGACTGACCTAAGGACAACAGCAATGACATGGAGCTGAAGATTCATACGCGTAGAAGTGGGGAAGAGATGCAGCGAAGTGCAGTGGAGCGAGAAGAAAGTTACGGGGGAAATCACAGCAGAACGCTACAGCACCGCGAGCCCGAGCAAACCGAGAGTAATGATTAGCCCGATGACGGCGAGGGCGACGCGTTCGCGACGAGTGGTGGCAAAAGGCATGAAGAGGGCGGAGCGCTGATTTAGCGGCTGAGGGGTTGGAGCCGGTTGAACGTCGCGGCGAGGAACGGCTGGTCGGCGAATTCCGGCCATGGGCGGTTGCTTGAAACGCGGACGAAGAGTTGATCGCCGTCGCGGCGGAATCCGTAGCGCCAGGCCAAGCCAAACAGTTCAACGAGGTTGTAAGGATCGGCGAAGGTGTCGTGGCGCCCTTTGCAGAGCGGCCGACAACAGACAGGTTGGAGGCGTCCGGCGCTCGAAAAAAACCGATGTTCGGCCGGGGCGAGGGTGCGTGCTCCCACGAGCGGAGTGGCGCGCTTCATCGGATCTGGCACCGCGGTCCAACCGGCCCCCGGCCAGCAGGCTTCCGGCGTGTGGTCGGCAACGCGGCTGCCGCTCGATTGGCCGGAATCGCTTGGCCCGCGCCGCTGCAACAGAGTTTTGCCGGTGCTCCAAAAGAGGAGGCTCGAAGCCAAGCGGAGAAAATCAGCGATCCAACCAATCACAGAGGGAACGATGAGACCCGCCGCCGAGTCGGCAAAGAATTTCTCAAGGTCGTGGAAACGAGGGGGCCGCGATTGAAAACGAGGCTGGGGATTTTCATGAAGTTGAGCTCGCGCGCGATCCAACCGGGCGTTCACTCCCAATTCGGGTCCATCATGAAAATAGCGCCCTATCGTTTTTTGCCGCGTCGGGTTTGGCGGTCGCTTTCTGCCTTCTTCCGTTGCAAGCCCTCGCTAAAATCGGCAAGCCGCGCCTGCGTTCACCTTGACCGACATCACGGGGAAGTCGCATGGGTTGGCCGATTTCAAGGGGAAGACGGTTGTGCTCGAGTGGGTAAATCCGGAGTGCCCGTTTGTGGAAAAACATTACGAGAGCGGTAATCTTCCTTCGCTCCAGAAGGCGGCCGCAGCGGACGGTGTCGTTTGGTTACTGATCAACTCTGGCAAAAAAGGTGCGCAGGGTGATTTCGCCCCAGGCCAGGTGGCGAAGTGGTCGAAGGCGGTGGGCGGAGCGCAGGCGGCGTATCTCCGAGATCAAGACGGCAAAGTCGGCAAACTCTACGGCGCCAAGACCACCCCGCATCTGTTCGTAATCAACAAGGACGGCGTGCTCGTTTACGCTGGCGCGACTGATAGCGTCCGCTCGACGCACAAAGAAGACATTAAGCGGGCAACGAACTACGTGACGGGTGCACTCGCGGCCTTGAAGGCTGGCAAAGCCATCGAGCCGAGCGCGACCCACAACCCTACGGTTGTGCGGTGAAGTATTGATCGGAGCGAAGTGCAGCGCTTCGGCAGGGACCGAGCCGGTGCCGATAGTACCGGCCCTTTTATGATCCTGGCGGGCGAAATCAGGCCTTAACCGCGAATAGTTCCGGGTGCATGGTGCCCTCGGCCACTTGGTTCACAGTGCCGGTCATCATGATGGCATAACCGTCGCCGATCTCGATCCCGATCGTGCCCCCGGGCATGTGCACGGTCACGTCGCGATCCACCAACCCGAGCCGATAGGCGACCGCCGCGCTGGCACTGCTGCTACTGCCCGACGCGAGGGTGTAGCCGGCACCGCGCTCCCAGATTTCGATGCGGATATTCGCGCGGTCGATGACTTGGAGGAATTGGACATTGGTCTTGCGAGGGAAGAGCGGATGTTTTTCGAGGTGCGGGCCGTAAGTGTGAGCCAACTCGGGCGTCACCGCGGGCAGGGGGATGACGCAGTGGGGGTTGCCGATCGTCGCCGCGCAGAAGGTGAATTCACGGTCAAGGATAGTGATTTTCTCATTGATCACCTCGCGGTTCGCGCCGGCCAGAGCGACGGGGATTTTATCACGGTCGAAGCTGACCGATCCCATCGCAATCGTGAGGAGTTGACCGTTTTCCTTGACCACAACTTGAACGTGACCGCCGGGAGTTTCCACCGTGAAAGCTGTTTTCGTGACGAGCTTTTGATCCCAAAGAAAGCGGGAGAAGATGCGAAGGCCGTTGCCGGATTTTTCCGCTTCGGAGCCGTCCGGATTGAATATCCGCAAACCAAATTCACTCAACGCGGAGGGAAGTGGCCCCCAGAGAATGCCGTCGGAGCCGACGCCGAAATTGCGATGACAGATGACCCGAATCTGCTCGACCGTCGGAGCCGCCTGCCACGAGGGAAAATCGCGGGGATCGAGGACAATGTAGTCGTTGCCGAGTGCGTGGTATTTGTGGAAGCGCATGAATGGAACGAGGAGGCTAGTAGCTTTCTCGGCCGCAAAACACGCGAAAAGACGCAAAATCTTTCACGCCAGCCCGACTTGGATTGAAGTCACCCCGGCAGAGGGTCCGCTCCAAACAGGATGCGACGATCGCTGCGGTGGACCGGGGTTTAATCGGGAGAGTCGAACGCTCCCTCCGCGGTCGCGGCCGCGTTGAACCCAACGAAAAACTGTAACGATCCGATCCGGCGCTTAGGCGGGGCCGACCGTTTGGGTGTAGCCGAAAAGGCCCCGCTTCTTAATCGCTTCGACGACGACGTCGGGCACCATCCGCTCCCACGTCGGATCGCCTTCCTTGATTCGCCGCAGCACATCGCGGGAAAAAATATGGAGGATCGTGGGATCGAAGCCGACAATGCAGTCGATGTAGTGGGCCTCAAGCAAGTGAGCGTAGAGGTTGCGCAGGTGTCCGACGATCTGGACATTCTTGGCGTTGATGAGCACCGCGGAAGCGAAGGCGTGATGGGCGGGACGTCCGACTGGGCTGCTCGGGGTTTGCCCGGAGCCGTGGTAAAGTTCGAGCCCCTCCTGGCGCATCGGATAGATATAGAGCTTAACGGCATTGCGGAAGAGCCGGCCGAAGGACTCGAGAATTCCGCCTTCGAGATTTTCGTAATACTTTTCGTTGAAGATCTCGACGAGGTTATTGATGCCCATCGCGACGCCAATCATCTCCTTGGTGTAACGCCGAATGTAAGAAGTGAGGCGGTAATACTCGGAGTAATTTGAAATTAACACCGTGAAACCGATGTCGCCGAGCAGATCGACGCGCGCGAGAAAGTCCTGCGCATCGATTTCACCCGCGGCCAGCAGGTTGTTCATCGTGATCTCCATCACCACCACGACCTCTTTGCCCTTCACGAGGGGTTCTTGGACAAACTGCGCCGTGGCGCAGTTGAGCATGTCGACGTTGACGAGGGTGACCGGACGGAAAGACCCACGTTCGACGAGGATCGGTTTGTTGCGCAGCACCTCGGAGGGTTGGAGCACGTCTCGATCAGGGCCGAACATGACGGCATGGGTGAGACCAAATTCAACCAGCAGGAGGGACATGAGGCGGTTATCCACGTCTTGAAACGCGGGACCGCTCAACTTGAGCATATCGACCTCGATCCGATCGGCGGAAAGATTATCCAGCAGCGATTCGACGAGCTTGCGTGGGTCGTCGTGATAATAGAGCGCGCCGTAAATCAGGTTCACCCCGATGATGCCGAGGGCTTGTTGCTGGAGGACGTTCTCTTTGTCCCACATCCGAACATGCAGCACGACATCGCTGTAAGGGCCGCCCGGGGTGATTTGAAAGCGGATGCCCATCCAGCCATGCGCTTCATTGGTGCCCTTGAAATTGCGGGCCGCGACCGTATCGGCGAAGACGAAAAAGGTGGTGCGGTCGCCACGTTGGCCGGCGAGACGCTCGATCAGGAGTTGATACTCGTGGTCCAGCATGAGTCCAAGCCGCTCCCGGGAAACGTAGCGAGGCGCCTTCCCGTAAATGGCGTCACTGAACGTCATGTCGTAAGCAGAGATGGTCTTGGCGATCGTGCCCGACGCACCGCCGGCCTGAAAGAAGACGCGCGCTACTTCCTGCCCGGCCCCGATCTCCGCGAACGTGCCGTAACGCGGCTCATCGAGGTTGATCGTGAGAGCCTTGCGGTTGGTGGTCAGGAGTTCTTTTTGCTCGCTCATGTCGGGAAAACTGAGCCGACGCGCCCAAGACGCAACCTGTTCGTTGGCGCGGGTGTGACGCTGTGGTTACAGTCGGCCCATTTCGGCCGATTTTTAGCCGATAACGCACCAGTCCGATATTGCGTTTCGACTGGCTGCGCCGGGTATTGCAGCTACCGTCTGCAGGAACTGCATGAAAAATTTCTTCACTTCATTGCTCGGCGCCTTGGCCGCGATGGTCATTTTTTCGGTCGGCGCCTCGCTGCTTTTTGTCGGAATTCTGGGCGCGATCATGGCCTTGAACACCGACACAAAAGCCCCGTCGTTTGAACGCGGCTCGTACCTTGTTTTCGATTTGGCGTCCAACCTCACGGACGCGCCGCCCCTGATCGATTTCGGGCCGTTCGGGGGTTCCAACCATGCGACGCTGCAACTGCGTTCGGTCACCCGCGCGATTCGAGCGGCGAAGACCGATGACCGGATCTCGGGCCTCGTCATCACGGGCTCACTCGTGCAAGAGGGCTACGGATCAGGTCTGGCCGCGCTCAAAGAGGTCCGCGCGGCGTTGATGGATTTTAAAGCCGGCGGTAAACCGATCACGGCTTACCTCGAGTCCGTGAGCACCAAAGATTACTATTTGGCCTCGGTCGCTTCGGAAGTGGTGCTTGATCCCTACGGCCTGATTTTGATGCCTGGCTTGGCGAGCGAGCCCATGTTTTTTGCCGGGATGTTCGAGAAATACGGGATCGGCGTCCAAGTCTCGCGCGCCGGAAAATACAAGTCGTTCGGCGAGCCTTTTACCCGGAAGGACATGAGTCGGGAGAGCCGGGAGGAAACCGAGAAGCTCCTCGGCGACTTGTGGAGCTCCATCGTAGCCGACCTCGCGGAGGCGCGTGGGCTGACCCCTGAGGCCATTCAAGCCGTCGTCGACGCCGAGGGTCTCATCCGGCCTGAGGCCGCCAAACTTGGCAAACTGGTCGATCGCATTGCCTATCGCGATCAGGTGATCGCGGAGATCCGGGCGAAAACGGGCGCGGCTGCCGGCGAGAAGATCGCTTTCAAGCAAATCTCCTTAGCGTCTTACGCCAAGATTTCGAAGGACGTGGTCGACTTGGTGAAACCCCGTGACGTCTCCGCGCCGGGTGGTCGGGGTCGGATTGCGATCGTTTACGCCGAGGGCGACATCGTCGATGGTGACGGCGATATCGGCGACGTGGGCGGGATTAAGTTCGCCCAGGAAATCCGGCGGCTGCGTCAGGACGCCAACGTCAAAGCCATTGTCCTGCGGGTGAACAGCCCGGGCGGCAGTGCGTCCGCCTCCGAAAACATCGGCCGTGAGGTTCAGCTCGCCCAGAAATCCAAGCCCGTGATCGTGTCGATGGGCAGCTATGCCGCATCGGGCGGTTATTGGATCTCGGCTTACGCGGACCGAATCTTTGCCGAGGCCACGACCGTGACGGGCTCGATCGGCGTTTTTGGTCTCCAGTTCGACGTGCAGCAGCTCGCGAACAATGTCGGCATTACCTTCGACAGCGTCAAAACCGGGCGCTACGCCGACATGCTCACCATTTCGCGGCCCAAGACCGCCGCCGAGCTCGAGGTCACCCAGCGCATCATCGATTGGACCTACGGCGAGTTTCTTAGAAAAGTTTCCGAAGGCCGAAGTTTGAGCCCCGCGGTAGTGGCCGAGATCGCTCAAGGTCGAGTTTGGTCGGGACTGGAAGCGAAGAAACTCGGTCTCGTGGACGAGCTCGGCGGCTTGGATTCAGCGGTGCAGTTTGCCGCGGAGAAAGCGGGCTTGGGCCGCAACTTCCGCATCGTGGAGTTTCCGCAAAAGAAGGAACTGGCCGAAGCCCTTGCCGAGTTGATGGACAAATTCGCGCCGGAGGCGAAGGCCCGGGTCGGTACCGGCCTCGTCGGCGAAGTGACGCGGCGTTTCCAGAAAGAGATTTCGGCCCTGAAGAACTTCAATGATCCCCGGGGCATCTACGCCCGGATGCCGTTGGAGCCAGCAATCCGTTAACCACCGCCACCATGGAAACAACGCTCAAACAGGCCACGCCCGCGACCTCAATTCCCGCCGGTCATCCAACTACATTGGCAGCCGGATCCGGCGTGTTCATCACGCAGACCCTTGGGGGCAATGTGACCGTCCGCACCGATCAAGGGCTTTTTCGAATCGCGAGCGAACACGTCGGTGCCATCGTGGGTTATGTGCCGCCGGCGGCGCCCAGCGCGGTGGCCGCGGGCGAGTTTAACGAGGCGGCCGTCTGGTCGGCGTTGAAGACGTGCTTCGATCCGGAGATTCCCGTTAACATCGTGGATCTCGGACTCGTTTACGATTTGGCGATCGAGCGGGCGGGCGACGGCTCACACACGGTCGAAGCAAAAATGACTCTCACCGCGCAAGGCTGCGGAATGGGGCCGACCATCGCGGAAGATGCGCGGCAAAAAATCGCCGCGTTACCCACGGTCACTTCGGCAAAGGTGCACATCGTTTGGGATCCGATTTGGACGCCACAGATGATTTCTCCGGAAGGGCGCAAGGCGCTGGGGCTGGAGTGACGGAAACCCAGGGGGGGGCGCGCCGATGCGGTGCGGCGTGCAGGGGCTCAAGCGCTTTGATCACCGCGAACGGATCGCGGCCTCGCTCCGAGCTCCAGTCGTAGTCAGCGCCGCGGGCCACGCGGTCGGCCGTGGCGTGGTCGAAGAGTTTGGCCATGGCACCACCAATGTTGCGCACCCCAACCCAATTGATCTTCAGCATCGCAGCGCTCGCCGTGCTTCGATTCGGTCACCCACAGGATTGGCAACCCACGGGATTTAACCCGAGTTCCGCAGTTGGAGCAGGGAGTGAAAATAGTTTCAGAGGAGAGCGATTTTTCCAGCGGGGCGGTTTACGAGGGAAGTTGATTTTTTGGAGCGATGTAGTGCCGAACACCCCGTTGTGAGCCGGCGGGTTTTCTGCGAGG
>CAMBRG010000096.1 GCA_945869845.1 Opitutus sp. GAS368 | reverse complement strand
GCGCGACGAGATAGTCATGCACCACGGCATCCGCCGCGCGGATGAGGCGGTGGGCCTTGAGGGTGAGCAACTCCGGGTCGCCGGGGCCGGCGCCGACCAAGGCGACGCGGCCGGTCCAAGCATCGCTCGGGGCAAAAGTGGGGGTGCTTTCGGGAAACATGACTACTTTAGTAAATATGACTTGTTTTAGCCTTTACCCGTTGGAAGGATGAGGCAAGCAGTCTTCTTGTTATGCCAACATTTTCATCCGAAGACCTCGTTCAACTGAACGCCAAGCTGCGGCTCCAGTCGCCGTTGGAGATCGTGCGTTGGGCGGTGGCCCAGGCTCCGGGTCGCGCGATCGTATCCACCAATTTTCGTCCGTATGAAGCTGCAATCCTGCATCTTGCGGTGCAGGCCGAGGCTGAAATTCCGGTGCTTTGGGTCGATCACGGTTACAACCGGCCGGCGACCTACCAGCACGCCGAAGCGTTGCGCGTCCGCTTCGGCCTCAATCTAAAATCCTACCTTCCCCGGGTGACGGCGGCGCATCGGGACGCGATTTCCGGCCCGATTCCGACTACGGAAGACGAGGCGGGCCTGAAGAAATTCAGCGCGGTGATGAAGTTGGAGCCGTTTCAACGTGGGATGAAGGAGTTGGCGCCGCTGGTGTGGATTACGGCCTTACGCAAAGTCCAGAATCCTAATCGCGCGGGCCTCGATATCGTGTCTCTCGATGAGAACTTTGGAGCGCTCAAGGTGAGTCCGCTTTTCTATTTCAGCGACGTCGAACTCGACGCCTACCTGACGCAGCACCAGTTGCCGAACGAGTGGGACTACTTCGATCCGGCGAAGGCCGACGAGAAACGCGAATGCGGATTGCACGCCTCGTGGGGTAAATCGGCGGTGCACGGCGCGGCCGTCGCGGAGCTCGGGTCGCGCAGTTCGTGATGGGCCGTCCGGCACCCGGCCTTGGACCATTTCTCTCTTCGATCTCCGAACTCCGATCACCGTGAGCAACTACCATCTCGACCATCTCCAGCACCTCGAAACCGAGGCCATCCACATCATGCGCGAGGTCGCGGGCGAATTCGAGCGGCCGGCGCTCCTTTTCTCCGGCGGCAAGGACTCCATCTGTCTCCTGCGGCTTGCGGAAAAAGCGTTTCGCCCGTCGGAGTTTCCGATGCCGCTGCTCAACGTCGACACCGGTCATCACTTCCCGGAGTTAAACGAATTCCGCGACCGTCGCGCGAAGCAGCTCGGCGCGAAGCTCATTGTTCGCACCGTCGAGGACGCCATCGCAAAAGGCATCGCGATGCCTGCCCCCGGCGAGATCAGCCGCAACCGGCTTCAGATTCCGACGCTGCTCGCGGCCATCGATGAGTTTCGCTTCGATTGCTGCATCGGCGGCGCGCGTCGCGACGAAGAGAAAGCCCGCGCGAAGGAGCGTTTCTTCAGTTTCCGCGACAGCTTCGGCCAATGGGATCCGAAGAACCAGCGCCCGGAGATCTGGAATCTTTACAACGGTCGCCTGAACCCCGGGGAAAACATGCGCGTTTTCCCGATCAGCAACTGGACCGAGATGGACGTGTGGGAGTATATCCAGCGCGAGCAACTCGAGGTGCCGAGCATCTACTTTAGCCACCAACGCCTCTGCGTGCGACGCGCGGGCCAATGGTTGCCGGTCAACGCCCTCCAGCCGCCAAAGCCGGGCGAGGACGTGCGCGAACTCGTCGTGCGCGTGCGCACCATCGGCGATATCATCAGCACGGGCTGCGTCGAGTCGCCCGCCTCGACCACGGCCGATATCATCGCCGAGATCGCCGCCGCCCGCGTGACCGAGCGCGGCTCGCGCGCCGACGACAAGTCCTCCGAGGCCGCGATGGAAGACCGCAAAAAAGCGGGTTACTTTTGATGCCCAATTTTTCGCCGTATCCCTTCATGCCCTTGAACACCGCTTCTCCTCTTCCGGTCGACATCCTCCGCTTCAATACCTGCGGCAGCGTCGACGACGGCAAATCCACGCTCATCGGGCGGCTCCTTTACGATTCGAAATCGCTGATGGAAGATCAGATCGAGGCGCTCGAACGCTCAGCCGACATCACCGGCGGTGGGCAGATCAATCTCGCCAACCTCACTGACGGACTGCGCGCCGAGCGCGAGCAGGGCATCACGATCGACGTCGCCTACCGCTACTTTGCGACGCCGCGTCGGAAGTTCATCATCGCGGACACGCCGGGCCACGTCCAATACACGCGCAACATGGTGACGGGCGCCTCGCTGGCCAATCTCTCCATCGTGCTCGTCGATGCCCGCCTTGGTGTGATCGAGCAGAGCCGCCGCCACACCGCGATCGCCGCGCTCCTCCGCATCCCACACCTCGTCGTGGCCGTGAACAAAATGGACCTCGTCGGCTGGAGCGAGGCGCGCTTCTTGGAGATCCGCGCGCAGTTCGAAGAGTTTCTTCCGCGCCTCGATATCAAGGACGTGAAGTTCATCCCGATGAGTGCGCTCAACGGGGACAACGTCGTCGATGCCTCGCCACACACCCCGTGGTATGTCGGCCCGACGTTGCTCGGTCACCTCGAGACGGTTCACATCGCGAGCGATTGGAATCTCAACGGGTTTCGCCTGCCCGTGCAGTGGGTCAACCGGCCCAATAATCCGACCGACGCCGCGCTCCACGATTTCCGCGGTTTTAGCGGACAAATCGCGGGCGGCATCGTGCGCGTCGGGCAGAAAATCATCGCGTTCCCCGCCGGCCTCACGACCACGGTGAAGCAAATCTGGACCTTCGACGGGCCGGTGCAGGAGGTGTTCTGCCCGCAGTCCGTCACCCTCGTGCTGGAGCACGACATCGATATCAGTCGCGGCTCGATGCTGGTCGGGCTCGACGCACATCTACCCGGCTCACACGCCGACCTGCAGGCCGAGGTGTGTTGGATGCACTCCCGACCGCTCCAACCCGGGAAGAAATATTTCCTCAAACACACGACCCACACTGTGCAGGTGGCGATCACCGAGATCGTGAGTAAACTGAATCTCGATACCCTCGAATCCGGGGCTGCGCCGACCGAGCTCGCGATGAACGACATCGGCGAAATTCGCCTGCGCGCGGCGAAGCCCTTGGTGTTCGACGGCTACGCGACAAACCGGCTGACCGGTTCGTTTATTTTGATCGAGCCGGGCACCAATGCGACGGTGGCAGCGGGCATGATGCGGCCGCCTCGCGAAAGCGTGAAAACGGAGAATGCCGATTACGTAATCTGAGCGGACGGAGACGTTTGCGCGCACCCACCGAATTTGAAAATCTCCGTGAAAGTGGACTATGCCTGTCGCGTGATGGCGGAGCTGGCGCGGCTCCACAGCTCGGGCGAACTCGCGCAGATCGAGCAACTCGCCAAGACCGAAGAAGTGCCGGCGAGTTTCCTCGCGCAGATTCTCGGCAAGCTTCGCACTCACGGGCTCATCGTGAGCCGGCGCGGCAGCCAGGGCGGCTTCACCCTCGCCCGCGCGCCGGAGGAGATTTCACTCTACGACATCTTGGTCGCCGTCGAGGGCGAGTGTCTGCACTTGAGTGGCAATGTCGCCGGTCGCAGCGGTCGCCGCATGAAACAAATCTGGGACGAGATCGGCACCACGCTCGTAAAAAAAACCAAGAGCTACACGCTCAACCAACTCGCGACCAAGCATCAGGCCGAGATGTATTATATCTGAAGGGCGTGGGGGAGAGTTGAGAGCTGAGAGTTGGGTGCGGAGCGCTGAGCGCCGGAGGCGCGCGGGTTGAAGCGACGGGCCAGAAAAGTGTTTGCCAGCGTGGTTCGCTGGCACCGAGCTGGAGCGCAATTTATCCCGCATGAACGAAGACATTCTCAAATCCATCCACGAAGAATTGGTAAGCATCCGGAAGCTCCTGACCGAGGCGACCAAGAGCGCCCCCCGCAGCGTTCCGGTCCGCGCCCCGAGCACGGCGACCAGCTATGCGAGCAGTGGCGGCGGCATGGGTGGCGACGAGATTATCCCGCAACCGACCGAGGTCGTGCCCAACGCGGGCGACGTGCAGGTCCATTTCGGCAAAAACAACGGCGTCGCGCTCTCCAAGCTCAGCGAGCGATCGCTCTCCTGGTATGCGACGGAGCAGCCGCCGCGCCTCGATAGCAGCGGCAAACCTTATCCGGCGCGTCCGCAGGAGACCACCCTCCGCAACGCGGCACGCACGCTTTGGCATCAAAACAAAGGCACCCTCGGGCAGGCCGATGGCGTGAAGTCGGCGACAGCCGGCGTGAGCGCAGCCGCCGCGGCTGAGCTGGCGGCGGTGGCACCGACTCATCCGTCGGACGAAGAAGTGCCGTTCTAAGCGGTTAGCGCCCGCGATTTGCGCGGGAGATAGGGTGGGGCGGGTCTTTGCCCCGCCCTGTCACGCCGAGAGTGTTTGAGGGCGGGTCGAAGACCCTGCCCTACATTGGCTGGAGTCCTTCGTAACGGTCGTCGTTGGAATTGACGTGGAATATGGCTTCGGTTGCTTCGCGTCATGCCATCCGCTTCCGCCTCGTCCGCGAAATCGTCACGCTTTCAAAGCGTCTTAAACGTCGTCGAGCGGCTCGGAAACTTGCTGCCGAATCCGGCCACGTTGTTCGCTTTGTTGGCGGCGATCGTGGTCGGGCTGTCGTGGGTTTTTAGTCGAATGGGAGTCGCGGTGACTCATCCTGCGACGGGCGCGAGCGTGCCGGTGATCAGCCTGCTCAACGTCGAGGGGCTGCAGCGGATGTTGCTGAATTTGGTGCCCAACTTCGTGGGCTTTCCTCCGCTGGGTTCGGTGCTGGCGTGTCTCGTCGGGATCGCGGTCGCGGAACGCACTGGGCTCATCACGACCGCGCTGCGGATGGTCGTGGTGGCGGCGCCCCGGCGGTGGTTGTCGACGATTTTGGTTTTCGGTGGCATCCTTTCGCACTCCGGGGCCGATGTCGGCTACGTGCTCTACATCCCGCTGGGTGCGGCGATTTTTCACGTCGCGGGCCGCCATCCGCTGGCGGGGCTGGCGGCGGCGTTTGCGGGCGTCGCGGGGGGCTTCAACGCCAACATCGTCTTAGGGACGCTCGACGTGTTGCTCGGCGGAATCACGCAAACGGCGGCGGCGGTGGTGAAACCGGGGATCGTCGTCACGCCGGCGGCGAACTGGTATTTCATGGCGGCCTCCTCGGTGCTCATCACTTTTGTCGGCGCGTGGGTGACGGAGAAAATCATCGAGCCGCGTCTCGGTCCTTACATCGGCGACGCCCCGCGCGGTGAAATCAAACCGCTCTCGGCCGACGAGAAGCGTGGCCTGCGTTTCGCGGCGATCACGGTGCTGGCGGTGACGGCGGTCGTGCTCGTGGGCGCGTTGACCCGGGGTGGATTTTTGGTCGATCCGAAGAACCCGTCGTTTCTCGCCTCCTATTTTATCCGCGGGCTGATCTTCTTTATTTTTTTCTACGGTTTGACGGCGGGCATCGCCTACGGGATCGGGGCCCGGACGATTCGGAACGACCACGATGTGGTCCGGGGCATGGAGGCTTCGTTATCCACGATGGGCTCGTATATCGTGATGGCCTTTTTCGCGTCGCAATTTCTCGCCTACTTCACATGGACCAATTTAGGCACGGTCATGGCGGTCAAAGGTGCCGGCGTGCTTCAGGGCCTGAATCTGCAGGACAGCCCGATTATTTTGCTGGTCTCGTTGGTATTTTTCACGGGTTGCGTCGATCTCGTGATTGGCAGCGCCTCGGCGAAGTGGACGCTGTTGGCGCCGATTTTTGTGCCGATGTTTATGCTGCTCGGCTATTCGCCGGAGATCGTGCAAGGAGCCTACCGCGTGGGTGACAGTTGCACCAACATCATCTCGCCGCTGAACCCCTATTTCCCGCTGATTCTGGGCTTTGCGGTGCGCTACATGCCGAAAACCGGCATCGGGTCGATGATTTCGTTGATGCTGCCCTACACGATCGCGTTTTTAGCGGCGTGGACGCTGATGCTGATGGGCTGGATCGCACTCGGGTTGCCGGTCGGACCCGGCGCGGGGCTGTTCTTGGCGAAGTGAGCCCTCGCTGAAGTCGCCCCCGATCGGCTTCGGTATGGTCGGAAAAACGAGTGGCCGTTTGAGCCCCACCGCTCTGCCGCCGCCCCCGCGATCCTCGAGGCAGGCGTCTAATTTTCTCCTGTAGCTTTTACCGGTAAAAACATGCTTCATGGCTCGATCAGCTCCTCAACTCCCGACCCTGATCCCTCCGCCATTCCGCCCGCTCCGCACCGGCGCCGGCCGCGCTACGCGGGCAAAAATCCTCGGCGGTTTGCGGATAAATACAAAGAACTGAATCCAGAGCGCTACGCCGCCGACGTCGCCAAAGTGCTCGCCGCCGGCAAAACGCCCGCCGGTAGTCACCGCCCGATCATGGTCGCCGAAATTCTCGCGGTGCTCGCGCTCCGACCCGGTGAACACGCGGTCGATTGCACGCTCGGCTTCGGCGGGCACGCCCGGGAATTATGCGCGCGTCTCACTCCCGGCGGCCGGCTCATCGGGCTAGACGTCGATCCGGTCGAACACCCCAAAACCACCGCCCGCCTCCGCGCCGCCGGTTGGGGCGAAGACGTCTTTACCGCTATCCGCTCCAACTTCGCCGGTCTGCCCAAGGTGCTCGCGGGCCTCGGCCTCGCCGGCGTCGACGCCATTTTAGCCGATCTCGGAGTCTCCTCGATGCAACTCGACGATCCGGCCCGCGGTTTCACGTTCAAGACCGACAGCCCGCTTGACCTGCGACTGAATCCCGCGCGCGCGCCCTCCGGCGCCGAGTGGCTCGGGCGCGTCTCGGCGGCCGACTTGGCCACTGCGTTCACCGAAAATTCCGACGAACCCTACGCGGAGTTGCTGGCTCGCGAGCTAACCGCTCGCCGGGCCCAGAAGCCGCTGACGCGCACGCTCCAACTCGCCGATGCGATTCGCGCGATCCTCCGCGAACACGCGCCGCGCCAAGATCCGGAGACCATCGACGACAGCGTGCGCCGCGTCTTTCAGGCGATCCGCATCGCGGTGAACGACGAGTTCGGCGTGCTCGATCTGTTTTTGCGCCAGCTACCCACCTGCCTGAAACCCGGCGGCCGCGTCGCGATCTTGACGTTTCACTCTGGCGAAGATCGCCGCGTGAAGCAGGCCTTCCGCACCGGCATGCGAGACGGCATTTACCGCGCGACCAACGACGAGGTCGTCCGCGCCGGCCCCGAAGAACGCCGCGCCAACCCTCGCAGCTCCTCCGCCAAACTCCGCTGGGCTATCCGGGCGTGAATTGCCCGATAAACCCGTCCCTGATGACTCGTTGCGGACAGACGTGCGGCCGGTGGCTGCGAGGCCGCAGGCCCGTCAGACCGAGCGCGGCGTAGCATTCCAGATGCTTGTAGCCGGTCTTGCGGCTGATCCCGAATTGCTTCGCACAGATCCGTGACGCTAAAGCGTCCGCTTTGCGCGAGGACTACGAACCGGTTGAGCTCTTCCATAGGTGTTAGATTTAGCCAGGGCATACGCCCCCGACTGTTACCTATCACCCCGGACAGAGTGTCACCTATCCCTCCGGATCATACCGGCACAGGCCAGACCCCTTCGGATCGCGCCCCCACGTTACGGTAATTCGTAAATCTCAACCAGCGCCTCACCCACGCCGCCATCTGCGCCGGACACTTGAACGGTATAGCCCCCTGCTGGCAGTGATACCGTGATGGCCGCATCTTTGCTGCCTTGGGTGAGACCAAACGCTCCGACGGATGAGAACGTGGTCGAGAGGGTCGCAGCCCAATTATCGTTTTCGCCGATCTTGGTGGAACCTTGGTAAATCTCTAGTTTGGGGTCGGACAGTACACTCGGCACCCCGAACAGGCCCAAGGTTGGTCCTACGGCGCGGATTAACAGGTTGCGTTTACCTTCACCCAATATGCTGAAACCAGCGATTAAGATGTTCGCCCCTGTGCCAACTCGGTTGCGGGCGGACAAACTGGTAAATTTTTGGGCATCGCCGCTGCCCACATCATAACCTTCAACCAGCACGGCTCCGGCGGCGGGACCGTAAACGTGAGCGGTCCTGCCGCCGTTAATGGAGGAAACCAAAGCAGCATCGAGACTGGTCGCCGAGGCGTAGGCAAATGCACCCGCCGAGGCGAAGGTTGCGGCCAGACTCGGACTACCGCCCCAGTTGTCATTGGAGGTAATGAGGGTTGAACCGCTGTACAGATCGAGCTTCGGATCCGCCATGGTACCGGGCACGCCGAACGCGCCGAGCGTAGGACCAGCAGCGCGGAGTAGTACGTTCTTGGCTCCGCCCGACATGGTGAACCCAACGATTAAGACTTGGTTGGCCTCGAGCGCCGTTCGCACCGCTAGGCTGTATAAGCGAGGCGCAGTCGCCGCCGCCGTTACCGTTAACGTCGCCGCGTTACTGGTCGCAGACCCAACGCTGTTGGTAACGACCACGGTGTAGCTACCGGCGTCGTTCGCGGCGGCTGAGCCGATCGAGTAGGTCGAAGACGTCGCACCGCTGATCGCGGTACCGTCTTTTCTCCATTGGTAGGTGAGCGTAGCCGTTCCGCTGGCAGCGACCGAGAAGCTCGCTGCATTCCCCGAAGTAACAGAGCTTGAGCTTGGCTGCGTCGTAATCGTCGGCGCGGTCGCCGCCGCCGTTACCGTTAACGTCGCAGCATTGCTCGTCGCAGAACCAGCGCTGTTGGTGACGACCACCGTGTAGCTACCAGCATCGCTCGTTGACGTTGAGCTGATCGAGTAGGTCGACGACGTCGCGCCGCTGATCGCGGTACCGTCTTTACGCCATTGATAAGTGAGTGGCGCTGTCCCGCTGGCAGCGACCGAGAAGCTCGCTGCGCTACCTGCGGTGACAGAACTTGAGCTTGGCTGCGTCGTAATCGTCGGCGCAGTCGCCGCCGCCGTTACCGTTAACGTCGCCGCGTTACTGGTCGCAGACCCAACGCTGTTGGTGACGACCACCGTGTAACTACCAGCATCGCTCGTGGCGGCTGAGCTAATCGAGTAGGTCGAGGATGTTGCGCCGCTGATCGCTGTGCCGTCTTTACGCCATTGATAAGTGAGTGGCGCTGTTCCGCTGGCAGCGACCGAGAAGCTCGCTGCGCTACCTGCGGTGACGGAACTTGAACTCGGCTGCGTCGTAATCGTCGGCGCGGTCGCCGCCGCCGTTACCGTCAACGTCGCAGCATTGCTCGTCGCAGACCCAGCGCTGTTGGTGACGACCACCGTGTAGCTACCAGCATCGCTCGTGGCGGCTGAGCTAATCGAGTAGGTCGAGCTGGTCGCGCCGCTGATCGCGGTACCGTCTTTTCTCCATTGGTAGGTGAGCGTAGCCGTTCCGCTGGCAGCGACCGAGAAGCTCGCGGCGCTACCTGCGGTGACGGAACTTGAACTCGGCTGCGTCGTAATCGTCGGCGCGGTCGCCGCTGCCGTTACCGTTAACGTCGCGGCATTGCTCGTCGCAGAACCAGCGCTGTTGGTGACGACCACCGTGTAGCTACCAGCATCGCTCGTGACGGCTGAACTGATCGAGTAGGTCGACGACGTCGCGCCGCTGATCGCTGCACCGTCTTTACGCCATTGGTAGGTAAGCGTAGCCGTTCCGCTGGCAGCGACCGAGAAACTCGCTGCGCTACCTAAGGTGACCGTGCTAGCGCTTGGTTGGGTCGTAATCGAAGGTGCAATGTTTACGGTGAGCACGGCTACGCTACTTGCCACAGACCCAACGCCGTTAGTGACGACCACTGTGTACCTGCCTGCATCGACGGCTGAGGTTGAGCTGATCGAGTAGGTCGAAGATGTCGCGCCGCTGATCGCTGCACCGTCTTTTCTCCATTGGTAAGTGAACGGCGCCGTTCCACTAGCAGCGACCGAGAAACTCACTGCTCCTCCTGCGGTGACCGTGCTGGCGCTTGGTTGGGTCGTAATTGAAGGAGCAATGTTTACGGTGAGCACGGCTGCGCTACTTGTCACAGAGCCAACGCTGTTTGTGACAATCACCGTGTAGCTGCCTGAAGCGCCGGCTAAGGTTGAACTAATTGAGTAGGTCGAGCTTGTCGCGCCGCTGATCGCGACACCGTCTTTCCTCCATTGGTAAGTGAGCGGCGCCGTTCCGCTGGCGGCGACCGAGAAGCTCGCTGCGCTGCCAGCAGTGACCGAACTGTTGCTTGGCTGCGTTGTAATCGCCGGGGGCAATGTGAGCGTGGCCGCATTAGAAAAAACTTCTCTGGCAATACGCACTGGCGTGTTGCGCTGGGTCCTTGTGTCATCGCCCAACTGGCCGTAGCTATTGTCTCCCATCGCCCACAGCGTGCCGTCGGTCTTAACGAACACAGTGTGAAAACTACCGCCCGACGCACTGGCAACGCCAGTGGCCACTTGCACCGGCGCGCTGCGGTTGGTTGTCGTGCCGTCGCCTAACTGACCTTGGAGATTTAAGCCCATCGCCCACAACGTGCCATCTGTCTTCACGAACAGCGTGTGAACGCCGCCGGCCGACACACTGGCTACGCCTGTGGCCACTTGCACCGGCGTATAGCGATTGGTTGTCGTGCCGTCGCCCAACCGGCCGTAGTCGTTGGATCCCATCGCCCACAGCGTGCCGTCGGTCTTAACGAACAGACTACCGGCCGACGCACTGGCCACGCCAGTGGCCACTTGCACCGGCGTGCTGCGATTGGTTGTCGTGCCGTCGCCTAACTGGCCGGATCCATTGTAACCCGTCGCCCACAGCGTGCCGTCTGTCTTTACGAACAGCGTGTGAGTGCTGCCGGCCGACACGCTGGCCACGCCGGTGGCCACTTGCACCGGCGTGTTGCGCTGGGTCGTCGTGCCATCGCCCAACTGACCGTAGACATTCCACCCCATCGCCCACAACGTGCCGTCCGTCTTCACGTATAGCGTGTGAGTCTCGCCGGCCGACACGCTGGCGACGCCTGTGGCCACTTGCACCGGCGTGCTGCGATCGGTCGTCGTGCCATCGCCTAAATTACCGTAGCGATTTCCTCCCATCGCCCACAGTGTGCCGTCGGTCTTCACGTGCACGAGGCCCGACACGCTGGCCGCTCCTGTGGCCACTTGCACCGGCGTATATCGCTGGCTCGCCGAGTCGAAGCTATCCCCTCCAATCGTCCACAGCGTGCCGTCGGTCTGGATGAACATCGTTGAAGCGCTCCTGGCCGACACAGCCTTAATCTGATTGGTCGAATTACTAACCGTAGCTTGGTAAGACCCACCGTCAGATAATTTAACGCCGCTTATCGTCAAAGAGCTTCCTGTGGCCCCAGCCACTTCAATCCCGTCTTTAAACCACCGATAAGCCAGCGGCGCGGTGCCAGTCGCCGCCACGGTGAAGGTGACATTCCCGCCAATTGTTCCGGTCTGACTAATCGGCTGCGTGGTGAAGGTGGGCGCGACTTGTCCTGATGCCGCGGTCATGGAGACCAGTAACAAGACGAGAAGCCGAAGGGTTACTGCCATGTGACCAAAGGGATATTGAGTAGGGAAATTTACAATCCTGTTCCCAGGTAGCCGCTGGATTGATTCCCGTCGCAAGACAGCGGTTGGAAAAAGGGCTCGGAAAAAGGGGTCCGGCTGGAATGGCGCTAAGTTAAGGCGGGTGAGAAAAGGGCCGGGTGAGAAAAGGGGTCTGGCCGTTGTTTGTTAGTTTTGGGTCCGCAAGGCCAGCGGGAGAGGCCCTAAGGGGCCAGCGGGAAATAGACGCTTTTCGTGCGGGTCTCAAAATATATTAAACACTGAGATTCTCCATCAGGATAGCTTTAGACGTAGCCGAAGTAATCACGCCGACTCTTTGACAAAGTCCCAGGCGCAATCAGCCAACTCGCCGCTGGTATAGCGCACCAAGAAGCCGGCACGCAGTTCGGCTTCAATCCAGACGGAGTCCAGCGCACCAACACCGTCGGCCAACTGATTTGCACGGCGGATTGCGGCGTGGCTCACGCGGAAGGTCTCGCCGGACTCAAACTCGACTTCAAAAACGTCTTCTTCGTCGAGGTAGCGGACATAGCGAATCGGCTCAAACGTCGCGGTGCCGAGGGGCTTGGGCTCAGCGTAAGTTTTCATGACCTCCGACGTTTCGTCCGGGATTTCAGCCATCGGTTGAACGACGCCTCGCTTTCACCCGATTGGCGGCCGGCCAAGAGGCCTTCGGCACTCAAATCTTCATCCAAGAGCGGCCAGTGGATTCCCTCACCCGCGCCGTTGAGCCGCCACATATTACGCTCTTTTTCGGTGCCTTGCTGAAGGCGAGGATACCAAGCCAATGGGAGTGAGAGGGAACGGCCGTCGTCGAAATCGACCACGAGCGTGTCGGCTGTCACACGGAGATTTTCGACGAGGACCGTCTTATTGGGAGCCAAAGTAATCATGCCATCTTCTCCTGAATTCCTATTGATGACGCTCCACCAATTTCTGGAGGCCTGCAAGTTCTGCGCAGGAAAGCGCTGGCTGCGATCAAGCCGGACCGAATCGAGCCAGAATTTGGCGTTGGCCTCGTCGCGCTGCACATGCACATGAGCCGGTTCACCGTGATCGCTGGAGTAAAAATGAAAGCGCTACGGTCCGATGATTTTGACCGTGGGCATGGGGCGGCGGGTTAGGCTGAATTATGGATCGAGACTTGAGGGACTGTGGACTGTGCGCGGCGGATTAGGGAGAATTTGCCCTATCAAAAAAAAGCCCCGACCGGTGGGTCGGGGCTTTGATCAGATTACTGACAGGCTTCACATTCGCCGCCGTTGCGCATCGCTTCGATGCTGCAGGCGGTTTTTTCAGCCGCTGTATACTCTTTCTTGGCGGCCGGCGCGGGCGCCGCGCCCGTCATCGCGAAGGGCGGGGCGGTGACCTCGGTGGCGTGGGTGCCGCCGGCGTCGCCGGAGTTTTGGCCGCCGTCGCGGCCTTCCTTGATAGCGCCGCGGACTTCTTTCTTCACCGAGATGGTGGCCTTCTCGATGTTGGAGGCGCCGAGGCTGCGGAGGTAGTAGGTGGTCTTGAGGCCGGCGTGCCACGCGTGGCGATACATGTGGCTCAGGGTTTTGAGGTCCGGAGTCTTGATCCAGAGGTTCACGCTCTGGGCCTGGTCGATCCACTTCTGGCGGCGGGCGGCGGCGTCCACGATCCACTTGGCGTCGATGTCGAAGGCGGTCAGATACTTTGCCTTCAGGTCGGCGGGGATGCGATCGATGTCCTTCACCTCGCCGTCGAAATACTTGAGGTTATCGATCATGTCCTGGTCCCAGAGTCCGCGGGTCT